>JAQWFN010000085.1 GCA_029238785.1 Flavobacteriales bacterium | reverse complement strand
ACAGTATAAATAAGAGAAAACGAGCCTTCATGTTCTTGATTAAAATAGTGCTTCTAAGCAACAAAAATCAATCCATTAAAATCGGTTCTTTTCAAAATCCTTCCCACTCATGTACCATTCATCTCCACCATCGCACCGCTCCTGATTTTCGTCAGCCCAATCTCCTCACGAAAAAACTATCTTTGCCGAAAATCGTCAACTATGCCCAAATTTCACGAGCTCACTGTAAAGGAAGTAAGAAGAGAAACAGCAGACTGCGTTTCAGTGATTTTTGATATCCCCGAAGAACTTCAGGAGAACTACCTCTTCATTCAAGGACAATACTTAACCCTGCGCCAAAGCATCAATGATGAAGATGTGCGTCGTTCCTACTCCATTTCAAGTGGTGTTGACGACGGTGAAGTGCGTGTGGCCATCAAAAAAGTGCCGGGCGGTGCGTTTTCAACTTACGCCAACGAGGTGCTGAAAGCGGGCGATACCATGAAAGTAATGACCCCCATGGGACGATTTTATACCGAACTGGATCCGACCAATGAAAAGCACTATGTGGGCTTTGCAGCAGGATCGGGCATAACCCCTATTCTCTCCATCGTAAAATCGGTACTGAGTCGCGAGCCGAAAAGCACCTTCACCCTCTTCTACGGCAACAAAGAAAGCGCTAGTGTGATTTTTAAAGAGGAAATTGAAGACCTTAAAGACAGGCACCTTCAACGCTTAAGGGTATTTCATTTGCTCACAAGAGAACCGAGCGAAATTCCTTTACTGGCGGGTAGAATCGACTTTAAAAAGTGCGGAGAACTGTATGATCAACTCTTGCAAGACCGCGATATTGACGAAGTGTTCTCTTGCGGACCAATTGAGATGATCAATGCCGTGAAAGACACCATGATGGCGAAAGGACTAGCTCCTGAAAACATCCACTTTGAGCTCTTTACCTCTCCCCTGGTGGCTCAACAACAGGCTGCTGCAAGAAAGGCCGCAGAAGAAGCTGTTCAGGCTGAAGACCAAGGGAAAATGAGCAAGGTGAAGATTATTTTGGACGATACGGCCATGCTTTTGGACGTGCCTTATGAAGGAATAAACGTGCTCGATGCCGCCCTCGCGAAAGGAGCCGATTTGCCCTTCGCTTGTAAAGGAGGTGTTTGTTGCACCTGCAGGGCAAAATTGATTTCTGGAGAGGTGAAAATGACCCTGAATTATTCCCTTGAGCCCGACGAAGTGGAAGCCGGTTTCATCCTTACCTGCCAAGCCCACCCTACCACCGATGAAGTGGTGATTGATTTTGATCAGCAGTAGTTCTTGTCTTTTAAGTGTGGGAGTTTTGTTTTTTCTGGGTGATGCGGCAAGGGTTTCAAACCAAATAACGACCATTCATCCCCCATTGAGCAGCACTCATTCACATGGAGCCAAAAAATTGCAAAGACCTGTGAACACTGCCCCTGTTTTCTGCGTTTTAAGTTCAGTTAACGGAGGATTTTTGTTAATTTGTCATTGGATATTCAAAGCAAATGGAGAATATAAATTTACTTGAGCGGTTTGATGCTTACGTAGCAGCAAACAAAAAAATAGAACCTAAAGACTGGATGCCGGATGCCTACCGCAAAACCCTCATTCGGCAGATTTCGCAGCACGCGCATTCTGAGATTGTAGGAATGTTGCCGGAAGGAAACTGGATTACCCGTGCACCAAGTTTGAAGCGAAAAGCCATTTTATTGGCGAAGGTGCAAGATGAAGCCGGCCACGGTTTGTACTTGTACAGCGCCGCAGAAACCTTAGGCATCGATCGCGACGAGTTAATTCAACAGCTCCACGACGGAAGAGCCAAGTACTCCAGCATTTTCAACTACCCTACCTTGACTTGGGCCGATATGGGCGCTATTGGTTGGCTGGTTGATGGAGCGGCCATCATGAACCAAGTGCCTTTGTGCAAGTGTTCTTACGGACCTTACGCCAGAGCAATGGTGCGTGTGTGTAAAGAAGAAAGTTTCCACCAACGCCAGGGTTATGAAATCATGATGACCCTCGCCAACGGTACTCCAGAGCAAAAGCAAATGGCGCAAGACTCACTGAACCGCTGGTGGTGGCCGGCCTTGATGATGTTTGGTCCGGCAGATGACAATTCGCCCAACAGCGAACGCAGCATGAGATGGAAAATCAAACTCTTCAGCAACGATGAATTGCGCCAACGTATGGTGGACATGACAGTGCCACAGGCTGAAATGCTCGGACTCACCATTCCAGATCCCGATTTGAAATACAAAGAGGAAACCGGTCATTACGACTTCGGTGAAATCCAATGGGAAGAGTTCTACAACGTGATTAAGGGTAATGGTCCGTGCAACAAACAGCGCATCGCCACAAGAAAAAAAGCTTACGACGATGGAGCTTGGGTAAGAGAAGCCGCCAATGCACACGCTGAGAAAAAAGCAAAAAGAAAAACCAAAGCGGCATAAGTTCGCAACACAATACGATCAACAATGAGTTCGAAAAAAGACTGGCCTCTTTGGGAGGTGTTTATTCGAAGCAGACAAGGGATGAGCCACAAGCATGCTGGTAGCCTTCACGCAGCCGATGCCGAAATGGCCATTACCAACGCTAGAGATGTTTACACGCGCCGACAAGAAGGTGCGAGCATTTGGGTTGTGCCATCAGATCAAATTACTGCGTCTACCCCCGAAGACAAAGAGATGATGTTCGACCCCGCCAACGATAAAATTTACCGCCATCCGACCTTCTACAACTTGCCGGATGAATTGGAACACATGTAAGCAGAAGGAATGGAACGTCAAGAATTGTTCAATTATATTATCAAGTGGGCAGATCACAGCCTCATTTTAGGTCAACGACTTGGAGAGTGGTGCGGACACGGTCCGGCGCTTGAAGAAGACATCGCCCTCACCAACATCTCCCTCGACCTCATTGGTCAGGCCCGCTCCCTCCTCACCTACGCCGGTGAAGTGGAAGGTAAGGGAAGAGATGAAGATCAGCTCGCCTTCTTCAGAGACGTCAGGGACTTTAAAAACCCTTTGCTCGCCGAATTGCCGAACGGTCATTTTGGCGATACCGTGGTGCGACAATTCTTCAGCGACCATTTTTTATTCCTCGCATACGAAGCCATGATGGAGCAGAGCAGCGACGAGCAGTTGAAAGCCATTGCCGCCAAATCCATCAAAGAAGTGGCCTACCATCGAAAGCACAGCAGCGATTGGATCGTACGTTTGGGTGATGGTACCGAAGAGAGCCAAGCGAAAATTCAACAAAGTGTGGACGACATTTGGGAGTTCACCGGTGAGCTGTTCACCATGGACGACAATGATCGTTTAGCCTTAGAAGCAGGAGTGGGTATTGATGTGAGTTTGCTTCGCGATGCTTGGTTGAAGAACGTTCAAACTGTATTTGAAGCTGCCACCATCAACATGCCCGACGCCGAAGCGTGGATGCAACAAGGTGGTAAGCAAGGACTACACACCGAATACCTCGGTTATATTTTGGCTGAAATGCAGCACATCCCTCGTGCATATCCCAATGCTCAATGGTAATTGAGAACAAAGAAAATACCATCAAAGAAGTCTGGAAACTACTCGAAAAAGTAGAAGACCCAGAAGTGCCCGTGCTCGATGTAGTGAACATGGGTGTAGCCCGCGATGTGTTTTTTGAAGAAGAGAAACTCATTGTGGTGATTACTCCCACCTACAGTGGTTGTCCCGCCATGGATGTCATTGGCCACAACGTAAAAGTCGCCCTCAAAGAAGCCGGTTTCGAAGACTACGAAGTGCGCACTACTTTGAGTCCGCCCTGGACCACCGACTGGCTCACCCCCATTGCTCGTCAGCGACTCAAAGAATACGGCATCGCCCCTCCAGAAGACGGAACACCTGATAAAGGCCGCCTCCTAAGCGAAGACAAAGTCATCCCCTGCCCCAACTGCAACTCCAAGAACACCACCATGGTGAGCATCTTTGGATCCACCTCTTGCAAAGCGCATTACAAGTGCAAAGATTGCTTGGAGCCTTTTGATTATTTTAAGTGTATCTAGCGGGAAACGAGAGTCGGGAGACGTGAAGTAATGGTAGCTACCTGATATACATCGTTTATGCACTCATTTTCATTCTCAAGCTGAATAAAGGACCGACCTAAGTGAGTGATCCGTAGAAATGCGATGTAATAAAAGCCATCGGAACCCACTGTTTGAGCGATAGCGAGTTTGGGTGGAGATGGCTTTTATTACATCAGCAGTTCAAGGGATTGAACTTCAGTCTTGATTTTTGCTTCTTTGTATCAAGACAAAGAAGGAGAAGTGACGAGTAAGCCCGAAGGTTTCGGCCGAGAAATATACTCGTTAATTGCACCATCGTCGTGCAAAACAACAATGGAGGATAAGCATGCGTGCTGTGCAGCTTTTACTTGGACATAGCAGCATCAAAACCACCGAGATTTACGTTCATCTAAGCAGTCAACACATCCAAAACCTCCCCAACCCGTTTGATGATATGCTATAATTATTTACCTTGTCAAGGCTCATTCTGAATTCCCGTTTAGCTTTTGTGTTATAGGATGTTATTGGGAAGAAAGGTGAGGATATATAATAGTTGGTGGTAATAAAAAAAGTCTGTGACATTTAAGAATATCTAT
>JAQWFN010000050.1 GCA_029238785.1 Flavobacteriales bacterium | reverse complement strand
TTCTCAAGGATAGCGATTCTCGTTTCCAATGAAGGTACTTGAAGATCGGCACTTAGTCCCCATTTAAAGCGAGACAGTAAGCGTTGTTCCATTCCTTGCATTTCCACCGGTGGCTTGTCAGAAGTCAAAATGATCTGCTTACCAGTTTGATGTAGATGATTGAAAATGTGGAAGAACACGTCTTGCGTTTTCTCTTTTCCTGAGAAGAACTGAACATCATCAATGATCAATACATCAATCATTTGGTAGAAATGACTGAAGTCGTTCACACTATTATTCTTCACCGCGTCGATGAACTGGTGTGTGAATTTTTCAGAAGAAACATAAAGCACGGTTTTATCCGGCGTTTTGTTTTTAATTTCTATCCCAATGGCGTGAGATAGGTGGGTTTTACCCAGTCCAACTCCTCCATAAATGAGGAGAGGGTTGAAGGCGGTGCCTCCTGGTTTGTTTGCAACTGCGAAGCCGGCTGATCTGGCTAAACGATTGCAATCGCCCTCGATAAAGTTTTCGAAAGAATAGTTCGGATTCAGGTTCGAATCAATATTTAACTTTCTTAGTCCCGGAATGATGAAAGGGTTTCTGATTGGGTTATCGTTGGTGTTGATTGGCATCGTCACGCTTGAATTCCTAATCGCTTTTTTGTTTGTTGTGGGGACTTTTACGGTGTATGGATTCGCGTTGTTAAAGTTGTTTTCCATAATGATGGAATACTCCAAGCGACCCTCTGCACCAATTTCTTTTCTGATGATTTTCTTGAGTAGGGAAACGTAGTGTTCCTCTAACCACTCATAGAAAAACTGAGATGGAACCTGAATGGTCAACACGTTCTTTTCCAACTTAATCGGTTTAATGGGCTCAAACCAAGTTTTAAATGCTTGAGTGCTTACATTATCCTTAATAATGTCAATACAGTTTTGCCAAACCTGATTGTGATTCTTGCTCATTACGACTAGTAGAAATTAATTTGATTAACACATTCTTAACTGATTAAAAAGAGTGGAGGTGAACTAGCACACCCTTCTCAAACAGGAGAGCAAATATTCTGATAAAAAAGTGAAAAAAAAAATCGAAAGCCCTTGATTTTATCTTTTTTTTAGTTAGAAGGCTATGTTCATGGAGTCCACGTCAATCAATGATTTCCGTAAAAAGTGGACGTTTCAAGTGTAAAAAACACACAGATCTTCTTGCCAAAACATTCGTTCAGTGAAAGATACACTTATTCTCTATAAAATTGGTGTAGTAAATTACTTTTTGGCGACCTTAGACACTTTCTAAAATCCGTTTTCTAATTTAGGTTCTTAACCTTCTCTTAAAACTTGTTGAAAAGATGTACATCCACGAAATCCAGCTCCGAGTGCGTTATGCAGAAACAGATAAAATGGGGGTGGTGTACCATGGGAATTACGCTCAATATTTTGAAGTAGCTCGAGTTGAAATGTTGAGGTCGCTTGGCGTGAGCTACAGTTCTATGGAAGATTCTGGGATTATGCTTCCGGTGGTGAACTTGAATATTGACTTTAGAAAGCCTGCTTTGTACGATGAATTGTTGACCATTAAAACTACGTTGAAGGACTTACCCGGGGTTCGAATTCATTTCGATTATGAACTTTTTAATCAAAAAGGCGAGCTATTGGCAAGTGCATCAACAGATTTGGTCTTCGTTGATATGGAAAACAAACGTCCGAAAAGATGTCCTGATTACCTTCTTGAAAAGCTGAGGCCTTATTTTGAAGGAGGAGAAAACAACTTCGCCTAAACAGATTTTCTTGTTTTACTAGCCCATTTTCTCTTTGTGCTTCGCACAAAAAACGAACGAGCAAAGAAACACACTTAAGGTCTCCATGCTCGTTGCATTGTTGTTGGCTCAAAAATCTATTAGCTGATCTGTTCGCTTATTCAGGTTCTACACCAGCAATTTTAAGGAAATCATCAAAGGCATGCTGAGCATAAGGCATGTCCCACGTCATTCGTTCTTTTGAATCATTGAAGACGCAACGTGCAATTACGCGACTGCCATATTCTTGCGTGTCAACATTTTCTATCTTCGGAAAAAGGGTGATGTCTGTGAACATTTTAAATGCCTGATCGTATTCTTTATCTGGAATATTCGATCCTTCAATCAAGACACGCTTAGAGATATGTCCCTCATGTGAGAAGGCTACTTCATAATCCTTTCCGGCCATCAGCACGAGTGCATAAAAACCACTGTTACGGTTGGTGAAGTCGCGAACCAAAGAATCATTTTCATAAACTTGGATGCGAACATCATTCATGAATGTAGGGGCTTGATTTTTCTGCTTTTGGGCAAAAAGCTCATCAACATTGCCTTCGATTACATATCCGTAGAGAAGAATCTTTGCTTCAGTAGCTTGAGCGCCTATACTGGCCAATATAATGGCAAGGGTGAGAGTAAGACGTTTCATGAGTTCAGTTTTTAGTAATGCTATCTTTTACCTAACTGATTCTCGGAAGGTTACATTTTCCTACAAAAAACTTCAGAAAATACCTACAAGTCTTATTCGTGCTCGCGCTTTTTCAGAGCATTTTGTTCTGGTACATCAAGTTCTTTGGCAATTTCTTCTTTGATGGAGTCGATGTCTGCATCAAGATTGTCCAAATTTGGTTGACCAGCATTTACCCATGCGGTGTACCACAAACTTCCAACGTCAATAACAGATTCGCGCATCCGACGTTCTACTTGTCCGTTTAACCTTTCGTGATATGCCTTACTAAATCCTTCAGAATAGGTATTAATGATTACCCTGCCTCTTTCTTCGTAGCTGTATTTTTGATCAGAAGGGTAACTTTCAGTGAGTTCTTTTTCAAAGCGAAGGACACTATCCAAAGCCCAATGGCTGTCTTCAACAAAATCCCAGGCGAAGTCGAGTGGTTTTTCTACATACTGCGCTTTGCCTACAAAAAAGTCGTAGTCGTTTTCAAAGAGTTCAGGCAAGCGACTTTCCCAAAAGCCGTGAATTCCTTTTTGGTTGGTCATTTGCCCATTGTAGTTTTCGGTGGTGTGCAAGGGAACGTGGGCATCGGCAATGTAGTGACCTAGTTCAGCAGAAGTTCGTAAAATGCGGTTGACATCTTTGGATTCAAATGCTTTGGTCAAGCGCTTCACCATCACATGAATATGCCATGGAACGATACCATAGGCTTGCAGGGTGTCTTCGCTATGGAGTTTAACTGCTTCAAACCAAGAGCGGGGCATTTTTAGAAAGGGGTTGCAATGCGGTGTTCCATCGCAAAAATGGTCGATGTCGATAAAGTGCCTTTGCGCTTCTCCTTCAACACCGTAGCGTCGTTTGTCTGGGTCTACGGCGTGTTCACTCAGAAAATCTCTATGCTCCTTATAGAAACCAAACATTTCTGTAGGAAGTGTATAAATGGCCAGTTCATTGATTCTTCGGTGAGCGAAAAACCCCCAAGCATGAACAGGGCCAATGCTTGAGAAGACACACAAGACAATCAGGCACCAAGCGAGTACGCGTTTATTGAGTAGCGATTTTCTCATGCTCTAATTTAACAATTGCTCCGTCTTTTAAAATAGGAATGCAAGTGCTTGTATTCGGGGTGAGGCAAAATTTAACATCTTCATTCAGATTCAAGCGGCGCAATCTTCTGCGGTGTGAACTCGCTTTTAAGAAACTGAAAATGTTCTCTTTAGCTGAACGATAGATAAACTTGGCCGCAATACTGCTGTCTTCCTCGCTCTTAAATTTGTGAGATTCAATCAAGGCGTCAACAATAGCTCCAGCACAAATGGTGTCTTCTAAGTTGAATTTATCTTTCCATCCTGAGGCCAAGACAAGCACAGGGCGATGTTGTTCAATCAACCAATCGCTCAAAGCGTTGAGGTTATTCAAACTACCAATCACAACCACGTCCATCTCGCGCGCGGTATTAATGGCTTGTGTACCATTTGTGGTGCTTAATACAACGTCTTTGCCTTTCAATTTGGGGTCCATAAAGGCAAAGGGGGAGTTTCCAAAATCAAAACCTTCCACAACTTCACCATTGCGTTCTGCAGCTGCGATGTATCCCTTTTTTTGATATTCAGCGGCTTCTTCAATAGTTGCAACAGGAATAACGCTGTTCAAGCCGTTTTCGATTCCGGCACAAATGGCAGAAGTGGCGCGAAGAACATCAATAACAACACAGATGTCGAATTGGCCTTTATAAAGATCGAATTGGCGCGGCGAAAAACAAACCTCAACCAGTTGTTGATTTTTGTACATAGTTTTTGGTTTATCCTTTATAGAAAGGAAGTTTTACAACTTTAGCTTCGATTTGCTTATTTCTAATGGCTAAATAAATGGTACTTCCCTCCGTAGAAAGGTGGGTAGGAACGTAGCCCATTCCAATGGCTTTTTGAAGCGATGGTGCTTGAGTTCCAGAGGTAACCTCACCAATTTCTTCACCTTCGGCATTAACAATTTTGTAACCGTGCCGAGGAATTCCTCGATCAATCATTTCAAAACCAACAAGCTTGCGCGTAACGCCTTGCTCTTTTTGTTGTTTTAATGCGCTAGAATTGATGAAGTCTTTGCTGAATTTAGTAATCCATGACAAACCGGCTTCAATAGGAGAGGTGCTGTCGTTAATGTCGTTTCCATACAAGCAAAAGCCCATTTCCAAACGAAGGGTATCTCTTGCAGCTAAACCAATTGGTCGAATTTCTTGAGCTTTACCTGCTTCGAAAATGGCATCCCAGATTTTCTCCGCCACTTCATTGGGCATGTAAATTTCGAAACCACCGGCACCCGTGTAGCCTGTAGCACTTATGAGAATATCAGGAACTCCAGCAAACTCACCTGTTTCAAAGGTGTAATATTTCATGTTAGCAAGGTCAATGCTGGTAAGCGATTGAAGCGCTGCAGCGGCTTTTGGTCCTTGAACAGCCAATAAGCTAATTCCTTCACTTCTGTTTTCCATTTTGGCTCCACAATCATTGTGTTGCTGAAGCCAAGCCCAGTCCTTATCCATGTTGGAAGCATTCACCACTAACATGTATTCTTCTTCGCTAATTCTGTATACCAAAAGGTCGTCTACAATTCCTCCGTCTTCATTCGGGAAGCAAGAGTACTGAACTTTTCCGTCTGTTAATTTCGCAGCGTCGTTAGAGCATACTTTTTGAATAAGCTGAAGGGCATTCGGACCACTAATGAAAAATTCACCCATGTGAGAAACATCAAAAACACCAACACCCGATCTTACAAGCAAGTGTTCTTCTGTTACTCCTGTGTACTGAACCGGCATGTTATAACCAGCAAAAGGAACCATTTTAGCACCAAGGGAAATGTGCTTATCGTTTAGTGATGTTAGCTTCAAGCTTGTTTCTACAGACATATCATCTCGTTTTACAAGTGCAAAGAAACTTAATATCTGTGAATTCTAGTCCTTCTTAGTGCTTGTTGATGGCTTTTTTATACACATCAATGAGGGGTATTGTCCAAGCCTTTTTTGAATAGTGTTGAACAACTTTTGCTCTCCCTGCTTCTCCTAATTGCTTGCTTTTACTGGGGTTTTCAAGCAGATCTACAATTGCTTCGTGCCAGTCTTCTTGACTTGTTGCATGTAAACCGTTAAGCCCATGTTGAATAATTTCTGCATTTACGCCAAGCGGAGTAACAATAGTGGCTTTGCCCGCAGCCATGTAAAGCAGGGCTTTCATACCACACTTTCCTGCTGTCCACTTGTTGTTTGGCAAAGGCATTAAGCCGATATCGATTTGATTTAAGTCTTCGTTTTCACTAGCGGCATTCCAAGGCAGGTATTCGATGTTTAATTCTTCTGCTTTGCTCGATTTAGCGCCGATACTTAAGAGCCTCACTTCTTGGCCATACTTGGCGCGTAGTTTTTCGAGAACGGGCAAGAGTGATTCAAAATGGGCCATGGTGGTGAGGCTGCCGCTCCAGCCCACGCAAATCCTTTTGTCTTCTTTATCGACTTGAATGGGCTTGTGAATGCCCTCGTCAATGGTGGAAGGAATGATGTGGACTTGTGGGTTGTATGGCTTGGCAAAATCAGCGAGATATGCATTTCCCGCCGTTACAGCGCTGCAAAGGGGTAATATTTTCTTGATCTTGTTTTCGTCTTTCAAGACACTCAGAATTCGGTTGTTTGCAGAGACGTCTTTGATCCAAATGGCATCATCAAAATCAAATATCATGGGAACCTGAGCTTGAGCCAGCGCTTTTTCGAAAAAGATGGAGCGGGTCATTAAGGCTTCTCTAAAAATCACCACCAAATCAAAATCCTTAGCGCGTTTAAGGTCGGCTTTCCTTTTTCTAAGCGACTGAAGGGCAATCAGGCCTTTTTTGAAGTAATTGCCTTTGGAATAGAGGATGCGGTCTGCTTCTTCATCCAATAAAAATGAAAGTTCCACACCAAAACCGGCCTTTTCTAGTTCATCAAAAAACATCTCAAAACGAAAACGCTGTCCGGGAGCACGATTGGGCCTGTGGCTTGCTATAAAGAGGATTTTCTTCATGCTTTTTTAGCTGTACAATGCCAAAATGGGGCTTTTGGTGAGAACATGGGCGGAGTCATATTTGCTTCGCGAAGCATCTCCTCAATCTGGCTTTTAGAAAACCGTTGCTCTAGTGGAGTTCCGAAACGGTCTCGAGCGTCGTTTCTGATGATGTTCCAAGTTTTATTTCGGTAATAGCTTAAGGGCATCTTTTCTGCAAGGTTCTCTGAAACCAAAGCGCTGAGTTTGCTCAAGCCGATGAAGGGGAGGTAAACGAACAAAGCCATAAAATCACAAGAAAGGTCTTTTATGGCACTCGGGAAGCGGTGGATGAGCATTCGAGGTAACTCGCTTAAACGGTGAAGTGCCCGGAAAAGTAAATTTCGATTGCTCAAGTCGTAATAAAGGTAGAGCAGTAGTGTGCCTCCGGGCTTGATTTTTTTGCAAAGCTCACTTAGTGCTTTTTGAGTGTCAGGAATATGATGAAGCACACCCAAACAAATGGCCAAATCGAAGCTTTCATCTGGAAATGGGATGTTCTCTACGGATGCTTTTAATATTCGAACATTCGCTAAATCGGCGGTGTTCCGCTTGGCTACAAAACAAGCCTCACTTGGGTCGATGGCAACAACATGCTTTACATGGGGAGCAATGTACTTGGTCCATCTTCCGCTACCGCAACCCATATCAAGTGCGTTTTCAAATTCACTAAGCACATGATCTGGAAGCAGGTCGAAATACTCTTTTCCTGCAGTGCTTATTTCATCATCACTAAAAGCATCAAAACGTTCCCATTCTTCACCAAAAGCCTTAACCGTATCAGGATCTAGGTTTTTACCCTCGCTTTCAAAAACGGGGATTCCATCAACAAAACTGGTGGGCTCTTGAGAGAATTCGAGCATTTAAAGCGCTGCTTTGATGTAGTTCAATACTTTGGTCATCAAGTGCACTCGGTCTTTACCTCGAACGTTGTGAGGATGACCAGGATAAACGAAGAAATCAACTTGAACGCCTTCATCGATACAAGCTGTAAGGAAGCTCATGTTGTGTTGCATAACAACAACGTCATCAACGGTTCCGTGAATCATGAGCAACTGGCCTTCGAGATTGCTCACGTAGTTTTTCAAATTGGCTTTTTCATAGCCTTCTGGATTGTCTTGCGGACTATCCATGTAGCGCTCGGTGTACATCACTTCATAGTAATTCCAATCGATTACTGGTCCACCAGCAACTCCAACCTTAAAGGTGCCTGGCTGGCGAAGCATGAGTGAAGTGGTCATAAACCCACCATAGCTCCAACCATGAACGGCCATTCTGTTTTCATCAACATAATCGAGGCTTTTTAAATATTCTACACCATTCAATTGGTCGCTCATTTCGAGTTCACCCAAGTTTCTGTGAATGGCTTGTTCAAAGTCTTTTCCTCGATTTGCCGAACCGCGTCCGTCAACAGAGAAAACGAGATAACCTTCTTCAGCAAAACTGTTCATCCACAAAGGAGCACCGCCATTCCAAGAGTTGGTAACGAGTTGTACGTGCGGGCCATTATAGACATAAACCAGAACGGGGTATTTTTTCTTCGGATCGAAGTTGCTTGGTTTGATTAAACGTGCGTGCAATTTTGTGCCGTCATCTGCGGTGATATCTAGTAAAGAAACATCACCTGTTTTCTTATCTTCTAAAGGATTTGCTGCGATGTGAATTGGTTTTAACTCCTTGCCTTGAGCATCGATGATTTGCGTCATACCGGGTGTAGAGATGTTGCTGTATTCGTCGATAAAATAGCTGAAATCTGAAGAAGGAGTGATCTTGTGTACACCTTCTGATTTGCTCAATCGGCTCATGCTCATGTCGGCTAAGTTCACTTTGAACAAGTGACTTTCAGTGGCGTTTTTGCCTGTTCCCATCACAAAACAGAACTTTGCATCGGCTGAAAATCCTAAGAATTCAGTGATTGGGAATGTAGCTTGAGTTTTAGCAATGAGTTTACCGCTGTCTGTATAATGGTACAAGTTGTTGAAACCGTCTTTTTCAGAAATCCAGATGAACTCGTTTCCTTTTTTAGGTACGAAGTAGAGCGGATGCTCTGGTTCAACATACTTTTGGTCTTTCTCTTGGAAAAGTACTTTTTCGAGTTGACCGGTGCTCGCGTTGAACTGTTGTAAGATCATTTGGTTTTGATCTCTGGTGACCACCGCAACATAAACAAAACGATCGTCTGGCGACCAGCACACGTTGGTAGCATAGAATTCATCTTTGCCCAAGCGTTGAAAATCGAGGTAAGTGCTTTTACCTGTTTTCATGTCGTAAATACCAACAGAAGCGTATTCACTCTCTGAACCGGCCATGGGGTATTTAATGCTTCTTAACGTGGCAGGAGTAGTGTTGTACTCCACAAGTGGGTAGTTGCCCACATGACGCTCATCTTTTTGATAGAAGGCGAGTGCTGTTCCCGAATTGTTCCAGAAGGTGCCTTTTGCAATACCAAATTCGTAACGCGCAATGGCCTGACCAGCAACAACACCTTCAGGGTTATTGCTTACAGCCAGAGTATTTCCGTCTTTTTGTACGAAGAGGTTCTGCGCTCGAGTAAACGCGATGTGGCCTGATGTCTTGTGATGATCGATGTTCTCGGCATCTTCTGGTAGGTCTTGAACTTCAAACTTTTTGCGCTTGAGGTCAACGAAATAGGCTTTGTTGTCTTTTTTAAAACTCAAACGACCGTCATCACTCCAAGAATACCTCGGAAAAGATTTAAACGCAAAACCAACGATAGACTCTAGACCTTGCGTGTCGATTAACTTCTTGGCTTTCCCTTTAAGTCCTTCGATCATTAGGGCATCGTCTTCAACAAAAGTAAACTGACTCCCCGTGTTGAGCCATTTCAATTGTTCTTTGCTGCTTGGATAGAGATCGTTAGACCAAGCCATAACAGCTTGTTCTAAGGTGATTTCTTGTGAATAGCTTGAGAATGAAATGAGGAGCAGGAGGGCAATGCCTAGAATTCGGGTCATAATGGTAAAATTTGATGCTAAATATAACACCGTTGTTGGAATTCTCTTTCTAAATTTGTGATATGAGTAAAAGGCAAGTGATTATAAGCGATCGAGCACTAAACGCATTTCACCGCATCATCCAGCAGGTGAAAACAAATTCATTGGTAGGTGCCGAGGATGCAAGAACAAGCATTATCAATCGTTTAAGGAAGCTCGGAGCAAATCCTGCAATGAATACTCGTGTTGCTAATTTCGCCACTTTAGAGGGTGAATTTAGAAGCGCTTTAGCTTGGAACTACCGTATCTACTTCAAAGTGGAGACGAACAGGATCATCGTTCTTGATATGATTCTCGATAAAGAAAACGCTGAAACAGGAGAGAAGTAAGTCTTTCTAAATTAAAGTAAGCGCTGTATTTCCTAGATTGAATAAAGCATCAATCCCTGATAATCCGGGAACAAATCCATGCCTGTCTTGATATACCTGATGGTAGGGTTCTCCGTGTGTAGCGCCAAATGAGTGTTCCCTGAAGTCGGCCTTAATTCCCTCATGGTTTTTTTCGATATACAGCTCACTGAAACGAGGTGCTTCCATCTCAAAGTGCTCGCATAGGAAGAGGAGTCCTTCTTTATTGATCTGAGAAAGCTTTTCTTTTTCTGGGTGAAGTATGTCCATCATCTCATCTCGATAATGCTCATAAAATGCAGCGGCATTATAAGAGGTATCCAGCGTGCGGATGTGTTTTTTGAGCTTCGCTTCTTGGGCCAAAACGATATCGAGAATGGGCGTTTTGATGCCTTTTTGTCCTTTTACTTCAATGGTCATTGTTTGAAGTTTATTCGGACCAAGCACTTTGTACCTGTTTCTCCAAGTTTGTTTTATAAAATGTTCACCCAGATCAATCACTGGTGCTTCTTCTTTTTTCAGCGCTTGCAAGTAATCGAGTGGAGGGAAAAGTAATAAAGGAAATACCTCCATTAATCAACCAATTTGAACATTCTATTCCAACGAATACCACCATTGCCTTTTCCTTGTTGCGCCTCATTTGCTTTAGAGAACCAAGTAAACACGGCTTTACCAACAACATGTGTTTCAGGTACAAAACCCCAGAAACGAGCATCAAGTGAATTGTGGCGGTTGTCTCCCATCATCCAAAAATGATCTTGCTCAAAGGTGTAAGACGTGGCTTCTTTTCCATCAATAAAAATTACCCCATCGAGGACGTATAAATCGTGTCCTTCGAAATGGGTAATGCTTCTCTTGTACAAAGGCAAGTTTTGAAGATTTAATTCGATGGTGAGTCCTTTTGCGGGAATGGTAATTGGACCAAAATTATCGATATCCCAAGTGTTGTAGGGTTCTTGAATGCTGTTTGGGAAAATGGCCAATGTTCCTTGTTGTGCGCTATGCTCAACACGAGCAATGGTATCAAGAATGTCGAGACCTTTGAGCGTTTCAAGCTCTGAAAGCGTAAGGGCTACAGTGTTGTCTTGGCGACCTCCTTGGCCATAGTCCAAATCGGTCAACTCAAGGATTTCGTCCATTTTTCGCTGACTAGCGCGGTTTTTCAGACGGTAAGTGTAGTTGAACTGCA
>JAQWFN010000041.1 GCA_029238785.1 Flavobacteriales bacterium | reverse complement strand
CCTCCCATGGTGTAGTGCACCGCTGGGTAGATCTTCATTGGGGTTTCGTAAGGGTTGTCGTCGGTAATCTTCTCGTACATCTGGAAGAGGTTGCCGTATTTCGACTTCACCACGTCCTTACCGAGTTTTTGAATGTCTTCTTTGCTCGGGTTGTGAAGGCCTTTGATGTGGGCCTCTGTTTTCCCGTAACGCTCGATGGCGCTGGCAAAGTCGAGGAATACGGCCTGTCCTGTGGCATTCACTCCAAATCCTTCATCGCAACGCTCTTTGGCGGCGCGAGAAGCAACATCTCGAGGCACGAGGTTACCGAATGACGGGTAACGGCGCTCGAGGTAGTAATCTCTTCGGTCTTCCGGAATTTCCCTTGGCTTAATTTTCCCTTCGCGAATGGCCTTCACGTCTTCCATATGTTTCGGTACCCAAATACGGCCATCGTTTCTCAAGGATTCCGACATCAAGGTCAGTTTCGACTGGTAGTCTCCTGAAACCGGGATGCACGTAGGGTGTATTTGCGTGAAGCACGGATTGGCCATGTAAGCCCCTTTGCGGTGTGCTTTCCAAGCAGCAGAAACGTTCGACCCCATGGCGTTGGTGCTCAAGTAGAACACGTTTCCGTATCCTCCCGTGCACAATACCACAGCGTGCGCCCCATGACGCTCAACTTCTCCAGTTACCAAGTTTCTAGCGATGATTCCACGCGCTTTGCCATCAACAAGCACCAAGTCCATCATTTCATGACGGTTGTACATGGTAACTTTTCCTTTAGAGATCTGACGAGAAAGTGCAGAATAAGCACCCAAAAGCAATTGCTGACCCGTTTGTCCTTTAGCGTAGAAGGTTCTAGAAACCAATACTCCCCCGAAAGAACGGTTGTCGAGCAAACCACCATAATCACGGGCGAAAGGAACCCCTTGCGCTACACATTGATCAATGATGTTTGCAGACACTTCCGCCAAGCGATACACGTTTCCTTCGCGAGAGCGGTAATCGCCTCCTTTGATGGTATCGTAGAACAAGCGGTAGGTTGAATCACCGTCGTTCTGATAGTTCTTCGCCGCATTGATTCCCCCTTGAGCCGCAATGGAGTGCGCTCTTCGCGGTGAATCTTGGAAACAAAATGCTTTCACATTGTAGCCCATTTCGGCAAATGATGCCGCTGCTGAGCTTCCTGCGAGTCCGGTTCCAACAACAATAACATCAATCAAACGCTTGTTCGCCGGGTTCACCAAGCGAATGTTGTTCTTATGGGAAGTCCACTTACTCTCCAGTGGGCCTTTTGGTATTTTGGGATCGAGTAATGACATAGTGTTTGTTAATACTTAAAATGTACCACTTTTAGGCGCGAAATGTTCACGCCATTTGAATGATGTATAGATAAACGGGAATGGAAGCGAAAGCCAACGGTACAAGTACCGAAAACGCCAAACCAAGTCCGCGAATGATTTTATTGTAACGCGGGTGATTCACACCCACCGTTTGAAAGGCGCTTTGAAAACCGTGGTGCAAGTGCAAGAAGATGCCAATTTGGCCAATCACATACAAAGCAACTGCTGCCAAAGCGAGCGAATTGATTGCTGGATTGAAGAAATCCATCACCACTTTGTGCAAGTCTTTGATGCTCTCACCGCTGTCTAACAACTGCATGGGCATTTCGTCGAAGTGCATCTTCGCCCAGAAATTGCTCATGTGCACAATGATGAAAATCAAGATCACTGAACCAAGGATACCCATGTTGCGTGAGTTCCAATAGGAGTTCGCCGAAGGCTTATTGTAAGCGTAGTTTTGAGGTCGGGCTTTTTTATTGTTGACGCTCAACACAATGGCATCGACAATATGAAACACAATAGAGAGGTAAGTTACCCAAGAGAGGATATTCACCGCCGGGTTGGAGGTCATGAACTTCGCATACTCGTTAAAGGCCAATTTGCCTTCTGGTCCAGCGATGAACAATTGGAGGTTTCCAAGCAAGTGACCTACTAAGAACACGCAAAGAAAAAGGCCCGTGGCGGCCATCCAATATTTCTTCGCCAAAGAAGACTTCAAAATTCCTGATCGACTCATTGTCGTTTTTTTTTGAGTTGGTTTTTGTGTCAAAATTACTGCGCAAAGGTAAGCAAACAAAATTGCTAATTATTTAGATTCATTCTACATTGAAGCGGGTTGATGAGCCGCCTTTAGTTTGCTCTGAAATGTGCCTCATTCAAGCAAAAAACAAAGGGAGCCGGCTCCCACCAACTCCCTTTTTACCAAAACAAAAGCAAGCGAATCAACTAGTTGTCGTTCCCTTTTCCGTTGAGTATGAGGATTTCGCTGATTTTCACTTCTGAAACGTAGCGCTTTACCCCATCACTGTCTTCAAAATTTCGGTGTTGAAGCCGACCTTCAATGGCCACTTTGTTTCCCTTCTTGAGGTAATCACTGGCGATGTCGGCCGTTTTCCCCCAAGCCACGCAAGTGTGCCACTGGGTGTCTTCCACTTTTTGTCCGCTAGCATCCTTGTAGCTCTCGTTGGTAGCCACTCTCAGCTCTACTTTTTTACCCGTTTTAAACTCAGTAATTTTAGGGTCTGCTCCCAAATTTCCGATCAAAGAAACCCGATTTGTTAATCTATTCATGATAGCAT
Organism: Flavobacteriales bacterium; assembly: GCA_029238785.1. Classification (GTDB taxonomy): domain Bacteria; phylum Bacteroidota; class Bacteroidia; order Flavobacteriales_D; family Sanyastnellaceae; genus CALKGK01. The sequence continues at coordinate 20,851 of JAQWFN010000041.1, read as the reverse complement.
TGTTTATTGATTTTATCTTGAATTTAAAGCCGCACATCGCCTTAAAGCAAATAAATCACTCGGCATTTTGTAGATGAATACCCTAGCTTTGTAAATCAACTTTTGCCGCATGAAAACACCTCATTTACTTCTTGTTTTTAGCCTTTTTTTGATGGCTTGTTCCTCCCCTGAAACAGATCAACCTGCTGATCTTTTATTTGATTGCATGACAAGTGCATTTGAAGCACAGGGCTTTCAGCTTGCAGATGAATTAAAGGCATTGGAAAAAGACCTCATCAACAAGGGTATTTTAGAAAATGGCGAAGCCGTTTCCATTTACAAGGCCTTTGAGCAACTTGCCGCAGACCAGCTTCCCTCCTTTAGCTTAAAGCCCGATGATCATCGCGCCTTGTTTCAAGTTAAGCCAGATGAATACTTCAGCGCTGCGTGTTGGGACAGCCTCGTGCAGCTTGAAAAAGACTTTCCTCATTCCAAGGTCTACGCTTTGCAGAAAGGCATGGACGAGCTGCGGATGAGTGGAGCAATGAGCTTGCCAGTGATTGCAGAGAAGGAGTTGAGTATTCTTGAAGTGGCTGACCTGAATCATTGTTACTACAGCTTCTCCATGCTCATGCAGTTGCTTTATGTGGCTGACATTGAACACCAAGGACTTCTACCCCCCTCTAAGTAGACTCACTACGGGCCTCGCTGCATGGAACCTTCTGTTAAAAGTATTTCTCCTATTTTTGGCCTCAAACCAAGCACTAAACTAGGTTTTCGATAACAGTTCAAATTGGATCAAAACGAAACGAAACTCACGCCTTTAGAAGGATTGGCGGGCTTCAAGAAGCACTTTGTTGCCGACTTTAGCGCCGGATTCTCGGTATTTCTACTGGCACTTCCGCTGAGCCTTGGAATTGCCGCTGCCTCTAATTTCCCTCCCATTATGGGCGTGTTTAGCGCCATCATTGGTGGGGTTTTTGCTTCTTTTCTGAGCGGGTCTCACTTATCGATTAAAGGTCCGGCCGCCGGCTTGATTGTTATTGTAGCTGGAGCAGTAGAAGCCTTTGGTGGTGGTGTTGAAGGCTGGAAACTCAGTTTAGGTGCCATGGTAGTAGCCGGACTGCTTCAGGTGCTTTTTGGTTTGCTCAAATTGGGGCGTTTGGTTTCAATATTTCCGCTTTCTGTGATTCAAGGAATGTTAGCAGCCATTGGCTTGGTGATCATCGCCAAGCAATTCCCTGTTCTGCTAAATATCGACCCTGAATTACTTCAAGGCAAAGGACCAATAAGCCTCTTTCTCAATTTCCCTGGCTACATCCAAAATCTTGACCCCAAGGTAAGCTGCATTGGCGCATTGAGTTTACTCATCATGCTGCTTTGGCCAAGAATCAAGTTGGCCTACTTGAAAATCATCCCCGCTCCGTTGTTGGTGTTGTTCGTTGCCATACCATTGGGCTTGTGGATGAACCTTGGAAGTGAATCTCCTACTTATACTTTGTTGAGCATTGGAAATTTGGCTGAAGAAGTTTCATGGAACGTCGATTTCTCTGGTTTATCTCGCCCGGGTATTTTCATCAAATACGTCCTCTTGCTCGCCCTTGTGGGCAGTTTAGAGAGCCTGTTAACCGTAAAGGCCATCGATATCATGGACCCCTACGAGCGAGAAAGCGACCCCAATAAAGACCTTATTGCCATTGGTTTGGGAAACAGCATTGCTGCTTTGTTTGGCGGTTTACCCATGATTTCAGAAATAGCTAGAAGCTCAGCTAATGTTAATCAAGGTGCAAAAAGCACTTGGGCCAACTTCTGGCATGGAGCTGTGTTGTTGTTATTTGTGTTGTTGGCTTATCCGCTCTTAGAGATGATCCCAAATGCAGCATTAGCAGCGATGTTGATTGCCGTGGGACTTCGACTTGTTAATCCCAAAGGCTTGGCCAACATTTACCAGCTCGGCTTAGACCACTTGGCCGCATTTTTTCTGACCATCATCCTCACCTTAGTTGAAGACCTCCTCTTGGGTATTGCATCTGGGATGGTGCTTTTGGCCATCACAAAGCGCTTGAAGAAAGGGTGAACTTAGCGGCTACTTTGCTTCAATGGTCCTAGTTCTTGCGTGAGGGATAGTAGTGGAAAGCCCACAGCAGCGCAGGCCTGAGCTAGGGGCGAGGACTTGCAACGGAAAGCCCGACCCGCAGGGGCACGCCCTCAATCAAAACCAAGCTTAATCGCTCTTCAGAACTTTTTACTTAGGTGCTCGTAAATGGGGGCGAGGCCATCTTTGTTGAAATGGCGTTTGTTAAAGCTTTGTTAAGTTCAATTGGATGTCTTGGATTAATTTACTTTTGATGGGTTAATTTCTTTTTCGAAAATGGACGCTTGTTTTAAGCCCTTTTGCACTTTTATTCTCTGTTTCGTGCTCAGTTTTGGGACGATGGCTGGGGATCTTGCGGGGCTTTCGATTTTCTTCTCTGATGATTTTTCAAGTGTTCCAAGTTTTAACGATCACCAGCAGCATTTTCAAAAAAGTACTGATCTTCAAGCTGCTTTGGCTTGGGATGAGAAGTTTGACGAGGAAGAATCGGAGACTTTATTTCTCGGTGCTGAGCTAACTTTTCATGAGTGCATTGTTCTTTTTCTTGATGACGATGCCGAGCTCATTTCTTTTACAAGTCCTCTTGTTTCCGTAAAGAGGTACATTCTTTTTCACGCATTGCGCATTGATTGCTAGGTTCTAGTTCCTTGTTCGGCAGCATTTTGCTTCGAACTCGCCCTTCATCTGGGCATTTTTTCAACTAAGAACCGCTGAGATATTTGGGTTTCTTTTGGCCAAATCTTCTATCTTTACTCTACTTTACTCTACTCTACACGATTGTAAAACAAACCCTTAACTGGCCATGCGCTCTCAAGTCAAACTTATTCTTATCCTCATCCTGAGTTTTTCTGCACTCAGTGGGAATAAGTTGGTAGCCCAATTTGTGGTGAACAGCACCATTGACACACCTGATGCGAATGTGGGCGATGGTATTTGTGCCGATGCCGGCGGAAATTGCACCCTGCGCGCTGCTGTGATGGAAGCCAATGCGAGTGCGGGCGATAACAGCATTTCTTTACCTATAGGGGAATATGTAATTAGCATCCCTGGACAGAATGAAAACCTCGCTGCTACTGGCGATTTTGACATCAGCGATAACCTCATCATTACTGGAGCAGACACTCGGCAAACCATTGTGCGGGCAGATTCCCTAGATCGGGTATTTGATATATTCCTAGGAGTAACGGTGACTCTCGAATCCTTTGAAATTTGGGAAGGTGAAGTTGCCGCAGCAAACGGGGGAGCCATTCAAAATACAGGAACGCTCACACTGAACGAAGTGGCCATTAAAAACTCCATGTGTGCGGGAGATAATGGTGGCGGACAAGGCGGTGGTAGAGGAGGAGCCATTTACAACATCGGAGATTTAAGCTTAAATCAAGTCACCATCAACAATTGCCTTGCTTTGGGCGGACGGGGTGCTAATGGAACTGCACCAGGTGGTGGTTCTGGTGGTGGTGGTGCACCCGGCATGGGCGGAGCCATTTACAATGATATTCTTGGATCTTGTAGTATCCAAAACTGCACCTTTAGCTCAAATACGGCTCAAGGTGGACGAGGTGGCAATGGAACATTCCATCAAGGTTCTGGAGTAACACAAAGTGCTGGTGGCGCAGGTGGTGGCTCGGGAGGAACTGGCGGCGGAAACAGCAGCGCTGGAGCCCCAGGAAACTGGGGCGGCGGAGGTGGTGGTGGCGGATCAATTTCTGGCGCTGGTGGTGCTGGCGGTTTTGGCGGCGGCGGTGGAGGCGGCGGCGCTAGCTCTTGGGGCGGAAATGCTGGTCCGGGTGGCCCTGGCGGACAATATGGCGGTGCTGGCGGACAAGGTTGCTGCTCTGGAGGTTCTGGAGGTGGTGGTGGCGCCGGATTAGGAGGAGCCATTTTTGACTTCACCAACAACATTGAGATCTTCAACTGCACTTTCGCCTTCAATCAAGCTGTTGGCGGAAATGGCGGTGGTGGCTGGTTTAGCGGTGGAGGGGCGGCCGGACAAGGAAAAGGAGGGGCAGTGTTTAATCCAAACGGTAGCGTTGCCATAAACAACTGCCTGTTTGCTGCAAATACAGCAAGCACAGATGGACCAGCGCTCTCTGGGAATTTTGATTCTGTTGCCGGACACAATTTGATTCAAAACACCGATGACACCATGGTGCTTGGGGGAAATGTGATGAACAACCAACTCAATGTTGATCCTTTCATCCTTCCTTTGGCCAACAATGGCGGAAATACAGACACCCACTTGCTCGAAGCCTGCAATCCCCTTAGCCCGGCCATTGATGCTGGAAACGACGCCTTCGCCAGTGCGCTTGATCAAATCGGACAAGCACGGGTGAATGTTTCTGAAATTGGCGCTATTGAAGTGCTTGCCTCAAGCATCAACCTGCTGCCTGCCGACACCGTATTGTGTGCTGGTGAAACACTGCTTTTGGACGTAACGAGCGATAACAGTACCTACCTCTGGAGCGACAATTCTACTAATCCCACAATTCTTGTTAGTGAAGCGGGAACTTATAGTGTGAACATTACTCAAAACGGCTGCGATTATTTTGATGAAATTAACGTGAGCTACGCTTTATTGGACGAACTGGATTTGGGAGAAAACCTCACCCTTTGTCCGCAAGAAACCCAACTTTTGCAAGCCAACATTCTCGGGGCAAACTATCTGTGGCAAGACAATTCTACTGGAAACTCCTTTTTAGTGAGTGAAGCCGGAACCTACAGCGTGGAAGTGAGCCTGGGCGAATGTGTGGGCAGTGATGATATTGTGATTGAGTATGTAGAGGACCCGAACCTCGATTTAGGTCCCGACCTCGAACTTTGTGAAGGAGAAAGCGTGAACTTGAGCACCGCACTTGTGGCCGATGCTTACCTCTGGAGCACCAATGAAAATGCAACAAGCATTGAAGTTAGTGAAACTGCTTTGTACACGCTTGAAATTGAAATTGACAACTGTAGCTTTTCCGATGAAGTGAATGTGATCTTCGCTCCCAACCCCCAGTTTGATTTTGGTGCCGATCTTGAGCTGTGTGAGGGAGAAAGCGTGGAGTTGGACCCCAATTATCCCAATGGAAACTTTGAGTGGCAAGACGGATCTACCTCCAATACTTTTTTGGTGGAGGAAACAGGAACATATAGCCTAACCATCGTTGAAGGTAACTGTGAAGCAAGCGATGAAGTGAACGTCAATTTCTCTCCCCTACCCGTCTTTGATTTGGGCGAAGATGTGAGCATTTGTGAGGGCGAAAGCGTGGAACTCAGCACCGATCTTATTGCCGATGCCTACCTCTGGAGCACCAATGAAACCAGCAACAGCATTGAGGTGAACAGCACGGGGATTTTTGTGTTGGAAGTACAATTGAACAGCTGTGTGTTTAGCGACGAAGTGCTGGTGGAAATAACGCCCACTCCTGTTTTCGACCTTGGTCCCGACCTCGAACTCTGCGCTGGCGAGAGCGCGGTGCTGGACCCCAACTACGGCCCGGGTGTGTACGAATGGCAAGACGGGTCAGCCAACATGAGCTTCACCGTCAACCAAGCGGGAAGTTATAGCTTGAGCATTTCAGAAGGCACTTGTGTGGGCAGTGATGAAGTAGAAGTCAACTACACGCCCATCCCCGTTTTTGATTTGGGCGAAGACCTCTTGGTGTGCTATTCTGATGAAGTGAATCTCGAAGTAAACACAGGCCTCGACGGGGTAAACGTAACTTGGAATACGGGCCAAAGCGGCGCAAGCATTAGTCCCGCCACTTCTGGAAACTACCAAGCCACCGCCAACTTGAACAACTGCATTTACAGCGACGGTCTTGAGCTTGAAATCATTCCACCAATGAATTTCGACCTTGGAGGAGACCGGGTGCTTTGTCAAGGGCAGGAACTGGAATTGAGCGCCAATCCGCAAAATTTCAATTACCCCGTAGATTTTGAATGGAGCAATGGCGACTTTGGCCCTTCCAGCATTGTGAGCAGTGGCGGTAATGTTGAAGTAGTGGTGAGCAGCGACTGTGAAGTGCTGAGCGATCGGGTTTTGGTTTTATTTGAGCAGTGCGGCTGCGAAATTTACGTGCCCAACGCCTTCACTCCCGATCAAGATGGGGTGAATGAGTTTTTTGTGGTTGAAACGCAATGTGTTTTTGAAGATTACCTCTTGAACATTTTCAATCGAGACGGTGAGGTGGTTTTCTCTGCTGTTGATCCGGCTGAACTCTGGAACGGATCGTTTCAAGGAGGCGAGCACTTTGCGCCAAACGGATCGTACATCTACCGCCTTGAATACAGCACTGAAACCTTGAATGGCATTGAATCTGGCGTGTTGAGTGGACACATTACCTTGATTCGATAGCATAGCTTTGAATTCCGTGATCTACTTCTCGCGTGAGGGATAGTAGTGGAAAGCCCACAGCAGCGCAGGCCTGAGCTAGGGGCGAGGACTTGCAACGGAAAGCCCGACCCGCAGGGGCACGCCCAAAGAATCGTGCTTTAACAAGTAACTCCATTCTGTCCATGAACCATCGTAATTGCGCACATTGGGGTAGTGCAGCAGCTCTCGGAGCACGAAGGTGGTGTGGGCAGAACGCACGCCGGTGTGGCAAAAGGTAACGATGTTTTTATCTGGAGTGACCCCCAAAGCCTCCAAATCATGGCGCAAATCGGCCTCGGATTTCAAGAGCCAGCTCGAACTCATTTGCACGGCATTTCCCCAATCGTAATGCACACTTCCGGGAATGGTTCCGGCTAAACTTGCCCCGTCTTTTTGCTTTTCGCCACTAAATTCTTCCAAAGTGCGGGTATCCAGGAGTAGCACATCTCCGCTGCTCATTTCGTCGAGAAGTGCTTCAACACCAATCCACATTCCCCTGTTTTCTTCTTTGGTAAAGGCGAAAGCGCTGGGTGTATTCTCGGCAGACAGTCCTTCTTCTAAGGCATTTCCCTCCATTTCCCAGGCCTGAATTCCACCATTCAAGAGGGCTGCCTTTTCATGACCATAAGACTTCAATAACCACCACAAACGCGCAGCGTCACAACCGCCCTTGGCATCGTAAAGCAGTACTTGACTACTGCTTTGTACACCCAATTTCGAGAACAAGGCACTGATTGTTTCCCGGTCTGCAGCCATTCCACCGTAAGGATACTCGTTGGATTGGATATCGTCTCGCCACACCTGTTTTGCTCCTGGGATGTGCGCTAGAACAAAGTCTTTTTCTTTTCGAACATCAATGAAAACCACCTCATCTTGCAGCGCTTTTGCTTCTTCTATGGTCCAAAGCTCCTCCGTGGGCACTTCGCTCATTGGCACTTCAGCTTCTAGGCTTTCTTCTTTTGGCGATGCGCAAGAAACGAAGCTTGCAAGCACGAAAAGAAGGCTTAATCTTCTAAGGTGTACCATTCGATGTTTTTAAGTGGAGCTCTTCTGCCCTTGTCTTCAGGAGCATAGTTTTTTGCTAAGTAGTCGAGAATAATGTCTTCGTTCTGACCCAAATCCCAGAGATTTTGGGTCTCTTGCATCCAGCGGATCATCTTCTTCCAGCCTTCGCGATCTGCTCTGTTTTGAGTGACCAACTTGGCAGAATGGCAAGCCAAACACGTAGCTTTAACCTGATTAAAACCATCGTCAACAATGAGCCCGGTTTTCACATGAATCCCGTTTTCAATAAGGTCGTCTGAAATGGCCGCCACTACTTCTTCAGGCAAGGCTTCTTTTTCTGTTTCGCCAAACCAACGCTCCGCTGTATCGGGTGCCATGATGTTAAACATGGCCACCAGCACAATAAACAAGGAGGCATAGACCAGCACATTCATGCGCTTGACAATGCGCTGAACGAGGTCGAGTTCGTCTTTACGAAGTTCTTTTTCTTCCTTGCTCATATCACTTTAAGCGCAATTCGGTGGGTAGCATTGTTAAGGTATCCTTTGGGGTTCCATCCGGGCACCACCATGGGCTGTGAAATGCCTTTTTCATCGGTGGCTTTTGCCCACACTTCGTAATATCCTTCTTCCTTCAAGCTGATGCTGGCGTCCCACGATTGCCATGCCAAACGGTTGGGCGCAGGTTTTAAATTGGCCTTTTGCCATGTCGCCCCAAAATCAACAGAAATGTGCATTTCTTTCACCGCTAAATCTCCCGCCCAAGCGTGTCCGCGCAACTTAATGGTCTGTCCTTTTTTAACGGTAGCGCCGGTTTTTGGGTAGGTAATGAGCGACTTCACCGGCATGGACTCGATGATTTTCATGTCTTCATCTTTCACCGTTTCTCCAGGAGCAACGGGGTACTTCGGCACACGGTAAGAAGGCGCTTCCATTTTTGAACCATCGTGGATGATGTTTCTCACGCTGATGCGCGTTAGCCACTTGCCCGACACCGAAGCCGGCCATCCACCAATCACCAAACGCAAAGGGTGTCCGTTCAAAACAGGAATATCTTCACCATTCATGGCCCAAGCAATCAAGGTCTCATCTTCCAAGGCCTTTTTGATAGGAACACCTCTAGAAATGGTCACTTTCTGCGGGTTTCTGCTGAGGTGCAAGTCTTTCCCGTAATAACCAATGTACACGGCGTCGGATTTCACCTTGCAGTATTCAAGCACATCTTTTAAGCGCACACCGGTCCACGAAGCACAAGCTACAGCTCCGGTCGACCATTGATTTCCTTTGGCCGGTGGATTGAATTCTGCTCTGCCATTTCCCCCACATTCAATGGTAAGTTGGTAAGTATATGCTTTGAACAATTCTTTTAACTGGGCGATGCTAAAGGTGATGGGTTCTGGAATGGACTCCCCATCGATGGTCAATTCCCAAGTGTCCACATCAATGTTTTCAGGAACCAAGCCGTTGTTTCGAACAAAGAATTTATCTGCCGGGGTGATGACGTCATCCAACAAATGCGCTGGAGTTTCAACGTTCCAAGGCTTGTCATTCAAAACCACCAAATCGGGGTGTTTCCCTGGCAATTCGAAATCAGATTGAGGTTGATCAAGCAAGGTTGGAATGAGTCCGGCAGGCATTTCATTAGCGTGCACAATCTTTGAACCCAGAGCAAGGCTCATGGCAGCAAGTCCGGCCTGCTTTAAAAAGCCTCTTCGAGATGCAGGATCGCTCTCTCTGCCCCATAATAAACGGTCTGCCTCAATGGGATCTTTAGCGTAAAGCTCGTGTATTCCGATGCGTTTCTTTTTCATTGTCAAGGTTTCGCGAATGAAAGCGGAAATTACGAAAGCTTTGAAACACCCAATGTAACAATGGTAACAAAGAAGTACTGCTTCCCAGAAAAAGAAGTCCTTTCTTCACTGCAAATCTTGTGGAAAGAAAGGGCATATTTCGCCTTCGTCGACTCAACTTAACTGAAGTCATTTTACTAATTTGCCTCTCCATTATTGATACAATGAAGGTCTGTATTGCCGAAAAACCAAGTGTTGCCAAAGAGATTGCTAAAGTCATTGGAGCCGACCAAAAAAAGGACGGTTACTTTGAGGGCAATGGCTATCAGGTAACCTGGACTTTCGGACACTTTTGCACCCTTCTTGCACCCCAGGATTACAAGCCGCATTGGAAACGTTGGGACCTCAACTCCTTGCCCATGTTGCCCGATCGTTTCGAAACCAAGGTGATGGACGACAGTGGTGTGAAGCGGCAGTTTAAGGTAATTGAAGGCCTGTTTAAAAACGCCAGTGAAGTGATCAACTGCGGTGATGCCGGACAAGAAGGAGAGTTGATTCAGCGCTGGGTGATTCAAAAAGCTGGGTTTAAAGGGGAGGTGAAGCGACTTTGGATTTCATCGCTCACTACCGAGGCCATTGAGGAGGGCTTCAAAGACCTTCGCCCAGAAAAAGAATTCGACACCTTGTACTACGCTGGAAGTTCTCGGGCCATTGGCGATTGGCTGCTGGGTATCAATGCTACCCGCCTCTTTACATTGAAGTATGGCGTTCAAAAACAGGTGCTCTCAATTGGACGGGTACAAACCCCTACCCTCGCCATGTTGGTTGATCGGCATTACGAAATTGAAAACTTCAAACCCGAAGCCTATTGGGAGCTGCAAACCAGCTATCGCGATACCATTTTCAACAGTACCGAGGGAAGGTTCACCAAAAAAGAAGACGGTGAAAAACTCCTCGAAGCCATGGCCGATGCCGAGCTTGAGGTGGTGGACGTGAGTAAAAAGGAAGGGAAAGAATATGCCCCAAAACTTTTCGACCTCACAGCGGTGCAGGTATATTGCAACAACAAATTTGGATTTACAGCAGAATCAACCTTAAAGCTGGTGCAAACGCTGTATGAAAAAAAGTTGGTGTCTTATCCTCGTGTAGATACGGTGTTCTTGCCCAACGACCTCTACCCAAAGGTGCCCAAAATCTTGAGCGGTTTGAGCAATTACGGCGAATTTACCGCACCCATTTTAGGGAAGAAAATCAGAAAATCGACCAAGGTTTTTAACGATAAGAAAGTCACCGATCACCACGCCATTATTCCTACGGGTGAACAAGGACACATGAGCACGGATGAGGCGAAAGTGTACGACATCATCACAAGAAGGTTCATTGCCGTTTTTCACCCCGATTGTACGGTGTCAAAAACAGAAGTGCAAGCTAAAGTGGCAGAAGTGCCTTTTGTGGCGAAGGGAAAAGAAATCATTACTCCAGGCTGGCGTGTGTGTTTCCCGAAAGATGAAAACAAGGCCTCAAAATCTGAAGACGACAACATCCTCCCCACTTTTGTTAAGGGCGAAATGGGTCCGCACACCCCTTCATTCCTAGAAAAAACCACCAAACCGCCCAACTATTACACCGAGGCGTCCCTCCTTCGTGCCATGGAAACCGCGGGGAAACAAGTGGACGATGATGAGCTGCGCGACTTGATGAAAGCCAACGGTATTGGTAGGCCCTCTACCCGAGCCAACATCATCGAAACCCTCTTCAAACGGAAGTACACCGTAAGAAGAAAAAAACAAGTGCTCCCCACAGAAATGGGGATTCAGCTCATCGATACCATTCAAAACCAATTGCTCAAATCAGCCGAGTTAACCGGACTCTGGGAAAAGCAGTTGAAAGAAATTGAAGACGGTGAATACAGCGCCAAACAATTCATTGCCAACATGAAAAAAATGGTGGATGATTTGGTGATGGAAGTGCGTCTGGAAAAAAACGCCACCCGCTTAGGAACAGCTGCTCAAACTGCAGTTCCTAGCGCAACAAAAGAAAAAGCCAACAAGGCCTCAAGCATGGGCTGCCCAAAATGCAAAGAAGGACAAGTGCTCAAGGGCAAGAGCAGCTACGGTTGTTCTGCTTGGAAAGCGGGCTGTGATTTCCGACTCCCATTTGTTTTCCACGAAAAGAAACTCAGCGACAAGCAGGTGGAGCGTTTGATTGAAAAAGGAAGTACCACCAAGTTAAAGGGCTTTGTGCTTGAGGGGAATAAGGTAGATGCGAAGGTGATTTTGGGTGATGATTTCTTGTTGAAGCTAGAAGCTGATGCGCCCAAAAAAGCACCTCCAGCCAAAGAAAGCAGCATGCCCGTTTGTCCGAAATGCAAAAAAGGAACACTCATCAAAGGCAAAAGCGCCTACGGATGCAGCGCTTGGAAGTCGGGGTGTGATTTCCGTTTTAGTTTTGAAGACATCAAGCAAAAAGCCGCCGGGCAGCAACTCACCAAGGAGTTAGTGTTAGCCATTATTAGTGCTTAAGGCCTTCAAATAAGGCACTGTTCTCTGTCCACTTCTCGCAAAACACAAACACCTCAGCCCAAAATACAGCATTTGACGTAGCTAAGCATGGGGCACTTGTTTCACCTTTGAAGCATGAAAATTCATGTGCCTTTTTACGCCTTGTTGCTCGCTTCTCTTCTTTTTAGCTCTTGCGAAAAAATGGAATTCAGAGAAGATGTTTTTGTTGAAGCCATTTCCATCAACGATGAGCCTTACGAAACCAGCAACACTGACCAACGCGAAGTTGAAAATGGCGATACCCTCTTGGTCAGGTACCGCTTCGAAGCACCCACAGGTTTTGCCGAGTTGTTTTGCTCACCCAACTTCGAGGAAGATTACAGCAACAGAATTCTTGTAGCTCCCGAAGAAGGCGATTTTGAGGGTGAAACCGTGTTTCAATACATCATGGAAGAAGTCATTCCAAAAGAGCCTAGTGGTCTTTCCGTTCAATCGGTGATGCGTTGCATTGTTGTGGATCAAAGCGGGTCAAGCGGCGAATTTCGCTTCCAATTCTCAAAACCAAGCTAATGAAAAAGCTCATTTTCCTTCTGTTTTTACTTCCTTCTAGCCTCTTTGCTCAAGTGGAGTATTGGTATGGTGTTGACCTTAGTAGATTGGGCTACCGCCACAACGTGATTACGCTTGAAAATGCGCCTAACGGACAAGCTTCGGCCTTCCAAGACAATCCTTTTCGAGAAATTAGAGGGGCGAGCTGGGAATTTAGTTCTGAAGTGATGAACAAACACGTTTATTTCGGCATCAACGGAAGCTATTTGCTCGATATCGGTACTACCTTATTTCAATACAAAGAAAAAGATCGTTGGTATAAAAACTCCGAATATCGCCTTGAACGCGGTGAGCTCTTCCCCGTGCAATTAGCCTTTGGGAGCAACATTGGAAAGTACTTTGCTTTGTATGCCGGTGGGCAATATCAATACACCACTTTCGGTATTAATTACAACAGCAAGGTCTCTGAGTTTCGCAACGTGTACATTGGAGGAAACCAACGTGGGGCCGGCGTTCACGCTATTTTCGCTAAAGGAATGTTCTTCGCCCGTTACTCCTACATGCACGACTGGATTCGCGCAGCAAAAGAGTTTACTGGTATGGCCTACACCCACGAATTCGTCTTGCACTTTGGTCCGCAAAAATTCGGCGCCTTCATGAAGTTAAATTACGTTTACCGAGAAATGGACGCAGGCTACTTTATGATCGATAGAACAGAGCGACAAGCCCCAGAAGGCATGGCAGATCGCGACGTACTCCCAGGAGAAATTGGTTCACAATTCACTTTCAGTGTGGGCATCTTTGCACAAGGCCTTTTCAGTGGTATTTCATCCATGGGGGCACGCGCCATATCTGAAACCGAAAGAGCACTGAGAAAAGAGAGAAACGAAGTCAAACGACGCAAAATCGAATGGAAAGAATAAGCGCCTTGCCAAAGAGCTAGCGCTTCAGCCAGAAAAAACAGCAAAAACAAAAGGGCTAATTGCCATTTACTTACATCTGTTATTCTCATCAAAAGTGTTCAATTTACTAGCTTAGAGCGTTCATTTAAACAAATTTATAAGGACTGTTTTTGAAGCGTAATTCATCTTGCTCAAGGAAGTTCAATCATCTTTGCCTCCGAACTTTTCGCTCTGCTGAGGGCGAAATAAAAACGCTAAGATGATACAAGCACCTTCAAACGCCTTCAAGGCCGCTTCGTGGATTGCGCTGTGCACAGGAAGCATTGGATTTAACATTGGTTTGTGGCGCTCAGACATGCTCCTGAACGAAAAAGGATACTACTTTACGGTACTGATGTTCGGACTCTTTGCGGTGGTTTCGCTGCAAAAGGCCGTTCGCGATCGATTGGAACGCATCCCCATTACCGACATCTATCTGGGCATTGCTTGGTTCTCCAGTGTGCTCGCTATTTTATTGCTCATTATTGGTTTATGGAACGCCGATTTACTCCCCAGTGAGAAGGGATTTTATGCTTTTGCCTTCATTCTTGCTCTTTTTGGGGTGATTAGCGTTCAGAAAAACATTCGAGACGCACAAGCAAGCAACATCGATCGCTCGCAAACACCTGATTTTGTTGGTAAATTAAGCGACGATTAAAAAGATCTCCTTTTGGTCGAAACAATCAAATCTTGGCAGTTATTTGTCGGGATTTTTTTGTTTCTATATGACTGAATATGATGGCTTTGAGCTTTTGGTTGAGGGCTTGATCGAGAAGCGTTACGGAGTATGCGATAATTTGTTTTCTGTAGAGCTTGTTCAAGGTTTGAGGCAGAACCTCTATCGCTATGCCGCTGAAGGAGAAATGCACCCCGCCGGTATTGGTAGGCGTTTCGATTTTCAAAAAAACACCGAAGTGCGTGGCGACCTCATCCGCTGGATTAATGTAGAAGAACAAAATGCACATGAACTGGCTTTTATTTCCTGCATGGAGCGTTTCATTCAGCACCTAAACAGCACCTGTTACACCGCACTGAACGGCTTTGAATTTCACTATGCCAGCTACGAAGCAGGCAGTTTTTACAAACGCCACCTCGATCAGTTTAAAAGTGAAAAAGGACGCAAATTTTCCTTCGTGCTCTACCTCAACGACGGCTGGGACGAAAGTGAAGGTGGGCGCTTGTCCTTATACATGGACGAACAGCGCGTAGAGAGCGTTTTCCCTCTTGGCGGTCGCTGTGTGTTTTTTAAAAGCGATGAAATGGAACACGAAGTGCACCCGGCTCCCAACAGAAATCGAATTTCAATTGCCGGCTGGTTGAAGAACGTGTAATTGAAAGAAAGGGATTAACTTCGGCAGCTCAACTATTTTTTTGATGAAAGACCTTCAATTCCCCATTAATTTCAAGTTTAAAATTGGCACTCTAGCCAACGACTTTGTTGCCACTGATGCCTCGGGTACAACCGTAGCGTATGTGCGCCAGAAGATGTTCAAACTCAAGGAAGATATCCTCATTTACAGCAACGAATCCAAATCAGATACCTTATTTCGCATCAAAGCCGACCGCTGGTTGGACTTTTCCGCTGCCTACAGTTTTACCGATAAGGAAGGCAAAGAAATGGGCAAGATCGTGCGCAAGGGTTGGAGATCGATTTGGAAAACCTCCTATGAGTTGGTGGATCAAAACCAAAACATTCAGTACCACGTGAACGAAGAAAACGCTTGGGTGAAGGTTTGGGATTCACTTTTGGGTGAAGTGCCGCTGCTTGGCATGTTCACGGGCTACTTCTTTAATCCCGCCTACCTTGTTACCGACCTCAATGGCAAGGTGGTTGCTAAAATCAAAAAACAAGCGTCGTTTTTTGGTCGGCACTTCGAAGTGAGCAAGCTTGCCGACATCGATCAAGACGATCAAGAACGCATCATGCTGGGCTTGATGATGATGATCTTGCTTGAACGAAGAAAAGGATAAGTAGTGCAGGCCATTGTGGCATCAACTTTGCTTTACAGAATACGCCATTTGCCCATCTCATGATGTCTTAAGTAGCACCTAGATTTGCAAGGCAAAGGTTTGTACTGAAAAACAATGCAAGAAATTAGTCCGTTCATTAGAGCGGACTTTTTTTGTGCTTTCATGTAATAAAATAACAGGAGCTTTCGTACTAATAAAAAGAACCTTAATGATTTATCGCCTAACCCTGCTTTTTCTCCTCTTCGGTCCTGCACTATTCGCCCAAAAAACCACTCCTACAGCTTTAGCCAAGGCTGCGGCACAGCTCACTGAAGACAAGGTGGTTTACGACCCCTCGTATTTTTCAATTGCCTACCCCATGGGCGATGTTCCCGCAGATCGTGGCGTGTGCACCGATGTGGTGGTTAGGGCTTATCGAAAATGCGGCATCGACCTTCAGCAAAAAGTACATGAAGACATGAAAGCCCACTTCTCGCTTTACCCTCAGCGCTGGGGATTGCGCAGACCAGACAAGAACATCGATCATCGTCGGGTTCCCAATCTCATGACCTTCTTTGAGCGATTTGGGGAAGTGCTCACGAATAGCAGTCAGAGTAGTGACTATCAGCCCGGTGACATCGTTTGTTGGGATTTGGGCGCTGGTGTGCTTCACATAGGGGTGGTTTCATCTGAGCGCAATTTCTTCGGCAGCCGCTACCTCATTGTGCACAATATAGGTGCTGGTCAGGTGTTTGAAGACGTGCTTTTTGACTACAAAATCATTGGGCATTATCGGTATTTGGGGTGATGGAGAAGAATCACTTAGTGCTTCTAAGATCCAATACTTTTCAGAATAGACATCAACACATCCTCCTTGCCCAAAACAGTGGTTTTACCTACCTTCCCATTTCAAAGTATCTGACCATTCATCTGAAATATACAATCACAGCCCATCAGCCTCAATCAAGCCAAAAACCCCTGACATGAACGATAAAATCGACTGCCCTAATTGCGGACACTCCTTTGATGTAGAAGAAGCCCTTGCGGGAAAATTGGAAGCGAGTCTTCGAAAGGAATTTGAGCAAAAAGCTGCGATTCAGGCGGAAAAGCTCAATGAACAACGCCAAAATTTAGCCGCACAGGAAAAACAACTTCAAGCAGAAAAAGAAGCCCAAAACGAACGCTTGAAGGAACAGCTGAAATTAGCGTTGGAGGCAGAAAAAGAAAAAATCGCGAAGCAAAACAAAGAAGAGGTTCAGCAAGAACTTGACGCCCTCCGCGAAGAAAACCTCAAACGCAAAAATGAAAATACCGCCCTTCGAAAAAAAGAGGTGGAGATGATGCAAAAAGAACAAGCTCTGAAAGAAAAGGCGGAAGAATTGGAGCTAGAAGTGCAGAAAAAAATGCTCGAACAACAAAAGAGCATCGAAGAAAAGGCGGCCTTGAAAGAGCGTGAAAAATTTGAAATGGAACGCCTCTCCCTTCAAAAGCAAATCGACGACAATAAGAAACTCGCCGAGGAAATGAAGCGCAAGGCTGAGCAGGGAAGCATGCAACTTCAAGGTGAAGTACAAGAATTGGCGCTGGAAGACCTGCTCACAAGAAGCTATCCTTTTGACCGCATTGAAGAAGTATCGAAAGGCATTCGTGGGGCAGATTGCCTTCAGTTTGTGGTAAACGAACTGCAACAAGAGTGTGGAAGCATTGTGTATGAAAGCAAACGAACTCAGAATTTCTCGGGCGATTGGATTGAAAAGTTGAAAAACGACCAGGTGGCTTGCAAGGCAGACATTGCGGTAATTGTTACCCAAACCATGCCCAAAGACATGGAGCATTTCGGACTAAAAGACGGGGTGTGGATTTGCAGTTTCCGTGAAGTGGCCAGCGTTTCATTAGCCCTTAGAGAAATGCTCTTGCGCTTGCACCGCATGAAATCTTCCGAAGAAAACAAAGGCGATAAAATGCTGCTCCTGTACAACTACCTCACCAGCAACGAATTTGTGCAAAACGTGCAAATCATCAGCGAAAACTACAACGGCATGCTGGAACAACTCAACACGGAAAAACGCGCCATGATGAAGATGTGGAAAGTGCGCGAGAAGCAAATTTGGGCAGTACAAGAGAACATTGGGGCGCTCTTTGGGTCCATCAAAGGAATCGCTGGAAACGCGCTGCCCAACACCACTTTTTTGGAGTTGGATAGCGGTGAGGACGACGCCTCTTGAATAAATTCCTGAAGCCAATCAGTCCAATTTAAATCGTGCCGAATTTCTGGCTACCTTAAAGCATCAACTCTGAGAAAATGTTCACCACCAACTACCTCGAAAGCAGCCGCAAACAATTTGAATACTACAAACTCTTGGGTGAAAAGGCCATTTCTCAGCTTGGCGATGAAGACCTGCTCTGGCAATTCAATCCGGAGAGCAATTCAATTTCCATTATGGTAAAGCACCTCGTGGGGAACATGCTATCTCGCTGGACCAATTTCCTCACTGAAGACGGTGAAAAACCTTGGCGCCAGCGCGATGAGGAGTTCGAAGCGAACATCAACAACAAAACAGCATTGCTAGAAGAGTGGGAAAAAGGCTGGAGCTGCCTCTTTGAAGCCTTAGACAGCATTGATGAAGGCAATTTTGATCAGCTGGTGTATATCCGCAATCAAGGCCACAGCATCACAGAAGCCATTCAACGTCAACTTGCCCACTATGCTTACCATGTGGGCCAGATTGTATTTACTGCCCGCATGGTCAAAGGCAGTGAGTGGCAAAGCTTATCAATTCCAAAAAATGCCTCAGCGGCTTACAATGAGGAGAAGTTTGCTCAAGAGAAAAAGCGTCAACATTTTAGCGACGAATATTTGAAGGGCGGAGAAGGAAAATGAGCTTTTTTTGGGGCGATGCGAAGTAGAGAGAATCACTACCTTTGCGGCTCAAATCACTCATGAGTATGACTCCAAATGCAGTTCGCGTTCGTTTCGCACCAAGTCCAACAGGGCCCCTTCACATGGGGGGAGTTCGCACGGCTTTGTACAACTACCTTTTCGCCAAAAAACACGGCGGCACCTTCATCCTAAGAATTGAAGATACCGATCAAAACCGTTTTGTACCGGGCGCAGAGGAATACATTGTAGAAGCCCTAAAATGGTGCGGCATTGAACCCGATGAGAGTCCGGAAAACCCAGGCGCTTACGGACCATACCGCCAATCAGAACGCAAAGGTTTGTATGCCCAATATGCCGATTTACTCGTTCAAAAGGGATGGGCCTATTATGCTTTTGATGATGAAGCCACCATTGCTGCAAAACGCGCTTTGGCAGAGGAAAACAAGACTACTTTTCAGTACGATGCCAGTACAAGAATGGAGATGCGCAACAGCGAAAGCCTACCGAAAGCGGAGTCGGACGCCCTCATTGCCGCAGGAAATTGGGTGATTCGTTTTAAAATACCCGCTCATCGCGAGGTGGTTTTTACAGATGCCATTCGTGGAGAAGTAAAATTCAACACGGCGGTTTTGGACGATAAAGTATTGATGAAGGGTGATGGAATGCCCACCTACCATTTGGCCAACATTGTGGACGATCACCTCATGGAAATTACTCATGTGATTCGTGGTGAAGAATGGCTGCCTTCTGCTCCATTGCACGTGCTTTTGTATGAAGCTTTCGGCTGGAGCGCCCCTACTTTTGCTCACCTCCCCTTGATCTTAAAACCCACTGGAAACGGTAAACTCAGCAAACGCGATGGCGAAAAAGGCGGTTTCCCGGTATTTCCTTTGAACTGGACCGATCCAAGTAGTGGCGAAACATGGAGCAGTTATCAAGGAGCTGGATATTCACCAGAGGCCTTTTTGAACATGCTTTTGCTTTTGGGCTGGAACCCAGGAACAGAAAAGGAGCTGTATTCTTTGGATGAAGCCGTTCAAGACTTCTCTTTGGAGCGTGTGGTGAAGTCTGGAGCACGATTTAACCCTGAAAAAGCAGTCTGGTTCAACGAATCGCATTTGCGCGAAACCGATAATGCCGCTTTGGTAAAGCAGCTCTTGCCTTTACTCGAATCCAAAGGAAGAAGCGTGAGCGAAGAACAAGCCTTGAGCATGGTACTCTTGTTGAAAGAGCGCGTTCAGTTCTTGCATCAAATGACAGAAGCTACTTATCTTTTTGAAGCGCCTGCGAGCTACGACGAAAAAACCACCAAGAAAAAATGGAAGGCCAATACGCCCGAAGTGATGAGCGCTTTACGTGAAGTGCTGGCGTCCACCTCGCCTTTCGATGCAGCCACTATTGAGCACAACTTCAAGGCCTTCTTGGAAGAGAAAGAGCTTGGTTTTGGCGCGGTGTTGCCCGGTTTTCGTTTGTTGTTGACCGGTGAAGCTGGCGGACCAGGGATGTACGAGATTGCTGCTTTCTTGGGCAAAGAAGAAAGCTTGAAGCGCATGGATGAAGGGATGAAAATTGCTGAAGCATGGGTGTAGTTGAAGTGAATGGCATCCGCATGCACGCCCACCACGGCTGCATGCCCGAAGAAACCGCCATTGGTGGTCCGTTTCAAGTAGATGTGCGTTTGGAATGCGACTTTTCCGAAGCCGTAAAGAACGACGACCTCACAAAAACCGTGGATTACGTTGATGTTCACCGCATTATACGCCGCGAAATGGCCATCCCTTCGAAGCTCATCGAGCACGTTGGGGGTAGGATTTTGATCGGACTCAAATCCGAAATCCCGATGATTCAGCACTGCACCGTAAGGGTCATCAAATTCAACCCGCCCATTGGTGGTCAGAGCGATTTTGTGGCCATTGAGGTGAAAGGCTAGCACATTACTGAAAACTCATTTAATGCATCTAAATTCACCATAACACCTCAAAAAAAATAGTCATTTATGTTCATTCGAGTGAACGTTTTTGCTATTTTTTGTTCGTCGTACTGAACGATTTTGACGTGTTTCGTTCACCGTAGCGAACAAAAAAGAAAGATTTGAATCAAAGTTTCATCTCCGGCACCTCATCTGGAATGATGAGTTTACCTGCCGTTGCGGCCTTGATTTCTTCCACCGTTACCCCTGGGGCACGTTCGAGCAAGTGAAAAGCTCCGTCTTTGATTTCAAGACAAGCGAGGTTGGTCACCACCTTTTTTACACAGGCCACTCCGGTAAGGGGTAGGCTGCAATCGGCCAAGAGTTTGGATTCTCCTGCTCTGTTGGTGTGCATCATGGCCACAATGATATTGTCAGCACTCGCCACCAAATCCATGGCTCCGCCCATGCCTTTCACCATTTTTCCTGGGATTTTCCAGTTGGCGATGTCGCCGTTCTGACTCACCTCCATGGCCCCAAGTACGGTTAATTGAACGTGTTGTCCTCGAATCATCGCAAAAGACATGGCGCTATCAAAAAACACCGCTCCTGGCAATGCCGTAATGGTTTGCTTTCCTGCGTTAATCAAGTCGGCATCTTCATCACCCTCAAAAGGAAAAGACCCCATTCCTAGGATGCCGTTTTCGCTTTGAAACTCCACGTCAATGCCTTGTGGAATATGGTTAGCAACGAGTGTAAAACCACGCTCATAATTCCAAGACCATGTTAGATAAGAACGGTATCGCGCAGCGCATTGCGCAAGAACTACAAGACGGCTACTACGTGAACCTCGGAATTGGTATTCCTACACTCGTTGCTAACCATATTCCACAAG
>JAQWFN010000012.1 GCA_029238785.1 Flavobacteriales bacterium | reverse complement strand
AACTAAAAATTGCCCAAGCCCGTGCCCAGGACAATTCCAATTTCAGCATCAAAAACTCCTCTTTCTTTGAGGAAATCTGCTGTTTCTTGTATCTCTTTAATCATCTTGCTCTATTGTCGTTTTAAACCACTCGCCCCAACTCGAACGTAATAGGTCGCTTTTTGTATCGACATCATTCAGTTGGCGAATTTGGCCAATTTTTAGTTGTTTTTTCTCTGCGTGAAGGATTGATGTCGCCAATACCCCAGGCGTACTCCATTCAATATCTTGAAATAGTTCTTGGTGAAGGGCCTTCATGCCAATGAGGTAGTAGCCTCCATCTTCGCTTGCACCAAAAACCACGTCGTTTTGATTCAGCTCTTCAAAAGCTTCCAGAAGTAGATCCGATGAAATCTCCGGACAATCAGTTCCAATCATCACAACCGAATCGCAATCGAGCAGGACCTCTTCAAAGGCGTGGTGCATCCGTTCTCCTAAATCGCCATTACTTTGTTCTTTGGACGAAAAACTTTGACTCACTTCCAAATGGCCTTCACCGCTTAAATACAAGTGAGTTGGAATACTTGTTTTCTCCGCTGTTTCTAAGGTATGTGAAAGTAACTTTTTGTAGACGAGCAGAGCACTTTCCGCGCCAATCCCTGCGGCTAGGCGTGTTTTACACTTGCCTAATTCAGGGCGTTTAGCCATAATAATTAGGGCTTTTCTCATTGAAGCACGATCTCTCCCTTTGTTACCCATTTCGACCACTTTTTATTGTAGCCGTGAATTTTTGTGGTTGAACCGGCATCATTTTCCATGGGGTGTTCATCGTTTGCCCACTGAAACAAACCGCCGTATAGGTTGAACACCGTTTTGTATCCAGCTTTTTCCAGCTTTTTACCAATTTTGTTGCTTCTATAGCCAATGGAGCAGTACACGACAATCGTATCGTTCGAAGAGAAACCTTGGAGCTTCGATAAATCAAAGTTGTCGTAACCAACGTAGATGGCTCCAGGAATTCTGCTCACCTCGAACTCCTCTTGTTCTCTGGCATCGAGAAAAACATAGTTGTTTTCGGCAGGAATACTGTCTGCATAGATATAAGGTACCTCTTCAGACACCGTATTCTTCACCATCACATCAAAATCATCTGTTTGTGTACAGCCAAAAAGTGTACTAAAAACAGTTCCCACAAGTGCCAAGATTCTTTTCATGTTCAAATATAAGTTGCTCAAATTAGATGGAGGGATTATTTCCCATTCAAATTCCAATTATAGCTTTGGTAATCAATACTCGCATCTGAATTGATGCTCGTTTTGCTGTATTTGTTCAGGAAGGCAATGAGGCTTTGTCCTTTCGTAAAGTCTTCTTTAAACCAATCGAAAATAGAGGAAATGCTTAGTTTACTTGAGCTAATGGTATTTCTGCTTTTATCATTAATGAAGCGAGCGGTTAACATTTCAAGTGTGGCATTCACGTTTTCGGCATAAAATGCTTTGTTGTGAAGTACCGGACAACTGATGCTAGCGCAATTGATTCCAAAGTGAATTCTTGGATCTTGAAATTCTTTTCTCAGGATTTCATGCTCGATTTGATTGAGGGAGAAGGACTTATTTTCAAGAACGATGAATTTCTGATCCCAAGGCTCCTTTAGATTGGTAATGCTCTTCAGTGGAAGATGATCCACAATCAGCTTCAAGGTGTAGGCGTTATAGACATTCATCCAATAGGCCATTTTCTCGTACTTCGTCCATAAATCCTTTGGTAATTCTTTAGCGAAAGATGTGAGCACCTTATCGAAGTTGGGATCTTTCTTCAGTGCTGTATAGTTCACGTCACCATTGGCATTAACATGAGTTTGTAGGATGGTATTCCAAAGATCAGTTGAGGTATCTCCCGGGTCTGAAGCAAAACAAGTTCCGCTTAAGAACAAGAGCATGGTGATCACAAGTGTTTTCATAATAAGGTGTTTTTAGACAAATCGAAGGTAAAGTCATCAACTCACGATTTCATCACAAAAAAGTGATTAAAGCTAATGTAGCACGATTGCTTTTGCTCATCTTCAAAATTTCTGCCAAATTCGCACAAAATTAGAAGCATGAAGAAGATAGGTGTAATTGGTGCTGGCGCGATGGGTGCTGGAATAGCTCAAGTAGCAGCGCAAAACGGACATCAAGTTGTTCTTTCAGACACAAGCCAAGCGACTTTGGAAAAAAGTAAGGCCAAACTGGAGAAGGTCATGAACCGACTTGTAGAAAAAGGAAAAATCACCTCTGAAGAAGCTTCACAGATCCAGGCGAGAATTCAGTACACCACTGAGCTAGAAGACTTTGCACATGCCGACCTCGTGATAGAGGCCATTGTGGAGCGCTTGGATGTTAAAAAGTCGGTATTCACCGCACTAGAGCGCATTGTAAAGGATGACTGCTTACTCGCCTCAAACACTTCCAGCTTAAGTATTGCTTCTATTGCTGCTTCTTGCGATTTAGCTCATCGTGTTTTAGGCATTCACTTTTTCAACCCAGCGCCGCTCATGCCTTTGGTAGAAATCATTCCCGCGGTTCAAACCAGTGAAGAAGTGCTTCGCGAAGCAAAAGAACTTATTGACTCTTGGGGAAAAGTAAGTGTCATTACTAAAGATACCCCCGGCTTCATTGTTAACCGTGTGGCGCGACCTTTTTATGGTGAAGCACTTAGAATCTATGAAGAAGGTATTGCCGATATGCCAACGATTGACTGGGCCATGAAAACCCTTGGAGGTTTTAGAATGGGTCCGTTTGAACTAATGGACTTCATTGGAAACGACATCAACTACGCCGTTACCGAATCTGTTTTTCAAGCATTTTATAACGACCCGCGATACAAGCCTTCTTTCACCCAAAAGCGCCATGCAGAAGCGGGATGGTTGGGGAGAAAAAGTGGCCGCGGCTATTATAACTACGCAGAAGGGTCAATCATGCCCGAAGCCATTCAAGATGAGTTACTCGGCCAGCAAGTTCTTGAGCGCATTTTAGCCATGCTGATTAATGAAGCCGCTGATGCCTTGTTTTGGAACATCGCCAGTGCAAAAGACATCGACTTGGCCATGACCAAAGGGGTTAACTACCCTAAAGGCCTCTTGAAATGGGCCGATGAAATTGGATTGCAGAAATGCGTCGACAAGATGGATGAACTTTACGACTTGTACCGAGAAGATCGTTACAGATGCAGTCCACTACTTCGCAAAAAAGCTGCTGAAAAGCGCCTTTTTTATCCAGCTTAGCGGCTTAAGATTTACGGTACACCAAGAAGACACCAAGAGCTGAAACAATTGCCAAGGCAAAGAGTAAAGCACTCGCCGTGAGCTCGCCGTAGATCAGTTTTCCTGTTCCGAAAAGCGCCGCATAAACCATGATGCAAGCTAAAAACATGCACAAGATTAAGCCAGGAAGCGATCTTCTTTTCATTGGTTCAAGTTCGTCTTCGTTTAAACCAAGTTGCTTCCACCCCTTTCCGAACGGACGAATAAGCTTGTAGTAGTTAATCAGTGTCTCTTTATTACTTGGTTTGGTGAAGAGGGTAACAATTATCCAAGCCGCTGTTGTGGTGAATACCGACAAGCACAAGCCCAACCAAGAAGGCGCTTCCTCCGGGGCGAAGAGGGTCCACAAGATGGCAATCACAAAAGAAACCACCATCGCCGTTATTTCAGAAAAGGCA
The DNA here is from genome assembly GCA_029238785.1 of Flavobacteriales bacterium. Classification (GTDB taxonomy): domain Bacteria; phylum Bacteroidota; class Bacteroidia; order Flavobacteriales_D; family Sanyastnellaceae; genus CALKGK01. The sequence continues at coordinate 6,172 of JAQWFN010000012.1, read as the reverse complement.
TTAATTCGGTACCAGAACCATCGCATAATAAATACCGATCCTGTCCCCGCTCCGGCCAAAATGATCAAATCAAAACCATCTTTAGCAGAGTCGATTTTATAGGAAAGGAGTCCAGCCAAAATCATTAAACCCACCGTAGTGAGCTGACCCACCCAAACTTGTTTTTTATCAGAGGCTTCTTTATTAATGAATCGCGTATAAAAGTCGCTTACCACATAACTCGCTCCCCAGTTGAGGTGTGTAGAAATGGTACTCATAAACGCTGCAATCAGTGAAGCCATCACCAAGCCCAATAATCCCGCGGGCAAATAGGTGAGCATTGCGGGATAGGCTAAATCATGGCCAACGGTTACGTTCATCCCAGGAAACGCTGCTTCAATTGAAGCCAAGTCTGGAAAAACCACCAAAGAAGCCAAAGCAATCAAGAGCCATGGCCATGGTCGGAGTGCATAATGCGCAATGTTGTAGAACAAAGTTGCCGCTACAGCGTGGTTCTCATTTTTTGCAGAAAGCATTCGTTGCGCAACGTAACCGCCTCCACCTGGCTCAGAACCCGGGTACCAAGCTCCCCACCATTGCACAGCGAGTGGAATAATGATGATACTGATGAAAAGTTCTGTATTGTTAATGTCTGGGAAGAAGTTCAAGGATCCAACTACATTTTCGTGGGTGAGCAGGGCTGTCATCCCTCCTACTTCGGGCATATTTACGATCGTTATTGTTGCCCAAACAGATCCAACCATGGCGATAATGAATTGGAAAAAATCAGTAATAATCACCCCTCTTAAACCTCCCAAGGTGGAGTAGATTACCGTTACCACACCTGCAATAAGTAAAGTTTGCAATTGCGACAGTCCAAGCATAATTGCACCAAGTTTAGCCGCCGCAAGACAAACGGTAGCCATAATGAGTACGTTGATGAGCACACCTAAATACAGCGCTCGAAAACCGCGAAGGAAAGCCGCTTCCTTTCCACTATACCGCAACTCATAAAATCCAAGATCAGTCATTACACCAGATCGTCGCCACAAACGGGCATAGACAAATACGGTGAGCATTCCTGTCAACAAGAAAGCCCACCAAGCCCAGTTTCCTGCAACTCCTCCTCCGTTTCTTACAATGTCGGTAACAAGGTTCGGCGTATCTGCTGAAAAGGTGGTTGCCACCATCGAAACGCCTAATAACCACCAGGGCATGCTTCGCCCAGAAAGAAAAAACTCTGCACTGCTGCTTCCCGCCTTTTTCATGGTTAGTAATCCGATAATAAGCGATACAACAAAAAATGCTGCGATGATTCCCCAGTCGATAGGTGCGAGAGTATTCATAGTTAAGGCTTTACTTTTGATTTGAAGTGGGGTTTATTTTGCTTGAGGCAAATTTCTTTTGATGATTCTTAATTGGTGCGAATAGATTTTTTGATCTGCATTGTAGATTCCTTGATGGTCTAGCGCATCTTTCCTCACCCATCCGCTGGCATGAATAATTTTGGGACCATCGTCTTCCATTTTCACCACACCAACATGGATGATTTTGCCCTCTTCATTATCAAAAAAGGCCAGATCTCCTGTTTGGCATTGTTCGATAAAGTCTATGGTTTCGCCCTGCTCAGCTTGTTGATAGCCATCTCTTTTTAATTGAACGCCTTGAAAAGCCATCACAACTTGGGTAAATCCGGAACAATCTACCCCAAGAACGCTCTTCCCTCCCCATAAATAGGGAGCGCCTAGAAATACATCTAAGCATTGTTCAACATTAGGGAGCTTGGTTGCTATATGGGCCACTTCTTTCATTTTGGGATGAATGAACGCCCCAAATGGGATGTAGCTGCCCGTGCTGCTTTTTTCCAAAACAGGGCTTGATCGTTTTATTTTCGAGAAATAATCTGCTTCACTTCCTTCCCATGAACTCAACATTTTTCCATCTACCCAGCCTTCGTATTGATCGATTCGCGACCTTACTTTGCGCCATTGCTTTTCTGCATCTAGTAACTCCAGAAGTTCTCCAAAAAGCAATTGATTCACCATTTCAGCGGCATCTGAATGGCTTTTTCTTTGCGGACAAAGGGCAGAATTGACAAAAAATAGTTCCATGAGAAGTTTTTTCAAATCTAATCATTCTCTCTTTTCTTTTGTCGATAAATACTCGTGATTCAGCGAAGGCTCAACTACGCATAATAGCTTAAATTGTTTCGACGAATGACAGCTTCTTATCGATTAATTGATTTTATTAGAAAAAACATTCTATCTTTGTCCACGAAAACTATTCTTCTATTCTTCTTCTCCCGTTCTGGGATCTTACAAAGAGGGAGTGACTCCCCTCGGATATTATAAGCTTTTATTGATTGATTGTTTAACCAAAAACCTACAACATGACAGATTCTACCTGTTGTTGCGTAGAGCGTCCTTGGCACGTAAAAAATCGCCTTGCGCTCTTGAATGTCGCAACTTTTATTCTCATCTTTTTCTCAGTCCTTTTGGGCACAAGCTATGCTTCTGCACAAGCGGCTGCGTTTGTAACTCAGTCCACACCTTGGGGATCTAGCAGTTACGCAAATGCTATGAACGCCCAATTTGGAGCGGGTAACTGGACAAGTTCAAGCTTCTCCAGCGTTGATGTGAACGACTTGTTCGCTAACAACACCTTTATTTATCTCGATGGTAGTGATGGTTCTGCCGATGAACTTGAAGCATTTCTTGCTACCAATGGCGCTGCTCTGGAGAGCTGGGTTGCCGATGGAAATCGCTTGTTTTTGAACGCCGCCCCAAACGAGGGTGACGGAATGAACTTCGGTTTTGGAGGCGTTGCTTTGGAGTTTGATGCCGATGGTACCTTTGTTAACGATGTTGAACCTTTTGATGCCAACGATATTGTATGGGATGGAATAACAGTCGATTCTTTTTACGGCAATTACTTCGGTCACGCTATCATTTGCCCAGCTGGAATGGTTGGTCACTTGAAAGAAATCAACAACACTGGAAAAGTGGTATTGGCTTCGATGTCTTACGGAGATGGTTTTGCCCTTTTTGGAGGAATCACTGCTTCGGAATATTGGAGTCCATCTGGCGAAGCGCTTGCTCTTAACGTGAACATCTTAAACTTGGCCGTTACAGGTGAAGTAATAACTTGTGATCCTGAGTTGACAATTACTTGTTCAGCAGATGTTACTTTAGAATGTGGTTCTGACATTACACCAGAGGCTATTGGATACCCAAGTATCGAAAGCAACGACTGTGTTGGTGACTTGGAAATCTCGTTCATGGACGATATGGTATCAAACAACAACTGTCCTTTGATCATCGCCAGAACATGGATTGCCACAGACGGCGAAGTAACTGAGATGTGTACACAAACCATCACCCTTGAAGACACTACAGCTCCTCTTATCGAAGCTGATTTTAGCGATATTGAGGTTACTTGTTCTGAAGTAGAAAATAACGAAGAAGCACTATTGGCTTATGCACTTGATCTCATTGGAGAACCTGCAATTGCTGATTGTTCAGCTTACGAAACTGAAGTTCTCTCTTCTTACAACGCATTGGATGCTTGTCCGATCGTTGGTGAATTGAGCGTTGAATTCATTGCTACTGATGAGTGTGGAAACACTTCATCTTTTGCCTTTACTATTAGTGTTACTGATACTGAAGGACCTGTATTTGATTACGAAGAAGAAATCCTTGTGTCTTGCTTGGAAGAAGTACCAGCTCCTGCTGATTTAGTTGCTTTTGACCTATGCTCTAACGAAGAAATTCCAGCAGACCTTTTCACTACAAACAATGGTGAATTGACTGATACATGTTCTCTTTCTACAGCTTTCGGACCTGGTGACGACTGGGCTTTCTGGTTGCCTACTTTGTCTGAAGATGGATTTGCTTCTTCAGCCAACTACAACTTTGATGCTAATGGTGGTCATTTCGATCAATTCAACGACGGAACAGCTCACATTTACGGAACCGTTGTTAACGATGCTAACCCATCAGAAATGTTCGAATTGAGCATTTGGTTGGAAAACAAAGCTGATTGGGCTACTTGGAGTGGACTTGGACGTAACTACAAAGACGATCTAGGATGCGCTCAGCCAGATCTTTACGAAGATTGGACTTACTATGAAATGGTGAACGGATTCTCAACTGCTGTTGGTCTAGGAGATAACGCAGGAGACGTATTGTACTTGGATCACATGCCAGGTAACTACTACTTCGGTTTCCAAATTGGTATGGGTGCCAACAACAAGAACTGCGATTACGGTATTTCTGGTTGGTTCACTTATTCTGGTTTTGTTGATGGTCAGTACATCGACGGACATGGTGATGTGAATGCTGATGCTTCTTGCGGACCAGTAAACGAGCAAGATTGTCCTCACAACACTGAGTTCACTTATTTCTACCGTGCTGAAGATGCTTGTGGAAACGCAACAATCGTAGCTCAGTCTATTATTGTGAATGATGAAATCGGACCAGAATTCATCGATTTCCCAGCTGATCTTACTGTTTCTTGTGACATGTACCCAGTTGAAATCCCTGTTCTTGAGGCGATTGATAACTGTGAAGGTGAAGTAGTTGTTGTAGGTCCAGAAGAAATGATGGCTCCTGGTAACTGCCCTAACGAGTATATGGTTGAATTTACTTGGGGTGCTATCGATATCTGTGGAAACAGAACAGATCGTACTTGGACCATTACTGTTATTGATGAAATCGCGCCAGAGTTTGCTGGACTTCCTGAAGCTGAAATCACTGTTGAATGTGATATGGTTCCTGAAGCAGCAGACGTAAGTGTTTCTGATAACTGTTCAGCAGTAGAAAACATTGCTTTTGACTACAGCGAAGAAATTATCGACGGAAACTGTCCTGGTAACTACAGCATTATCCGCACATGGATTGCAATGGACGAGTGCGGTAACGAAGCTGCTTTCGTTCAGAACATCAATGTTCAAGACACGACAGCTCCAACATTTAACGATTACCAATACTACACAGCTATTTCTTGTGAAGAAGTAGATGCTTACACTTTGACCGCTTCAGACAACTGTGGTGATGCGAGTGTTGAAATTACTTTTGAGCAATTAAATTCTGGTGGTTGTATGGGAGTACTCTACCGCCAATACACTGCTACTGATGAGTGTGGAAATGAAGCAACTGTTGAACAGTTCATCACCATCACTGATAACGTAGCTCCTTCTTTGGTAAATGTTCCTGAAAACAACACGCTTGAATGCTCTGAAGTATCTCTAATGGAAAACGGTAATTTCTTCTCTCCTGGTCTTGTTTCAGGTGAAGATAACTGTGCTCTTGAAGTAACAATTGATTACGCTGAATCAGTTCAAGACGATGGCGATAACTGTGAGAACTCTTACATTATCATCAGAACTTGGATCGCAACTGATTACTGTGGTAACGAAGCAATGGCGCAACAAGAAGTAACTGTAGTTGATACAACTTCTCCTGAGTTTGTAGAATTCCCAGCAGATATTACGGTTGAATGTTCTGACGAACTTCCTGCTGTTGTTTTCCCTATTGCTGAAGACAACTGTGACGACTTGGTTGATATTGAATTAACGGTTGAAGAAAACGATGGTGATTGCGATGGTGAGTACACTATTTCTCGCATCTTCCGTGGATTCGATAACTGTGGCAACCAAGTAATTGCTGTTCAAACAATTAATGTTATTGATACTACGGCACCTGCTTTCATTTTCGTTCCAGAAATGGCAACTTATGAGTGTGATGAAGAAGCAGAATTGGTAATGGCTGAAGCAGCTGACCTTTGTTCTGATGCTACTGTAACTTATGTTGATGGAGAGATCTTTGCAGGTGAGTGTGCAAACGAATTTGGTTTTGTTAGAACATTTACTGCGGTTGACGCTTGTGGAAACACCAACAGCGTTGAGCAAAGCATCTACTTCCAAGATACCACTGCACCAGTATTCGCAGCTTACGATGTAGAAATCGACATGCCATGTGACAACATCATGCCAACTACTTTGGAAGCTACAGACAACTGTGGAGATGTTGAAGTATCTTACGAAGACACCCCTGTATCAGGTGGATGTGCAGGTCGTATCATTCGTGACTTCACGGCAGTTGATGCTTGTGGAAACGAAGCTACTGCTCAACAAATCATCACCTTGGTTGATGAAGTTGCTCCAGTATGGACCTTGTTCCCGGCTGACGTAACG
>JAQWFN010000128.1 GCA_029238785.1 Flavobacteriales bacterium | reverse complement strand
CCCGGGAGTTTTATAGCGAATTCTACGAAGTTTGAGGATCCTTTTTTGGTGGCGACGTTGGCTTCATACTGCTCTGGAGCCATGATTTGTTCCAGAATATTGGCGAGTTGGATTTCACCCAAAGTTCCGCGCGTCTTCACGTTACTGAGCACTTGTTTCAAATCACCTACCCCCTTGGCCAGGGTTTGCATGTCGCCCAGCCCTTTTTGCACGGCTTCCAGTCGTTCACTAACGAGTTTAAAGCTGTCGTTCAGTCGCTTCTCCAAGGTTTCGTGCAGTTTCTCGTCCACGGTTTGGCGCATTTTCTCAAGTCGCTTTTCGTTGTCTTCTTGAATGCTCGTGAGTTTCTTCTCCACGGTTTCGCGCACACTTCCCAGCTTTTCCTCCGTTTCTTTTCTGATTTTATCTTGCTGAAGGAGGAGCTCGTCAAACTTCCGCTTTTGGAGTTCGTTAAAATCCTGAACGCTCTGTTTAAAGGCATCTTCGAAGGATTTGAGTGAGGCCTGCTGTTCCTTCCGATTGTCTGTAAGTGCCGCTTTGAGTTCATCCCGATTAGCTTGGGCACTTTTCTGACTCTCCTCTCGATTGCGCACAAATTCATCCCGGGTACTGCGATCAAGTTTTTGGAGCTCTTCCTGAAAGCGGTCCAAGATGGCTTGATTACCGTTATTTTTCTTTGCCGAAAACTGCAAAACAATGAGCACAAGGAGTCCGAGCACGAGGACGAACAGCAGGATTAAAACGAGTTGATTGTATTCCATAATTAAAACATTATACCAATGGAGAAAATGAATTTGTTCTTCTTTAAATTAACAGCTTTGATTTGGTTTTATGACTCGAAGCCACGCAATTCTCCTTCCAATAAGCCATAGAGGAACACATCGCTAAATCCACCTTCGCTTTTTTGGGCTTTTCTGAGGACACCTTCTTTTTTAAAGCCAGCCGCTTCGAGTAAATAAATCCCTCCTCGATTGCTGGGGTGGACGCGTGTTTCGATTCGGTTCAAGCCAATCACTTGAAAACCATAATTCAAAATGGCCTGCATGGCTTCCATCGCGATATTCCTCCCCCAGAAAGGAGGCATCATTTCTCCTCCAAACTCGGCACAGCCGTGCTGCAAGTCGAAGTTCAAAAATCCAGAAGTACCAATAAAATCTCCAGAATCAAGTAATTCGCCTGCCCACATCAATTGTTCTCTGCGCATAAACCGGTCGTTCACGTGCTTCACATATTCTTTAGCTGATGAAAGGCTGTTGGGCAGGTCTTCTGTCATGAAGCGGTTCACTTTATGATTTTTTCTCATCTCATAGATCTGCTGAACGTGTTGTTCAGAAAGTGCGCTCATTTTTAAGCGGGGGCTTTTCAATTCGGGAAAGGTATCGAACCAATCTAGAGATGGAGAAGGGATTGTCATGAAAGATTATTTTATCAGGCTGAACGAATATACGATTCGATTTACTTATGCGCTGTAAAAATTTGTCAACGCAGCATAAGAATCCGTAAGTGCAGGCATTTGTGCATTTTATGAAGCTAAGCGTTCGAAGCGTTCAAGGCATGTTCTAAACCCAGGTCTACCCAAAAACCCAGGGCTGTTTCGTCTTTTAATTGATTTGGATCAATCAATAGGGTTTCTTTCATTCCTTTTCCTCCTCTGGGAGCGAAGGGCTTGGACTCTGGCCGGTTTAATCCTTGTCCCATGCGCTCTTTCACTACCCGAACCAAAAAATCATCGCCCACCACACCAATAGCGCCTTTCCCTTTATAGAGGAACATGTGTGCTCCAAACATTTTCCGTTCCTTGATTTGATTTCCGAGAGGAAGGAGGTGTTCTCTGAGGCGATCGATCTGATCTTCATTGTACTTCATGAACAAAAGGTAGTTCTTTAAACGAAAAAGGGAAGCCTCATGGCTTCCCTTTTTCTTAATTAGTTCTCTCGTCAATATTAGAAACAAAGCGTTCCAAAAGCTGCCAAGAAAGTGAGCAAATCTGATGAATTTACAACTCCATCTCCATTAAAATCTCCTTCGCATGAAACCGAACATTCTCCACCAGCAGTTTGGAAATCGCTAATAATGAGTGTAGCAAAGCCACAACAAGCGTCGTCTGCATCTATTTGAAAGCCAATTTCATCTCCAACATTTGCGGTAAAGGTAACACTGCCATCTTGATTGTTATCACCAAAGTCGTCGCTCAATTGAACAGGAACACCATTGATGTAATAAGCAAAATCCCAGCTGGCATCATCGTCGGTAGTGGTATAGCTCCAGTTGAAACTAACACTCCCCGTTGCTCCTACGGCAATAGTAGCTCGCGTAATCGGGTCGCCACCTTCATCTGCACCAACGAGTACCATTTGTTCTGGGCCAACATTTACAGTGGCATTGGCATCATTGGCAGAAATAGCCCAATTTGGTGAGGCGTAATAACCTGTGAAACCAGAGGTATTGCCATCTTCATCCACCAAAGTTCCGCATGAATTCACGTAGTAACACATTCCTCCACCGCAGTTTCCTTGAGGATCATAGTTCACAGCAAAAATATCGTCACAAGCGCTTGGTATGCAAGAACCATCATCGAAAACTGCCGAAACATCAAAATTACATGAGTTAGCGTCTATACAACCGGCCAAACATTCCTGAGCTGGTGAAAGGAAGTTGAATAGTGTCAAGTATCCAGCACCACAGCAATTGTCTGTAGCATCAATTCCAATCCACAACGTTTCTCCTTCGTTCAAGATTAAAGTAGCACTTCCATTTTGAACACGTGCGCCATCAAAATCGACCGTCAAAGCAGAAAAAACAGGAAGATCTACACCATTATCTATAGCATAGAAGGCAATATCGAAACTCGGACCGTCTTCTGTATAGTAACTCCAATCAAAGCTGTATTCGCCCGTTTGAGGAATCACTACTTCGATATAAGTTAATGGACCATCTCCAGGAACACTGCCTCCACCTTGTGACTTGGCGAGTAGGATGTCTTCTTCATCATTAGATCCCGTGATGTACACGTAATCAGCAAAAGTTTGAATAAAACCTTGTCCAGGAACCAAGTCAACAGTCAAATCACCATTGTTAATGAGTTCCGCAAAACCTAAAATTCCAGCTTCAGTTCCACCACATACTCCGCAAGCATCTTCAAAGAGGCACTCTGAAGGACACGTAGCACTTGGATTAAAGTTACAAGCTGCAGGATCACAACATCCAGGGAATTCGCAAGATCCGTCGTCGTAAAAAGCCGTTGGATCATAGTTACATGCCTGAGCACTCGTACAACCAGCAGGACAATTACTGTTCACTGAGAAAGGAAAAGAAACAGCACCAACGTTGGAATCGGAGAAATCAACTTCAATGCTTGAGTTGAAAGCTCCTCCACCTTTGGCAAGAATAATCCCATTGCCAGGGAACAAGGAAATTTGATATCCTGATGCGAATGGAAGGTTCAGCTCATAACAGCCGTCTTCCAAACACAAAGCGGTGAAGTTGGAAAAACCTTGTTCAACAACTTGTCCGTTTTGTGTGATCGACCATTGAAGTTCTCCACCACCAAATCCCTTTGCTAGCGGTCCACCAATGCCTCCTTGAAAAGCAGAGAGCGTATAACAATTATCGAAACAGCAAGAACCATCGTCGATTGTGGCAAAGCTAAGGTAGTTACAAGCTGTAATGTCGGTGCAACCAAAAACATCACCACCACCTTGTTGCCTTGCTTCAAGTTCTGCAGCAGCGTCAACGAATGCTTGGATGGTTTTTGTGTTGGTTGGAATGAGTTCTTGTGTTTGGGGCGATTGTCCATTTCGCTGGGCGAAGGAAAAATTGCAAAGAAAAACGCCTGCAATCAATGTTGCAATCGTTTGAAGAGTAATGTTTTTTAAGCTTAAGGGTTTTTATTTTGGTTTAAGGGTAAGCAAAGTCTATTTGCAAGGTCGTCTGCAGTGAAACTCAAGTAATATGGCAATCAGTGTTTAATTGTTCAGATTGCAAACACTACCAAAAAGGGAGAGAAAAATAACAAGGTCGGACACTGTTACTAAAGTGTCACCGGTTAAATCTCCCGGACAATTTGCGGTATTTCCGATACATGAACCATCATCAGCAGTGGCTGTGGCATCATAATTCGTGGCCCACACATAGGTGCAACCGTAAACTTCATTTTCATCACACACACCGTTTGTATTAAAATCGTGAATACAGTTTCCTTCACAATCTTCATTTGGATTTGGATAAAGGCATGAAGCATCATCTAAATTAGCGCTAGCGTTATAATTGCACGCCAGTTCATCGGTGCAGCCTTCAATAGCATCATCTACCAAAACGCGCATACTGCATCTTGACAATTCCACATCGCCTTGATTTTTCAAAACAATCGCAAAGTCGTAGACACCTGGCTGAAGCGGATCGTAAAGCGCAGCATCTGCTCCTGCCAAACCGGCCCAAAATGCAAAGCCCAAGTTTTCGGATTGTTGACGTAAAGAACTTGCCCCAGCACCAATGCCTTGCAGGACAGTACTCAAAGGCAAAGCGTAAGGAGTGGCTAAACTGTTATTTTCGGTGGGATCAAAATCAAGCTCAACAAAAATATTCAAGTCGTTAAATGTATAATTGCCCAAGTTGATTGAAAAAATGAGGTCCCACTTACCCAAACCAACAACCGGAGTCTCATCAAAAAAGCTTGTTCTGGAATAACCAGTAGTTGTGTAATAGTCGCTGCCGTTTGGAATGATATCATCAACAAAGCGCTCATTTACTTTGAGTCCTAGTTCAATCGGACCATGATTCGCTATGGTGGCATGTAAATTTGAAATACCTGTTCCAATGGTAATTGGCACATTTAATTGAGCATCGAATTCGAAAGTGTTGCTAAAGATCTCACAAGAACCATCGTCAGAAATGGCTGCCGGATCGAAGTTTAGTGACCAGATATTGGTACAACCATCTTGAGCATGAGCCATGGAAAAAGCACCACAGCATAGCAATAGGAGAAGGAAACGAGTCATTTAATAAGGTTTTAGCAGTGTAAATGTAAGTAAATCAAGCCAATGAACTTAGATGCACATTGAAAATTTAACGACTGAAAGTAATTATTTACCGATAAAACGATAAAATCAACCGATTTACGGGTTTTGGAGACAAAAAAAACGCCGTTCAAATTAATGAGCGACGTTTAAAAAAGTGTTGGGGTGTTTTATCCTCCGATTTCCACCAATTCAATATCAAAAATAAGTTCCTTTCCAGCCAAAGGATGATTTGCATCTATGGTAATAGTAGCCTCAGTAAGCTCAGTTACTTGAACGTGCATTTCTTGTCCTTCCGGACTCCCAGCCACTAATGTTTGGCCTACTTCTGGTTTCAAGTCTGGAGGAAGTTGAGTTCTGTCCAAGGTTTGAATCAGTGCTGGGTTTGATTCTCCATAAGCCTGTTCAGCAGGGATGTTGAGTGTTTTCTTTTCATTCAAGGCCATACCGAGCACGCCATCGTCGAAACCTTTGATCATCTGACCTCCTCCAACAACGAATTCGATGGGTTCGCGATCTACTGATGAATCAAACACCTCGCCTGAGCTTAGTTTGCCTGTATAATGTACTTTTACTTTGTCGTTAACTTTTGCTGTAGACATATTCTTTTTTTCTCTACCCTGAAATTCAGGGTTCTATTCTTTAATTGAAAGTATTTTAAATCCTTGTTCAAGGAGGTACTTTCTTTAATTCAATACAAAGGTAAGGATTCAAATAGAACTGAATTTCAGGGCTGTTTTAGCTGTTTCTTCTAGCTTTTTTTTCACTTTTATGTTCTTATCCGTTTAGATCGCCAAAGGCCCTTTGCCCAGAAAAAACAACTTATCCATTTAAGTAGCCAAGTACGATAGAACAAGGAAAGCCATCCTCATTCTCCGCTCTCATTCTCGCTCTGAAAAAGCTTATCCACTTAAGTCGCCAAACACCCTTCGACCAGAAAAAAACCTTATCCATTTAGGTCGCCAAACGCCCTTCGCCCAGAAAAAACAACTTATCCATTTAGGTCGCCCAAACTTTCTTCAATCAAGAAAAACGCTTTATCCATTTAGGTCGCCAAACGCCCTTCACCCAAAAAAAACAACTTATCCATTTAGGTCGCCAAGAAGATTGACATCCACACATAAACAAAAAGAAAATAATTTTCACTCCGTAAATAGGTTACGTTTCGAAGCGGCAAATTATACATCTCAAAACTACTACCTGCTAAGAATTACGATTCAGCTTGTTCATTTTTGGCAAATGCTATTCAGATGCCCGCCATTTGACCATGCTTTCTAAAAAGTAAAACAACTAATGTATGAGTAGGACTGCCATTACTAAACTGAAAATAATCATCAAAATCTGATCTTATGCCCCTTACACAATGTCTCTTTCATCAACTTGAAAACAATCACCTGCTTCTCCTTCAAGGAACAGAGGTATATATCGACCCAGACGAACTTTCACCTTTAAAACTTATCGAATGGGCCTTTGAGCAGAAATTAATATCAAATACTGAGCAACTCGCCTTGCTTCATATCGTGAACTCCCTAGACCAAAGAGCTCCACCAACTGAAGCATTCACACTCAGAATTAAACAGTTAAAATCGGAAAAGGAAAGCTGGGCCTACAGCACTTGTGAAAACTTGTCTGATCCCGCTTCAAGAATGCACGACCACCTGCTTGATTTCCGAAACAATTCCAACATAGATGCCCAAATTTCTTTCGATCAAATAGGTATTGTTTTCAATCAAACTAACGGTGGTTTATCACCTCATAGAACTGCGACACTAACGAATTTACGCGCATTAACAGACCTTGTAAACTGGTTTGAAGAACGAATGAATATCCTAGTTACTTTTTCAGAATTCCCAGACGAAGAAATAGATCAGGATTTAAGTCCTGAGATGGAAGAAATGCCTGATAAAGTCCCCTTGAAAGAGAAAAATGATGTTTTAAAACCAACATCTAAGAACGAATGAATAAGGTTTTGTAAATTAGGTAGCTCAAACCAAAACAAATGAGCTATCAACGTTTCCTAATCGTACTAGCAGGTCTTTTTATTTCGATTTCAAGTTTTTCTCAGATTGAAGACCAAGGCTTACCTAAAGGACTTACTCAAGAGGAAAAGGATGCTGCACGCCTCAACAACTACCAATTCCCTAGTGATCGCGGAATTGAAACTCCGCCTAGTTTTAATAATATTAGAACTGCCGCCGAATGGGAGGAAATTCAAGCGCTAACCATTGCTTGGCAAGGTTATACGGGAATACTCAAACAAATCGTAGCGGCCAGCGTTAATGAGTGCGAAGTCATTGTTCTTAGTGAAGACCCCGCAGCTACAGAAACGTTCTTGCTGAATAACAATTGGGGTGGACCTGTTGACCTCACCAACGTAAGCATCATTCAAACAGCGCTCAACAGCATCTGGATGAGAGACTATGGGGCGAATACGGTTTATGGTAATGAGGTTGATGACTTATTTCTTGTTGATTGGATTTATAACCGACCAAGACCAGATGATGATTTAAGCCCAGAAGCAGTGGCCAATTACCTTGGCCTCAACATTTACTCAACTACTGCGGCGCCAAACGACCTCATGAATACGGGAGGAAACTACATGTCTGACGGTTTTGGAAAAGCCTTCTGCTCTGAACTCGTGATTGAAGAAAATCAAGGTGGAAATACCGGTTGGGGTCCACAATACCCCAACCAAACTGAAGCGCAAATCGACGGAATAATGAGCAGCTTCATGGGAATTGATGAGTACATTAAAATGACCATGCTTCCCTTCGATGGAATTCATCATATCGACATGCACATGAAACTCCTGAATGAAGAAACAATTCTAGTTTCAGAATATCCAGAAGGTGTTGCCGATGGTCCGCAAATTGAAGCCAACCTTCAATACGTTCTCAACAATTTCACCACCAAATGGGGAACCCCCTTTAAAGTAGTTCGTGTGCCCGTTCCACCTCAAGAAAGTAACGGACTCTATCCCGATCAAAACGGTTGGTACTGCACCTACACCAACTCGGTATTTGTAAACAATACGGTACTGCTCCCTACCTACTACGAGGCCTACGACACCATTGCCATTCGTATCTATGAAGAAAACCTTCCAGGATATAACATCGTACCGATTGACTGCGATGATGCCGGACAAGCAATTATCTCTGCTTCAGGCGCCATTCACTGCATTACGCAAAGTGTTGGAGTTGAAGACCCTTTGTTGATCAGTTACGAGCAATTGCCAAATACCAATATCGATAATCAAGATTATTCACTTCAGGCCTACATTAATCATAGAAGTGGAATTGCTAGCGCTAATTTATATTACAAGACAGCTATCAATGATCCATACACCGCTGTGGCAATGAGTAATATTGGAAATAACAATTGGCAAGCAAGCATTCCTGCCCAAGCCTTTGGCACACGAGTTTATTACTATGTTGAAGGAAATGCAAACAGTGGAAAAAGCCTGAACCGACCAATGCCAGCGCCTCAAGGCTACTATTCTTTCGATATTATAAATGAAGTATTTGCTTGTACTGATGTTAATGCCTGCAATTACGACCCTTTGGCGACCATCGATGATGGCTCTTGCGAACTCGCGGGATGTACTGATGAAACAGCATGTAACTTCAACCCAAACGCCCTTTGTGACGATGGCTCTTGTACTACTCAAACCTTTACTTTAACTCTGTCTACCGACTGCTGGGGTGAGGAAGTAACTTGGAGCATTGCTGACGATCAAGGGAACATCGTGGCTACAGATCCACCGGGCGATTATGCCGACCAGACCACGTTCACAGAGTCGTTTTGTTTGAGTCCGAACTGCTACACCTTCACCATTCTCGATTCCTATGGCGATGGGATGAATGGTTCTGCATTCACCTGCGCCATTGATGGTGATTACAGTTTCAGCGACGATCAAGGTAACCTCATCTTTCAAATGGAACAAGCCAATTACGGTACCGGAACCAGTCATAATTTCTGCGTAGAAAGCTCTGAAATCTTAGGTTGCACAGACAATACCGCCTGCAACTTCGACGCTACTGCTACAACAGACGATAATTCTTGTACTTACCCTCAACTGTATTTCTTTGATGGAGATGGGGATGGTTTTGGTGATGATGAAATCTCATTAACTACTTGTGTCAACCCAGGAAATGATTGGATCGCTATAAATGGCGATTGTGACGATACACGATTTGATGTTAATCCACTTGCTTTAGGAACTGGTGAAGGAATTGACAATAATTGCAATGGAAACATCGAACCAGAAGAAGCCCTTGATCCAACACCTTGTTTTGCAGACCTCAATAATGATGGCATTATAACAGCGCCAGACCTCCTTATACTTCTTGGTGATTTTGGCTGTATGATGAATTGTTCTGCCGACATCACGGGAGATGCAGTAGTGAACAGTGCCGATGTTCTTGCCCTACTTGCGATGTTTGGTAATAACTGCGATTGATGCCAGAAACAACAAAAGCACTCGAGTTAATTCAATCGTTTACCCTGTCTTTAACAGCAGCAAAAACCATTGACGAAATCTGCTGGGAACTGACCAAAAATGTCATTGCCCATTTGGGCTTTGAAGATTGCGTGGTATACCTTTTTGATAGCACGAAACAAGTCTTGGTTCAAAAGGCAGCGCACGGACCAAAGAACCCTGAGCATCTTGACATTTTAAACCCAATTACCATCGAGCCTGGAGACGGAATTGTAGGCAGTGTTTTTAGTTCTGGGAAGTCTGAGATTGTTTCAAACACCTCGAAAGACAGCAGGTACATTGTTGATGATGAAATGAGGCTTTCAGAAATTGCGGTTCCGCTTTTAAGCAGAGGAAAGGCAATTGGTGTCATTGACAGCGAACACTCTGAAGCCAATTTCTACACCAATAAACACCTTACCCTCCTTTCAACTTTAGCCTCCATTACAGCCAATAAGATTATTGAAACCAAGGCTTTTTCTCAACTCGAAAAGTTGAATAATGAACTTCAATCAAACCAAGATTCGTTGATTGAAAAGAACCAACAACTAAAGACCCTGAATCAACAAATGGATGAGCTTGTATATCGCTTGTCTCATGATATTCGCTCACCAATTATTTCAATTGTTAGCTTAATTAACGTGCTCGAAATAGACGCTCTGCAACTGAACAATCTCCTTCCTTTGGCTAAGTCAAACCTCACGAAAATGGATTGGGTGTTAAGAAATATTTACTACTATTCAGATAGCGTAAGACGATCAATTAAAATCGAACAAATTCAATTTGACGACCTTTTGCAGAGCGCTGTAAGAGCTGTTCACGAAATAGATCAAAGCCCAATAAACGTAGATTTTCAAAACCCTGAAAAGATAGAACTCTTCACGGATGCATGGGCGTTGCATATTTCCCTTGTCAACCTCATCCATAATTCCTTAACCTTTGCGAAGCATAAAGGTCCTTTACTTCTGCTGAAACTGGCCTTGTATCGATCTGGAGAGAACACAGTTCTTGAGTTTTCTGACAACGGACCCGGGCTGCCGGAAACCTATATACTTAACTACAATCAAATGTTCCAAAGAGGATCAGTTAGGAGCCGAGGTGCTGGTTTTGGATTCTTTCTTTGTAAGCAACTCGCTGATAAAATCAATGCTGAGTTTAAATTAGACAGTGCGTCAGAAGGACTCCATGTCAAGCTTATTTTCCCTTAGTTAGCACTTGGAGCTCCTTTTCTAAATTCAACAGTTCTAGAACAATTTCTTTAGCTGAACGCTGACCAATTTTTTTTGTCGCTGTCAGCACTCGAAAAGTAGCCTCAATTCGATTAATTTTGCCAAGAGCCATTCTAGCATTTTCCCAAAACACCTCATCACCGGCTTCAAGCATTTGACCTAAAACCTGCTTTAAGCTGCTCATGGTACTTAGAAGCTCATCGGCATATACATCGTTTAAATGTGCATCAAGAATAAGGTTAACCAAACGCAGTTCTAAGTCACTTGTGATTCGAAGCAATTTCTTGACCTCCGCTTGATGTTCCATTTTATCCTCGATTCTTTTGACTATCTTAACTTAAGAGCGCCAACGAACTTAGGAACTGGAAGATGCACTGACAAAAACAAACCACCTTAGTTTATAAACGCCTAGTTATGCTTATGTGAGTGATGATAAATTGAATCAAACGAGCTATATCAAAGCTCTCTAGAATACTTCTTTATTGGTTTAAGTTGATTTCCGAAATACTCTTGATGCGGTTTCTCTCCAAAAACTCATCAATGGTTTCAAAATGTTCGATTACCCTTTGCTCTTTGAATTCAAAAACCTTTTTCGCCAATCCACCTAAAAAATCACGATCGTGAGAAACTAAAATCAAGGTGCCGTCGAAAGACAAGAGGGCCTCTTTCAAAACATCTTTGGACTTCAAATCGAGGTGATTTGTAGGCTCATCGAGTATCAATAAATTAACCGGCTCGAGCAATAACTTCACCATGGCCAAACGGGTTTTTTCTCCCCCTGAAAGCACAGAAACCTTCTTGTCAATATCATCGCCCTTAAACATAAAGCGACCCAAGATATTTTTAATTTGAGTTCGGATTTCACCTTTGGCTACTTCATCTACGGTCTGAAAAATAGTGAGATTAGGGTCGAGCATCGCCGCTTGATTTTGCGCGAAGTAACCCACCTTCACATTGTGTCCTAACTGACATTTTCCTTCTACTTCAATCTCGCCAAGTATGGCCTTGATCATGGTTGATTTCCCTTCACCATTTCGCCCAACAAAAGCCACCTTCTCTCCTCTGGCAATAGACATGTTGGCTTGTTTGAACACTTGCTTATCTCCATAAGACTTTGAAACAGCGTCAACACTCACCGGGTAGTCGCCTGAGCGAGGAGCTGGAGGGAAACTTAGTTTGAGTGCAGAAGTATCGATCTCATCCACCTCAATGATTTCCAACTTCTCTAGCATGCGTTCGCGAGAAGATACTTGGTTGGTTTTTGAATAGGTTCCTTTGAAACGTTCAATGAAAGCCATGTTATCGGCAATCATTTTCTGTTGTTCTTGATAAGCCTTTATTTGATGCGCTCTTCTTTCTTCGCGAAGCTGTAAATAATGAGTATAATTGGCTTTGTAATCGTAGATCTTACCCATGGTCACCTCAATGGTTCGGTTGGTAATGTTGTCTACGAAAGCACGATCGTGAGAAATCACCATCACTGCATTGGCCTTATTCACCAAAAAGTCTTCCAACCAAATCACCGATTCAATATCGATGTGGTTGGTAGGCTCATCCAAAAGAATGAGATCCGGTTTTTGAAGCAATATTTTTGCAAGTTCAATGCGCATTCTCCATCCACCACTGAACTCTTTTGTTGGCCTCCCAAAATCTGAGGGTCTAAAACCTAAACCCTTCAAGGCTTTTTCAACCTCTGCATCGTAATTCACGTCCTCCAACTGATAGTACTTTTCTCCTAAGTCGGCCACCTTTTCAATGATCGACATGTAGGCATCGCTCTCGTAATCGGTACGGGTTTCTAGTTCCTTGTTTAAGCGCTCCATCTCCGCCTTCATTGTAAACACTTCCTTAAAAGCCTTTGCCGCTTCTTCAAAAACAGTAGCGTCGTCTTCGGTGAGTAAATGTTGAGGCAAGTAGGCGATCACCACATCCTTGGGCGCATTTACCTTTCCTTTGTTGGGCTTCTGAACACCTGCAATGATTTTCATCATGGTAGATTTTCCAGCACCATTCTTTCCCATCAGGGCGATCTTATCTGTTGGGTTAATTACAAAAGAAACACCACTAAACAAGGTGCTCCCACTGAAGGATACTTCAAGGTTGTCGACGTTAATCATTTACAAGGCTTTTTGCGCCGGCAAAGATAGTCAAGAGAAAGGCTTAAAGCTTAAAGGCAACTTGCTATTCTCAAAACTCACATATAGTTAAGTCTAGAAATTCCAATCTGCTCGAACACTCAAACTTCTTGGAGCGTCTAAAACACCGGGGCGCATGCTTATTTCAGCATTGCTCATATTATTTAATAAAAAGCTGACCTTCATATTGTCTGTAAAACTCAGCGACATTCGAGCATCCATGTACAGATTGCCACTATCATTCGCTTCTCGATAGGTCTGAACTCCTGGAATAATGAATTCGAATGGCTCATCGATTCTCTCTATATGACTGAAGTAATAAAAGGTAAGCCCTAAGCTGAATGCATCTCTCTCCCAAAGCAAATCACTTTTGAATTGATGCTTGTTTCTGTACTTTAAAATGGCGTCTTTTTCAACAAGATCAGCTGAGCTATTCAATGAATTTAGGGCGTTGTTCAGATAAGGCTTCAGTCCAATTTGCGTTGTATCTGAACTAAGGTCTCCAGGATACACAAAGGTGTAACCACCAAACAATGAAAACTTGGATTTTTTCAATTGTACTTCGACTAAATAAGACAATTCTAGTCCACTTATTCTTGCTTGACCAACATTTTGGGGCTGAAAATAGAGTTCATTTTGCTCGGAATCATAGCCAAAAGTGTAGTCAATGAGGTTCTTATATTCCAATACAAAGGCGGCAATATCCGCGTATCCCTTGACCAACTTACTTCCGAAACTCTTTTTCAAACCAATTTCATAGTTCCTTCCTTGTTCCGCATCAAGATTGATATTGGGACGAATACCAATCAACTCGTTTAGATCGGCCTCCACATATTTTTCAGCAACAGAGGCAAATCGATATGATTCGCCATACGCCAATCTAAAATGTAAATTCTCGCTCAAGGAATGATTGAATCCTGCCCTCAAGACAGGTTTAGAAAACTCAGAATAATCGGCACCACTTTTATTCCACTCTACCCGCGCGCCGAGCAAAAGAGTAGTTCGTGAAAGCTTGTACTCATATTGCGAATACAAGGCAGGATTTTGGGTGATAAGAACTTGATCTGGATAGAGGGAACTGAAGGTTTTTTGAACTTGATTTGAAGCTCCTACGTTCAATACTGAACGCTCGCCCCGCTTCAAGTAACGATATTCTGAGAAAAGAAGGTCGCTCTGAGATGTTTTGTAAAAGTCATCATCTCGCCGGCCGTTGTGAAACCACCTAGAATTAAAGAAATGTACTCCATCGTGCTTGTCGATATACCTTACTCTCGGGTCTAAAGAAACTAAAAAGTACTTATCATAATTCTCCGTACCCGCAAAAGGGATGTATGTTCCTGTGGTGTCATCGGTCCAATAAAAAAACCTCCCTTGTTGCTGGTACTGCATGTTCGAAGCAAGGCTGAACTCTAAATCTGGATTCGACTTAGGACGGTACCTCAACTTCGTGCTAAGGCGAGCATGCTGTTCACTTGAAGATTTTAAATAGCTCTTATTACTTTCAATAGCACCGCCCACTACAAAATCCAATTGTCCTTGTTGCTCAAGATGAGAAAACTGGATTCCGCCGAGCAATGGGGTCTGCGTTTTATCCCACCACCTGTAATTCTTATTTCTGGGACTGAAATAAGCGCCTTGGATAAAGGCGATGTTGGTTTCCTTCTTTTTGTCGGGCCAGCGAGTTTCAACACTCAACACCCCATTCAAAGCACCTGAGCCATACAGGGAAGATGACGCACCTTTCACCACTTCCAAACGCCCAATGTTCTCCATTGGCACAAAGCTCCACCAGATTTCATTAAAATCCCCGCTCAAAAGGGGCATTCCGTCGACAATGAGCTGAACCCTACTTCCTACGCCATAAGAATACCCACTCCCCCCTCTTATTGAAGCCTGACCATCAATAATTGTTAATGATGGAATTCGATTTGCAGCCGTTTTTAGCTCAGTGGCTTTGATGCTCTGTAGCATGTTCATTGGAAGTGCATCAATCGACATGATCTCTTCTTCAATCCTTTTTTCGAACTGTCCACCACTGATGACAACCAAATCAAGAAACACCGAAGCTGGTTTCAAATACACCTTAAGCTCTTTTTGATCTTGTGGCCCTACTTTTAATTTATGTTCTTGGTAGGATATTGCTTTGAAAAGAAGTTCTACTTCTTCGGTGCCCTCCAATGTCAGCTCAAAAAAACCGTCGATATCTGTTGCAGTTCCTTTCCCATCAGGAGCGATGACACTGACATTGGGTATCGGACTGTTGTTCTCTTCATCAAACACATAAGCAGATATCGTGAACGACCAGGCTTGAATACTGAACAAGCAAGTCCACAAGAATAAAGTTAGTTTCATCCGCTAAAAATAACATCTTCTTTTCAAGCGAAAAAGCATGAGATAAAATAAAGTGGAGCACTTGGCGAGCTTTCGATAGCTTCAAATTGCATGATCAACTTTATCGAAAGCAAACAAAAGCCTCTCACAATAAAAAAATATTCTCTTTCGTTACTCACTCACAAACATCCAGAGCATCACGAGCTGATCGCCAACCGAGTGTCCCCGACATCACGGTGGTAAGTAGTATGTGGAAGCAAAAAAAGCTTCAAAAATCATCCTCCGATTCAAGATCGTGTGCTCTTTTTACTTCAAAACAATGAACAAAAAAGAACAACAAGAACATTGCAAAATCTGCAGCCATCAGCTTAGTGAGGAAGATTTTGACGATACGTGTATTGACTGTGCCGTATTCAATCAAGCAGGAATGCTTGCCACCTATAAGAAAAACATGATTGCTGCGAGTAGGAAGAAGTCTTAAGCGGAGCGTTTCTTTAAGAGACTTCGAAAATCGACATTCGTTAATCCTTGTTCGATATTTCTTTTGATTGAAGAACAAGGAACATCGATTAACGATTTGAGAAGTGAACTCTGGCTTAGAATCTAAAAACTTCGCAAATCGACATTCGTTAATCCTTGTTCGATATTCTCTTTCGATTTAAGAACAATGAACATCGATTAACGATAATAAAAGTGGAGCCGGCGGGAGTCGAACCCGCGTCCAAACGAGGAACTTTCAAGCTTTCTACATGTTTAGACAATGTGTAATTTTCGACCGATAGCTGACCATTGTCGCCCCACTATCGGCTTAGCTTGTGTTGATTTCGATCAGGCGTGCAAGCTCGGCCTTCTCTAGCTCCTATTTTACGATACCTCAGTGCTTATAGGAAAAGAGCAATACCTATCGGCGAGGTAGCTCGTTCCGCCTCCTAGAGACTGGAATTAGGTTAACAGACTTGGTCTGATTAAGCCGCGAGCGCGTAAGAAGTGTTGTCATTTCTGACTTGTGCATTAAGATTAACGAGTCACCACACAAAAAACTCGACATGCTTACAGGATCATTCATCTCACTGTCAAATCCAGATCGGCCCCAGAATAAAAGAACTTTCCTTACTTAGAAAGGAATGCAAAGATACGACCATTTAAAGAATTAACGACGAACTGGTCGATTTTCTATACGTTCGACCTCCATTCCTAGAACCTTAATTTTCACCTTCGTTGGAACTCCTTCTTTTTCACTTTTCGCCATGATCCTTCTCCCGCTTTATTGGCGAAAAAAAAGAAACCTTCATCAAGCACTTTCTCTTCTCGCTGCACTTCCACAGCTTCTTCTTTTTGGCTGGAAGCGTGTACCTGATTTTGAGTGAAATTTTCGATCAACTGAACCTCATTTGGGTGAACCCAATTCTGGCCGGAATCCTCGGTCTGATTTATTGCATCTACCTCTTCGTCGCCCTCAAAAAAGTGTACAAACAAAAGGTGGGAAAAACCCTATTAAAAGTAATGCTATTGCTCCTCGTGTATGGCACCGTGCTTTTTGCTAGTGTACTCTTGACTTACCTTCTCCTATTAAAGCGAGCTTGAATCGCCTGAAAAATGGTATTTTCGCTTCAAATCTTAAAAACACTCCCCTGTGAAAGTAGGTATCATTAGAGAAGGAAAAAATCCACCAGACAAACGCGTTCCACTTAGTCCAAAACAATGCGCAGCCCTTAAACAGCAATACCCGCATATCGACTTAGTGGTTCAACCTAGTCCGATTAGAAAATTCCAAGATACCGAGTACAGCGCTGAAGGCATCGTTCTTCAAGAGGATTTAAGCGATTGTGACGTGCTTTTCGGGGTGAAGGAAGTTCCTTTGGACATGCTCATACCGAACAGAACCTACTTCTTCTTTTCCCACACTTTTAAACTTCAACCCTATAACGCGAAATTATTGAGGGCTGTGCTCGATAAGAAAATCCGCCTTGTAGATTATGAAGTGATTAAGGACAGCAAAGGGAAGCGACTCATTGGTTTTGGAAGATATGCTGGAATTGTGGGTGCTTACAACGGTATCCGCACCTACGGACTCAAACACGGTTTGTATGAGCTCAAGCCTGCTCATCAATGTGCAGACCGTGTTGAAATGGAAAGTGAATTAACTAAGGTGAAGTTACCTGCCAATACTAAATTCGTTCTCACAGGATTCGGAAGAGTTGGTCATGGAGCTCGAGAAACCCTTGCCAAATTAGGAATGAAAGAGGTGAGCAAAGCGGCTTTTCTTTCTGAAACTTTTGATGAAGCGGTGTTCACTCAACTCAATACCGAAGATTACAACCAACGAAAAAGCGATGGAGGTTTCGACAAAGGCGAATTCTATGCCGACCCTTCAGGCTATGAATCGGCATTCATGCCTTTTGCAGAAGTTGCTGATGTTTACATGCCTTGCCACTATTGGGCTGATGGTTCGCCATTTATTTTCACTCGAGAAGACATTAAGAAAAGGGCTTGGAACATTTCAGTGGTGGCCGATATTTCTTGCGATATCGACGGACCAGTGGCCTCAACCATCCGACCTTCAACTATAACTGACCCTATTTACGGTTATGACCCGATCTCGGAGAAAGAGGTTGATTTTAAAGCTAAAGACGCAATTGCAGTTATGGCGGTGGACAACCTTCCTTGTGAGCTTCCAAAAGATGCTTCCGAGGATTTTGGTAATGAACTCATCAAGCACGTGCTTCCAGTATTGTTTGGAGAAGACCCTAGTGACATCATTGGAAGAGCCTCTCAAACCACCTTGGAAGGCACCCTTACACCAAAGTTCGCCTATCTTCAGGATTACGCTGACGGAGCGAAGTAAACTCCATCGGATTTCAAAACTTATCCTTGAGGGATAAAGCGGTAAACAATGGTACCCGGACTCTTCTTCGGTGCAGCACTTTTGGCGGCAAACTTTGACTTCAAAGCACTGTTAACGGCTTCGTCTAAAAGACATTGGTCAGTTGTTGTACTTCCTGAGCCGATGATTGCGCTGGTAACGTAGCCCTCTTGATCAACAATAACATTGAGCACCACTTTCCCCCCTCCCTTGCAGAGATAGCCTGGAATATGAATATTGCTGGGATTTCTGCCCGGCACATCGGCCAAAGCCGTAACATTCCCGTTAAATGATTTCCCGAAATAATCGTAGTTGTCCAAAGGTTCATTCTTGCTAGGCGCATTTTCGGGATTTGAGGGGGCCGATGTTTGATCCTCTGCTTCTCTTTCACGCTGGAGTCGCTCAAACTCTTCGCTTTCGAAGCGCTTGAGATCATCTTCCACATCTCGAGACATCTTCTCGCTGGGAACTGAATAACTCGATCTTTCCTCACTGAGTTCAGCATTTGCGTTCGCCATGAGGTTGGCGATCTGTTCATTCAACCGATCCGCTATTTGGTCTTCCAAGGAAACTTCTTCCTGGACACTTGCTACTTCACCCAGAAAATCTACCTCAATAAATTGTTCCTCAGCTCCACCATAATCCACCTTTTGATAAGCCAGCACCACCAAAGCAATTGCATGCACGAGCAGGGTGACGATGATTGCATAAAGGATGATCTGTTTTTTGGACATAGCACAAAGATACAGAAGGAAAAGAAGCTGGTTTAGTCTATAAGAACGACAGTTCCACTGCCTGTATTACTAATGGTGCTGTTTTGTGGCGATCCACTGTGGCGGATATCACCGCTTCCGCTTAAAGAAAGACTCATTTCATCTTGAGCGAAAATAGAAAGGGTTCCACTCCCTCCATTAGCGGCATCAACTGCATTTGCTTTAAGTCCGAGTGTATTTACATCCCCGCTGCCATCGGCGTCAACTTCAAGATCATTTGCCTCACCACTAAGCATCATATCTCCCGAACCGGAAGATTGCACCTCTAGATCGTCTGTTTTTATTTTGAAGGATAAATCACCACTTGCATTCAAAACCAATTTGAAGTCGTCTGACTTAATGCTTCCCAAGGTTTCTACATTACCTGAACCATTGTGCACGAACTTAACGATGCCATTGGTAATGATCTCTACTTGAATTTCTTCTGTTGGACGAATACACTCGCTCAATTCTATGGTGAGGCGATCTCCACTCACGTCTGTTTTGATGAAGGGCAGTAAGTTTTCTTGTGCCCGAACGACGATTTTATTTTGATCTGTTAGTCCGGCTTGGCGAAGCAAAACATTCAACTCACAATCAACATAAATGACATCGTACTCTTCAACAGATCTGCGCTCTTCTGTATTTGAGCCCGAGCCATCGATGCAGTCTGCACAAGAAAACAAAGTGAGAGAGAAAGCAAATAGTAGTAGGAAATTGAAACGAATCGTCATCATGGTACGTTTGTTGTTTAAGTTTATTGTGAACTTGAATCTGTTCTCAGCAATCAGTTTACTGAAAAAAAGTGTAATTTTAACTCAAACGAATTGAACAAATGAAAAAATTAGTCCTCCTATTTGGTTTAGTAGCCTTCTTCGCAACTGCTGCTAGCGCTCAAACAACAGCGACCAAAGAAACAAAAGCGAAAACAGAGACAGTAGCAAAGGAAGCGAAAAAAGCTGATGCTGCA
>JAQWFN010000102.1 GCA_029238785.1 Flavobacteriales bacterium | reverse complement strand
CGCATTTCGCCCAAGAGCAGCATTGGCTTATCGCCCGAAATCCTGTACAACCGTTCTCTAGAAGCACTGCTCAGAAGAGATGGAGCTACGCACGAAGTTCAGGACCTCCTTCAAGCGGGCATTGCAGCGCACTATGCTTTGCATTTCTCTAGAATGACCTTCAATGGAATGGTAGGCGCTTACGTCTTTAATCAAAGCGATTACCGCGGCACTTTGTACTACCGTGTGGGCTTGCGATACGCCATCACCCCAAAACTAAGCAGCCATTTGATGCTCAAGACCCATGCCTTTAAAGCAGATCACGCTGAGGTGGGAATCGCCTATCGTTTGGGCCAATTTTAGAGTCCGGAAACCTGCTTTTTCTTCGGGTACTTCACCGCAAACCGCAGTGCTTTCTTGATTGATTGTCCGGCCGCCAACTCCACTTCCCAAGTTACCTTGCCCGTTTCAGGATCGAGTGTTCCTCCGCTGAGTTCTTCAACAGTTACTTCGATATCGCCATTTTGCGAGAGCGGAATTTGATCTTCAATAACAATCGTAATGGGCGTGCTTTTGTTGTTACTGATGTTGATTTCAAAGGCCTTCGTGGTGACCTTCTTTCCACCGAAAGTGTTGGTTTTACAGAACTCCTTGATTTTATCGTATTTCACAATTACACCAGGATCTCTACCCAATGAAAGCTGCAAGGTGTCTTCTCCTGAGTTGGCGTCGATAAAGCTCGTTCCGGTAAATGTTCCTTGGAAGTAGATGCTCGCGTTGCCCGGAAGGAGGTTGTAGCCCATCCAATCGCTTACTCCGCAGCGGAGGTAGGCCGATTGATTCAACTTAGGCACGCTGAAATGACAATAGCTGCTCGGCAAAGAGAAACGTTGGTTTTCTACTTCAACAAACTGGTTGTCTGAGGGAACCGAATACGGCACCGCTATTTGAAATTCCGTACTCGTTACGTTTTCCACCATTTGAACGGCCATCACCTCCGCTTTTCCCATAGACGATTGGGGTTCTTCCTGGTCGTATGTTGCCGTAGTCTCAGCGTAGTTATCATCCGCTCTCGCTTTTGCTTTGTTTGCTCCATAGTACTCTTGCAAGCGCAATTGCCAAGGATAAAGGCTTGGAGGGTTACCTCCTATGGCTGGGTTACCAGAAGAAAGCGTCAGTTTAACGTTGTTCCAATCGTTCCCCGTGGCTTGTCTTACTTTTCCTTTGTAGCTCAATACCACGTCTTCAGAAGTACTTTTAGCTCTAATGTCGTACAAAGGCACCCACGAGGCATCGTACACCACATAGCTGAAACTCAATTTTGATTTGCCCGCTTGGTTCACATTCAAGCTGATGGTGATGGCGCTTTGATTTTGTCGTTGATTTCCAGAAAGCTTGTTGATCTCTTGTTGTAAGCGACTGGCTGTTTTTCTGAGATCGTTTTGTTCCATGCGCACCTCAATCAAGCGAAACTGCACTTCCTTTACGCGTTCTCTTCTAAAATTCGCCATTTCCTCGAGGTCTTCCACCAGCATTACTGCCTCATCTCCTTTCACACTTCTATTCTCAGTGAGGAAAGCCATTTCATCGTTATACACCCCTTCCAAAGCTACTTTCGTGCTGATTTCGAAGTTCACATCGTCCAAGCTATCCAGTTTTGACTTCAGGTTTTTCGACATGTTGGCTGCTTCGTCGAAAAGCTGTTCGTGCTTCACCCCTAGAATCGTGTAGCCAGGATTTCCTTCGACAATGATGCTGTTTGGGTTGATGCGTGAGGTAATTCCTTTGATTTGCACGTTCACTTTTCCTGAAGGCAAGACCAGCTCTCCTGAGCGTGAAACTTGGGCTTGGTTTAGGAACACCGTTACTTCCTGTATCGGAAGTTCGACAACTTTCAGCTCTTGGGACTGAACGAGTGTTGTGAAGAGAAGAGCAATAAAAAGCGCGAGTGGGGGAAAAAATTTCATGTCGTTTTGTTTAAGTGTTCGTCTGAACGTTTAGGGGGTACAAATGATCGTATCGTAAACAACGCCATAACCGGCCCAAAGACCAATTCCGCCGTTGATGTTTCCTTGAAGATTGGCTGGTGTGGCAAACGGACTCCCTTGTGTACCAATTTGGTCTTCCATTGCCGAAATAAATTTAAACACTCCTCTATCAATAACCGCGCCTCGAACAGCAATGGTATCACCCACCTTATAAAAGCCGCGTTCTTCGTTCAAATCGTCTTCTTTTGTGCTGTTGATGAAGCTCCCACGAAAGTAGCCAAACTCAAAAGAGAGTCCGTTAAAAAACTCATCATCATTCGCACTTCCCAAGGGGTAGATATAAGTAGGGTCTTTCATCTCCCCCGCATGCGCGCTCCATGAAGGATAGCGGTTGATGCGTTGTGCCGACCAGCGGTAGGCGTTCCCAAGTGTATCTGGGTCGCTCAGTATCGCATACGCAAAGCCCAGGGAATCGCCACCATTTGGAATTGAAAACCAAAGCGAATCCAGCGGTATGGTTTGGTTGATCTTGGTAACAGCACTTAGGCTTTCGCCGTTATAATTCACTTCCAGACGATACGTTCTACCCAATTCACCCAGAAAAGAATTATCTAAAACCGTGTAGGCGCAAATGTCCACTGAGGCAATAAACTCGGGAGAAAAGCCTGTTGCTTCCGCTACAAGGGGAAGTAATTCTTCGGGCAAGTCGCTCGTACAAATTTCATCCAGCGTTACTGTATTTAGTCCATCGCTCACTCGCACCTCTGCTCCATTCAGGAAGAAACCCTCTAAACCAGAAAAGCCACTTGGGTCGAAGGGATTTCTTGTGGTACTAAGCAATACGAAAGGAGGCTGATCTTGTTCAATTCTTCCGTCAATCACCAATTGTTTTTCTGCCTCAGGCAAATCAACCGTAATTTCCTTTTCGCACGAAAGGAGCAGAATGGATAAAAAGAAGAGACCTCCTATTGCCTTCAAATTCTTCATCATAAGCTGAAATTCTATTCGAAAGTACAACGAATTTAGGCAGCCCTTGTTCACCATTGTTGATAAATTTTGTTAGCAAGCTTAACATCAGGTGCTTCAAAATCCCCCTTGGTTTTAATACATTCGTAATGAACCTTTGAAACATTGAGGTATGAGAATCCAAACAGAGAACATCTATCAAGTAATAGAAGTAAACGCAGCTCCGGCAGAAGTTTACAAAGTATTTACCGATGAAAAGCTGCATGCCGAATTCACTGGAAAGGCGACTTCCTTAGAGCTAAAGGAAGGTGGCGAGTTTTCATTTTGCAACGGAAATCACACCGGTTACTTCTTAAAATTGATTCAGAACAAGACCTTGGTTTTAGTTTGGACACACAAGAAATTCCCGAGGAACTACTATTCAACTGTTCACCTTCAATTGGAGAAATGTGATCATGGAACACGCATTTCAATGAATCACATTGGTGTGCCTACCTCTTGCGATGGTTGGTTAACTGAAGCTTGGCACAAGACTTATTGGGAGCCATTAGCGGCTTACTTTGAGCCCGTTGCGTCTTAAGTTCGCAGGTCTAAAATGCTAAACGTGCTTTATTGGGTGTATCCAGAGCCACCTCTCTCCCGTGCATAAGCTGAAACATCCCCGCCATGGCAATCATTGCTGCATTGTCTGTGCAGTATTCAAATTTTGGGATGAAGGCCGTCCACCCGTGTTTTTGAGCCAAGGTTTCTAAGCCTTCTCGCAAGGCTGAATTGGCTGAAACCCCTCCTGCGATGGCAATTTGTTGAATACCGTGTTCTTTTGCCGCTCGTTCTAAGGTGTCGAGTAAGGTGCTGACGATGGTCCATTGAATGGAAGCACACAAATCGTATTTGTTCTCCTCAATGAACTGCGGGTTCACCTTCATTTCTTTTTCCAAAACACGAAGCACGCTGGTTTTAAAACCGCTGAAAGAAAAGT
This sequence comes from Flavobacteriales bacterium, assembly GCA_029238785.1. GTDB lineage: Bacteria > Bacteroidota > Bacteroidia > Flavobacteriales_D > Sanyastnellaceae > CALKGK01. The sequence goes on along the minus strand of JAQWFN010000102.1, from coordinate 5,881 downwards.
CGAATCCCTCCAAACGCGCTTTCGAAAAAGCAAAGGCCTGCGGATCCCCCTCCTTACTGTAACGATCAATTAATGGTCCGCCAGGATAAGGCAAACCCATGATCTTCGCCGTCTTATCAAAGGCCTCGCCTGCTGCGTCGTCGATGGTCTGACCAACAATCTGCATGTCCACAGCGCTCTTCACCAAAACAATCTGGGTGTGTCCGCCAGAAACCGTCAAACACATAAAAGGAAACTCCGGTTGTTTTTCTCCGGCATCATCAATAAAATGAGCGAGGATGTGCGCATGCATGTGATGAACAGCATAAAGTGGCAGGTTTAAGCCCAAGGCCAGACTCTTTGCGAAACTTCCCCCCACCATCAAACTGCCCATGAGCCCTGGTCCTTGCGTAAAAGCAATAGCATCCAAATCTCCTTTTTCTAGATTCGCCATCTTCAAAGCTTGAGCCACCACAGGCACAATGTTCTTTTGGTGCTCCCTGCTCGCCAGCTCCGGAACCACACCTCCATATTCTTCATGAATGGCTTGGTTCGCAATAAAATTGGATAGAATTTTGTTGCCTTTAAGTATCGCCGCCGAAGTATCGTCGCATGATGACTCAATAGCAAGCAGTATTTTTTCGGGGTATTTTAAAGACATATCTTTATTATATTCAGTAATTTAAGACTAATTAATTAAACTAAAAGTACAACTTTAAGTCTTAAACAAATAGAAGTGCAAAATTAAGTACTCTCTGCGAGACCAAGCCATAAGTCTTGTGTAAATTGTACCACCAATGAGAAAAAAGTTATTCCGTCTGTTCATCATTTTTATCGGAATAGTTCTGCTGCTTTACCTTGCACTCATTTCTTCTCCCGTTCAAACTTGGCTCACTCGTTTGGTGGCCAATTCCATTGCTGAAAAAACCGGTACTGAAGTGAGTTTAGAAAAAATCGATATCGATTGGTTCTCTGATTTGGTGCTTGAAGGTTTGCTCGTGAAAGATCAAAACAAAGACACCTTGATTTATGTGCGAGAGCTTGGTTTGAGCGAAGTGCGCATCAACCAGAATAAAGAACAAGTGCGCATTGGGGCTTTGAATTTGGACGGACTCTATTTACGGCTGCACATTGCCGAAGGAGACAGCAGCACCAACCTCGACCCTATTCTTGAGTATTTTAGTTCCCGTGACACCACTTCAAGCACCCCTTGGAAACTACTGGGCAATCAGATTAACATTCAAAACGCCCGTTTTCGTTTTGACGACGATAACGATGAAGCCCTTTCGCCCGGTGTGGATTACAGTCATATCGACTTAAAAAACCTCAATGTAAAGGCCAAGCAAGTTCATCAGAAAGGAGACTCGTTGTATGCGAAAATCGACCGCTTGCAATTTCAGGAGCAATCAGGATTCAAGCTCGATGATTTGCAAGGCGTTTTCAGCATGAACGACAAGCTGTTGCGCCTTGATGAAATGCACATCAGCACAGCAGAAAGCGATCTAAAAGGCTTAGCAGAACTCAGTTTTAAGAGCTTTGACGACTTCTCCAACTTTGAGCGCAAGGTGAAAATGCGTTATGAATTCAAGCCCTCGGTGGTTCAGCTGGCAGATGTCGCCTACTTCGCTCCCGACCTCTGGGGACTTGATCAAAGGATAGAACTCTCTGGTAAAGTGCGCGGTAAGGTGAACAACCTAAAAGGTCGGAAAATTGCCCTAAAATTTGGCCAAGAAAGCAGCTTTTCGGGTAGAATCGACCTCTCAGGCTTGCCCGATATCGACCAAACCTTCATCACCTTGGATGTGGACGAACTCATCACCACAAAAAAAGACCTCGACCGCATTCCCTTACCGCCATTTGAAGAAGGGAAAAGCTTGACAACACCTGGAAACATTGCCACCTTGGGACAAATGAGCTTTACAGGTAATTTCACCGGTTTCATTAACGACTTTGTGGCCAATGGTGTTTTGAGCACCCGATTGGGCATCGTGGAAAGCGACATTAAACTCACTGATGATGGCGAGGACATCTTTTTTTCTGGAAACATTGAAACACAGCTCTTCGACCTCAAAACCTTTTACAGCATCCCACTTTTGGGAAAAGTATCGAGCACGCTGAATGTGAAAGGAAGTGGCTTGAAGCTAGAAGACCTCAGGGCGCAGCTTAATGGTGAGATCCAGGTTTTGGACCTCAATGGCTACCGTTACAAGAACATTCAGGTGGATGGCGATTTTAAAAACAAATTCTTTGATGGATTGGTGAGCATAAAAGATGATCGCGCCAACTTTGATTTTAACGGTGCCATCGACTTCACCCAGAAAATTCCACAGTACAATTTCGAAGCAGAGGTGCGTCATATCGACCTCGTGAAACTCAACTTACTCCAAGGCGACTATACCAGCATGTCGGGAATGTTCAGCCTCAACGGACAAGGCAGTAGTTTAGACGATTTTGAAGGAAACATCAGCTCAGACGAAGTATTGATTTGCACCAGTCAAGAAGAGTATCCCATTCAACACCTGGAGTTAGAATCAAAGAACAATGAAGGCCTTCGGAGAATAGAAATTGCCTCGAACATAGCCAACGGTTATGTTGAAGGGAATTTCAATGCCGCCGGATTAGAACGCGGATTTAGACAGATTTTGGCCGACATCATCCCAAGTCTCGAAGCTCCTAAAAGCAATAAAAAGGCAAAAGAAGACTTCAAGATGGAACTTGTTTTGGGCGATTTTGAATTGATAGCCGTCCTCTTCGTTCCTGAACTCTACATTGCACCGAAATCAAGGTTGTTTTTAGAAATGAACGACCAAAGCACCGAGTTTGACGTTGTTTTCACTGCAGACACCTTGAAATACATGGATTACTATGCCACCGGCCTTATTGCCGACATGCAGTATCCCGACAGCAGTTTGTACCTCACCGTCATGACCGACCGGCTCCAGCTTGCTGACAGCTTGTTCATCAACTCCTTTTCCATCGATGCTCGAAACAACAAAGACACCATTTACACCTCGCTTGCTTGGGGTGAAGGTGAAGACAATTTGCGGGGCGACATCAATGCTGCTTTGGCCATTGGGGGAAACAAAGACCTCAGCATTGATTTAAGTGATGCTGTTTTCTGGGTGAATGATTTGGATTGGGTGATTAACGACAAGGCCTTGATTGACATCGAAGGGAAACGCATCGAGGTCAACGATTTGCGCATCGCCCACAAAGAACAATTCCTCCGAATCGATGGGGTTATTGATGAAAACCCGGCCGAAGTACTTGAAGCCGAATTTCAAGCCATTAACCTTTGGCTTCTCGACCCCCTCATCTTAAGTTCAGGTATTGAGCTTGATGGCATTGTTAGTGGTTCTGCCGCCATTTCAAACGCCTATGTTGATCCGCTCATTACCGCCGACCTCGCCGCCATCAATTTCAGCATCAACAATTACCTGCTTGGCGACCTCTGCCTTGAAAGCCGATGGGACGACATCAACACCCAATTGATTCTCAGTGGTGAACTCGAAAAAAACAAGAGAAATCAACTCGCCTTCGGAGGGTTTTACCGACCAAAAGACGAAGAGAGTCCGTTACAAGTTGTTGCTCAAATCCAAGACCTCGAGCTCAGCTTCTTGAATGCATTCATCACAGAGGGGATTTCAGAAATTGGCGGAGACATCTCTGGAGAGGTGGAGATCTCAGGAAAACTTGAAGCACCTCAGTTGGAGGGCAAGGTGGGGTTCAATCAGGCCTCCGTTCATGTTGATTATTTGAACACCACCTACTTTATTGAAGAAGAAGCTGGGGTGTATCCCGACATGTTCACCTTGAACAGCATTGCCGTTTACGACGAATTTAACAACAATGCCAGCTTGGTTGGCACCATTCTTCACGACAATTTCACCGATTGGAATTTTGATGTTTTCCTTGATTTGGAAGAAGAGCCCTTCTTGGTACTCAATACAGAGAAAACAGAAGGCGAACTCTATTACGGAAGGGCTTTTGCGAGTGGTTATGCTAGTGTTTCTGGTTATGCAAACAACCTGATGATTGACGTGAACGCTCGAACCGAAAGTGGAACCAACATTGCCCTACCCCTTGGAGATTCTCAAGAAGTTGCTTTCGACGATTTTGTCACCTTCGTTGATTACAGCGCCGAAGTGATTCCAGAAGTGCCCGTTGATTTGAGCGGTATCGATCTGAAACTTGAAATCGACGTTACCAAAGACGCTCAAGTGCGCATCATTTTTGATGAAGCCGTTGGTGATGAAATTTCGGGAAGGGCAGCCGGACACCTCACCATGGACATCTCCAACCTCAGCACCTTCAACATGTATGGAAGCCTTGAGGTGCTCGAAGGCGATTACCTCTTCACCCTAAAAAACCTCATCAATAAAGAATTTCAAGTTATTCCCGGTGGACGCATCTCGTGGTTTGGAGATCCACTAGAGGCTGAAATTGACCTTCAGGCCGGCTACAAACTCACCGCTCCGCTCTATGATTTGATGAGTGAAGATGCCGAACAGTACCGCCAGCGCGTGCCCGTGGATTTATTGATGAACTTGTCTGGCGACCTCTTGAACCCTGGAATCACCTTCGACATTCAACTTCCGCAGAGCAATGAAATCAGCAGGGCAAGAGTAAAAAGCGTGATCAATACCGAAGAAGAAATGAACCGTCAAGCCTTCGCGCTACTCGTATTGCGCCGATTTGTTTCTCCACCAAACATCACCAAAGAGCACAACAGTTTGGGAATTGCCGAAAACAGCACCGAGCTCCTCTCCTCTCAGTTGAGCAATTGGTTGAGTCAGATCTCCAACGATTTTGACATCGGCGTGAATTACCGTCCGGGCGACGAAATCTCGAACGAGGAGTTGGCCGTGGCTTTGAGTACTCAGTTGTTTAGTGATCGACTCCTACTCAGCGGTAATTTCGGAGTAGCTTATGCAACAGGAGCCCAACAAAACACCGATGCCGCCAACAACCTCATTGGTGACTTGAAGGTAGAATACAAAGTGCTTCCCAATGGTAAAATCCGCATCATCGTTTACAACGAAAGCAACGAATTTGATGTAACCAACGCCAATCGCAGCAACAACACTCAGGGGATGGGCATTGTTTTTCAGGAAGAGTTTAACAGTTTACATGAATTATTCCGATTGAAAGAAAAGTAGCTAACTTGTGGCAAACTTTAGCTTCATGAAGAATCTGCTTGTCCTTCTTATTTTTTGCTTCGCGATAGCATCCCCCACCTTCGCTCAAATCATCATCGACCAAAGCGATATGCCGAGCGCTGGCAACAGTTATGTTCGCGCTAACGGAAACTTGCTTACTGACCTCGACTTCACGCAAACAGGAGAAGACCAAACTTGGGACTACTCTTCACTTGAAAGCACCGGCTTAAACACCACCAATTGCATTAGCATTAGTGAAGCGCCTTTTCTTTATCAGTTCCTCTTCAACAACCCTTTGAGTCCGAATTACCAAGCCACTTACGCCGTTGCAGGCGAGGGCATTGATTTGGGCTTGGGCTTTACTTTGGACGAGTTTTTTCAATTCAACAAAGTAAGTGCTACCGCCCTTAGCGCCGTTGGTTATGGAGCAACTTTAAGCGGTGTTCCCGTTCCTTCGGGCACCAACCCCATTGATGTGATTTATTCGCTTCCGATGACCATGAATTCCACCCACCAGAACTACAGCGAGTGGCTCATTGAAGTGCCCGAAACTGCCACCTATCAGCTCAAGCAAACCCGTTCTTATGTGGTTGACGGCTATGGCACCTTGATTTTACCCGATGGCGAATACGAAGCCCTCCGTCTCACCATGAACATTGAAGCCATTGACAGCATTTACATCAATCAATTCAACTTTGGTTTTGAAATCCCAAGAAACACGGTGGAATACCATTGGTTGAGTT
>JAQWFN010000077.1 GCA_029238785.1 Flavobacteriales bacterium | reverse complement strand
CACTCGAGCATTTCGATTGCGGCTGTCTTACTTGGCTCCCAAAGAGTAGGTGGCATACAAGGCAATAACATTGTACTTGCTCTTGAAAGTAACTCCACCTGCACTGTTGTTTTCATTGAGGTCGGTGAGTCCGCGCGTGTAACGGAGTCCGGCAGATAGCTGCTCATTCAAAACATACTCTCCTCCAAGCACAAAGCCCAGCTCAAAACCGTTTCTTCCCGCTGTAGAATTTCCATCAACATTGGATGTTTGGCTTTCACCGGCAGTTGTTGAGGTTATTTCTCCGCTTTGTTTTGCACCAAGTAAAAAACCCAAGCTGAAGCCACCTTGCACTCGGATATTCTCGTTGAGTTGATAGTCGGCCAATAGCGGAATCAAAAGAAAGCTGTCGCGGTTTCTCACCTTGCCTTCTTGTGTCGTGGTGATGCCTAAGAAGGTGAACTCCTCATCAATCTTATTACTCACTGGGCGAAACATGAGCTTCATTTCGGCTCGGAGTTTTAGTTCTTCGCTGAGTGCATATGTGCCGAAACCGCCAAGATGAAAGCCAAAACCCGATGAGTTTTCTTCATCTATTCCCGGTTGATCGGGGTCGATGTTTTGGGAAACGATGTTGATGTTGAAACCGCCCATGGCTCCAAAGGCTAGGTCTTGCGCTTGGCCGCCGCTCATCATAAAGAGCATCACGAGCATAAAAAGGAATTGTTTTTTCATTTTAAGTTGATTTGATTTTTGTGTGGCGAAGGTGGTACTTGTGTTTCAAGCACCTTTACCTAAATGAGCGCTTGTAGCGTTTCAGTGATTGCTTGGACGCTCACGAACAGCTTTCAACAAAGCACCACACCTCATCACCCAGAAAAAACAAGGCACAAAAAAAAGGGACCGTTTTCACGACCCCTTTTGGTGTTTTTCTTTGAAAGGATTATCCTCCGAAAGCGTAAGAGAAGTACAACTGAACAACGTTGTAGTTAGTATTGAAGGTTGTTCCTCCGAATTCATTGTCTTCAGCAAGATCTGTAAGACCTCTAGTGTAACGAAGACCAAGTCCCATATTCTCGTTGAGGTTGTATTGCGCTCCGAGAGCTAAACCTAATTCGAAACCGTTTCTGCCTTCATCTGCATTTTCAACTTCTTCGCCATCGAATTCAGCATTTGCTGAAGCTAAGAAACCGAGGGTTGGACCAACATGGAATGAAAGGCTTTCACCTGCATTGATTGCAACAAGAATTGGAATTTGAACGAACAAATCACTTTGCTTGTAATCAACCATAGTTGTAGTCAATTCCAAATTCTCATCAGTAGTTATAAATTCAATCTCATCTGTAACTCCTCTTTGTTGAATTTGCAATTCAGCGCGGATGCCTATTGATTCACTAATGGCATACTCACCAAATCCACCTAAATGGAAACCGAATCCAGATGTCGTGCTTGACTCATAACCGTCTGGCTCTGGATCTACATTTTCTGTGATGATGTTCACATTCAATCCAGCCAGAGCACCGAATTTCAAATCTTGGGCTACAAGCCCACTTGTCATCAACGCCGCAGCGAAGAACATAAATAATTGTTTTTTCATTGTGTTAAGTATTAGTTTGCCTGAGCAAGTTATAAAAAACGTTCACAGTGCAATTATTAAACCAAAGTAATAACGAACATCTCACTACGAATAAATGGAACATACCGTCTATTTAAAATAGTTCCGTTCACATAAGAGGGTTCCATGTCTGAAAAGTTTATAGCCCTTCGCCCTACAAACCCAGATCACGAGTGAGCGTAACAGAGAGCAAACAATTTACTCTCATCATGTCTCAACTATCTCGAATAGTACTCGCTTCTATTTTGTTTATGATGTTTTGCTTCGCGAAGCAAAGCCTTGCCCAAACAAACAGCACTCCTTCCAACAAAGTACTTGCTGCCTTTGACCAAGAAGAATTGGCACAAAAAAGCAATGATGAGATCCAGTGGATGAACTTTATTGCTGATAAAGGCTATTTCATCAAAGAGTTAGAAAACAAAGGTCAAGGCTTTCCCGACCTCAAGGAAATCGACCCCAAGATCACCCCAGAAAACATCAACCCCTACCGCTTAGGAATTATGCCTGGCGAAGCGCATCAGTACTACCGCATCGGCAACACCGCTTACGTGGTGATATTTTACTCCTTGGAACGACTCAAAGTGCTTCACGCTCGTGAATTGGCCAAGATGAATACCACTGCAAACCACTAAGCCCCCATTTTCAACCATTCGTATCATTTGCTTTGTTTTTAAATGGGATTCAACGTTCTTTCGTAGTGAATTGATTGCGCTATGAATTTCGAGAATCCCATTATTGATTTTAAGGACTTACCCCAAACAGAACTCATCGAATTTGAGCCACTTCCTAAACGTTACCTCAACTACCGAAGGCTCACTTTTTCCATTCTTCTCCTTGTCTTAAGTGCCATGTGGATTGGACCACTCATCGCCGGCGAACTCATCGGTGTAGCCATTAGTGGGGGCGTTTGGCTGGCCATTGCCTTGCTCATCTTTTTATTCGAGAAAAAACGTTACAGCCAAAAAGGACTGGCCCTGCGCGAGCACGACATCACCTATAAAGAAGGGGTGTTTTTCCAAAAAACCGTCACCATTCCCTTCAACCGAATCCAACACAGCGAAACTTCAAGGGGTCCGATCGAGCGCAAATTCAAGCTGTCCACACTCAAAATCTTCACCGCCGGTGGGTCGCAAAGCGATTTATCCATTTCCGGACTCGATCCTGATCGTGCTCAAGAATTAAAAGACTTCATTGCTAAATCTGTTGCCAAGCATGTTTAACAAAGGATTTGAAGAACCGCGGCGTCAGGAAATGCTTGGTGTATTGATCATGCTGGCAGACAACATTCGCAAAATTGTGCGGATATTGTTCGGTTTTATTGCCCTTGCAGTGGTTCAACCCCAGGTAATGGCCTATTTAAAATGGGTTGCCCTAGGCGTGTTGATTCTTGTGATTGCCTTCACCATTATTCAATTCAGAAAATTTGTTTTTTATGTGGCTGATGGCGAATTAATCCTCGAAAAAGGCGTCTTTATCAAAGATCGCTTGGCCATCCCCTTTGACAGAATCCAAACCGTAAACATCAACCAAAACCTCATTCAACAGCTTGTTCAGCTTTCTGGGGTGAAGATCGATACCGCAGGTTCGGGAAAAGAAGAACTTGAAATCAAAGCACTTTCGAAAGCAGACGCTGAAGCCTTGAAAGAACTCCTTCAGTCAGAAAGAGAAAAAACCCTTATTGAAGAAGACGGAAGTCCAATTCTTGATGATCCTGCATCGGACCAAAAAGAAATAAAAAACAAGAGAAAACCACTCGTAGCGATCTCTTTCAAGCAACTGCTTATTGTTGGAATAACTGAAAACCACATTCGCAGCGGTTTGCTCAGTTTTGCCTTGCTCTGGGGCTATGGCTCGCAATACGCCGAGCTCATTGGTGAAGAGATTGAATCGCGCTCTGTGGAGATTGGAAAAGAGGTGATTCAAGCCGGTTGGCAAGCCTTAATGTTCTTTATCATCACCTTCCTCATCGTTTCAGTCTTAACCTCACTTGCAAGGGTGCTCCTTCAGTTTTTTAACCTAGAGGCCGTGCTGGAAGGCAACAAATTATGGGTGAAGTCTGGATTATTAAAGCGGGTTGAAAACACCATTCCGCTGACTAAAATTCAGTTCATCGAATGGCATGATAACCTTTTGAGGCGCATGCTGGGCTTTCAATCGCTCAAGGTTTTCCAAAGTAAGAGCGAAGACCGAACGAAAAAAAGCGTTGAGATTCCCGCTTGTTTCCCTGAACAAGAAGAGGTAGTGATGAGCTCGCTTTATCCTGAGATGAGTGACGATTCGCTCGTATTGAAAACCAGCTCAAACATCCATTTTGCGCGTGTGCTCATCATGGCCTACACCATCCCTGTGCTCGTCCTTTCAGGAATTTTTGCCAGCACTTCGATCTACTTGGGACTTGCTAGTTTTGTGCTCTTAACAATCTTAAATGTTTATTTAAGCAGCTCCTTTGTTAAGGCCATTTCGCTGGATTTAGGAAAACAGTTTCTCGTGTATAAACGTGGATTTTTATTCCGAAAGAAAACCGTTTTACCCCTGTTTAAAGGTCAAACCGTGAGCATAAGACAAAGCCCCTTCACCAAACGCAGAAAATTAGCCCACCTTACTTTTTCTACTGCTTCGGGAAATCGCAGTGTGCGTTACCTGCCTATTGAAGATGCTCAAAAGGTGTATAATTACCTGCTGGTTCAAATTGAAAGGGCTGAGAAAAGCTGGATGTAAGTGCGTTTAGCCGCCAGATTTCACGCTAGCTTATAAAAATGAGACTTTGGATTTCTTGACGCAACTGATCCCTTATTCCCTTCGACAACATCTACTTAGAACCGTTTTGAAGCTGTTCAATTCTCACATTTTTCATTAACTTTGAGCATGATGAGAAATCTTCTCGCTCCCTTTTTTATCCTGCTTACATTTTTCGCTTCGGTGAATGTGTATGTCGACATGCATTTGTGCAAGGGAGAAGTCAAGTCGTATTCTTTATTTGGTGAAGCAAAAAAGTGCTTTGGGTTTTATGAAGCCTTAGAAATTGCGCAGGAAAATGAGCTCTTTGGTGAAGATGCCATTTCTAAAAGCTCATGTTGCGGAAACCAGCAAATCATTATTGAATCACAAACCTTAAAGGAAGATCACAATAAAACAAAGGTGATGCCCTTCGTTGCCCCGATGGCAATGCAGGCAACCCCGATAAGGTCGGCGATTTACAGTAAAAAAGTCGATCGCTCTTTCATCAAAAACAAGGTATTCCCCGAAGAAGACCTCTGGCTTTATTTTGAAAATTATCGTTTGTAGAAGCGAACACCTCCTCCGTTCATTTTACTCACTATAATTTCAAAATCATGAAAAACATATTTACTTCATTTCTATTGCTCGCTTCTTTTGCCACTTTTGCGCAGAGCGACGTTTACCTCCAGTTCAATCACCTTTGGAACGACGCCCCATTTCAACTCGATCAAGAGCTGATTACGAATGGCGGTCAGAGTGTAAAAGTAGACCGACTAGAATTCTACCTATCACAATTCAGCATTCAACACGATGGTGGACAGATCACCACAGTTGAGGATACCTGGTTGCTTGTTCGCCCTGCAGACAATGAAAGCTTCTATTTGGGGAATTACGACATCACCAATGTAGAAGCCATCACCTTTTCTTGTGGGGTTGAAGAAGCATTCAACCACCTCGACCCTGCCACCTATCCTATGGGACACCCACTCGCACCTCAAAACCCTTCAATGCATTGGGGTTGGGCAAGTGGCTACCGTTTCATCGCTTTTGAAGGAACTGCCGGCGCTGCTTTTAGCCAAATCTGGGAAATTCATGCTTTGGGTGATGCACACTACATCGAACAAAGCATTTCAACTGGTGCAGAAGACATCTCCGGCGACTTGCACATCGGGCTGGATGGGAATTATGCTAATCTCCTTGGTTCATTAAACGTTTCAAACGGAATGATTGAACACAGCGAAACTGGTCAAACCATCAATGCCGTTTTCAACAACATGCAAAATGCCGTTTTCAGTGCTAGTGATGGAACTGTTGGCATAACAGCGGAAAACCAAACCCTCCGTAGCAAAGTTTTCCCGAACCCTGCTCAAGACCGTTTGCAAGTTCAAAGCGAGTTCAAAATTGAAGCCGTGAAGGTATTTAATGCGCAAGGCGTTTTGGTGCTTCAACAAGAAATGCTGCAAAGCCAAAATGTGGGCCTTGACCTCGATGGATTTTCTCCAGGTTTTTACAGCCTTTGCATTTTCGGTGAGCACACTCAAGAGAAGTTGACGTTTATCGTTAAATAGGCTCTCAAATCTTGAAAAGCCGCTACACACTTGTATTTCTAGTGCTCCTCTCTTTCTACGCTTGTAAAAAAGAAGAGCAAAGCGCGCTGGGTTCTCAGGGCTACGAACTCCTTGTGCCTTCTAGTTTAGGAGCAATCGATTTCCCTTCCGACAATGAATTCACTCCTGCACGCTGGGCCTTGGGAAAACGTTTGTTTTACGACAGCCAACTATCAGCAGACGGAATGGTGAGTTGCGCTAGTTGTCACAAACCAGAAAAAGCCTTTGCAGATGATCTCGCATTCAGCCCAGGAAGCGAAGGAGCGGCAGGTTTACGAAATGTCCCAAGCCTGGCGAATGTGGCTTACCTCCCCTATTTCACCAGAGAAGGAGGGGTACCCACACTTGAAATGCACGTGCTGGTGCCCATTCAAGAAAGCAACGAGTTCAACTCCAACATCGTGGCCATTGCAGAAGCCCTGTCGCAAGACCCAAGTTATGTTCAGATGAGTCAAGCCGCCTACGGTCAAAATCCAAATCCCTTTGTGATTACGAGAGCACTGGCCAATTTTCAGCGAAGTATTCTCAGTGGAAACAGTGCCTATGATCGTTTTTTAATGGGCGATGAAAGCGCGTTGACCGAAAGTGCTTTGGCTGGAATGGATTTGTTTTTTGGCGATGAATTGAAATGCGGACAATGCCATAATGGCCAAGACCTCAGCACGCATGGCTTTGAAAACAATGGTTTGTATACTGTTTATCCTGATAGCGGAAAGTTCAGGCTAAGTCATGAAAGCGCAGACATCGGCAAGTTCAAAATACCGAGCCTAAGGAATCTTGGATATACCGCTCCATACATGCACGATGGTAGCTTGACCAGCCTTGAAGAAGTCATCAACCATTACGCAACCGGAGGCAGTAATCACCCAAATAAAAGCGATTTGATCTCCGGCTTTGAGATCTCGCAACTTGAACAACAGCAAGTCATTGATTTTCTCCTCGCGCTCAACGACACGAGTTTCATTGAAAACCCCGACTTACAACCTTAATCCCCATGAATTTCAAATATCTATACATACTTCTCATTGTCGTTCTCGGTTTGTCGGCCTGCAAAAAAGACGAGCCTGAAGAAGAAACAAGCCCTGCAAATACGGTGGTTTACGATGCTAGTCCGTACACCATTCAACACCCCAATCACTTCCCTCCTCCCCTGCTTCCCGCAGACAATCCGCTCACCGTTCAGGGGGTAAAATTGGGGAAGATGCTCTTTCATGAGACCCTACTTTCTGCAGATAACAGTCAGGCTTGTGCTTCTTGCCACTTACAAGCAAACGCCTTTTCAGACCCACTTCAATTCAGCATTGGCGTTCAAGGTTTGCCTGGAGGAAGACATTCGATGAGTGTTTTCAACATGGCCTGGAACAACAACGGTTTCTTCTGGGATGGTCGCGCACCGGAACTTCGAGATCAGGCTATTCTTCCTATTCTGGATGAGCTGGAAATGGACGAAACACTGGAAAATGTGATTGAAAAACTGGGCGCTGAAGAAAACTATCGTCATCAGTTTATTCGTGCTTTTGGAAGTGAGGAGATTACTGCAGAGAAAATTGCGCTAGCGCTAGAGCAATTTATGTTCTCCATTGTTTCTGTTGATTCGAAATACGACCGATTCCTTCAAGGAACAGAAGAGTTAACTGAATCTGAAGAGCGCGGCCGTTTGCTCTTTTTTGCTGAATACAACCCCTTCTTCCCTGAAGATTCTGGTGCTGATTGTGCGCATTGCCATTCAGGCATCAACTTCGAAAACGACCAGTACATGAATAACGGTTTGGATAGCGAAGCTGAAATTACCGATGAAGGCCGAAAAAATGTCACCGGACTGGATGAAGACCGAGCGCGTTTCAAAGTCACCAGCCTTAGAAACATTGCCGAAAGCGCTCCTTATATGCACGACGGAAGGTTCAATACATTAGAAGAAGTTATCGCTCATTACAACGAGGGGATTCAGGCTTCTAACAGCGTTGACCCAGCCATACTCGCCACTTCAGAAACGGGCCTCATGCTTACAGATCAGGACATTCAAGACCTTATCGCATTTTTACACACCTTAAGTGATGAAATATTTTTAAGTAACCCTGCCTACCAAGCTGATTAATAGGAAATTTAAGATCCAAGTTCATTTTTTTGAATGCATATGAAAGGGTAAAATCTGATTTTCATCAGTTTTTGCCCTTTTTTCATCCATTCATAACCCTGCAAGATGTGACTTGCAAATACATTGTTTATCTTTATTCACACTTACAACTCTTTTCGCATCAAAACCGCTTAAATTATGCTAAAATCTTTACGTTTTGCTATTGGCTTGATCATCTCTATCTTTTCTCTTTCCACTGCTGTTAATGCTCAAGAACACACTGTTGCACGCGAGTGGAATGAAGTGCTTTTATTAGCAATCAGAGACGACTTCGCTCGACCAACGGTGCACGCCCGCAACCTGTTTCACACCTCAGTTGTGATGTACGATTCTTGGGCTGCTTACAACCAAACAGCCATTCCTTATTTCCTTGGAAGAACGCATGGTGGCGATTTCACGGTGCCTTTTGAAGGTGTTGCCGCCTTAAATGGTGAATTGGCCGCGGAAGAAGAAGCAATGTCTTATGCATGTTACCGCTTGCTTACTCATCGTTTTCAAGACTCGCCAAACAACTTTGAAACACAGCAGCGTTTTGACCTTTTGATGGATCAATTGGGTTATGACCCATCTTATACCGACACCGATTACCAGAACGGTAACCCCGCAGCATTCGGTAATTATTTGGGCGAACAAATGATTCTTTTTGGTTTGCAAGACGGATCCAATGAACAAGGTGAATACACCAACACCTACTACGAGCCGGTCAATCCCGATTTGGAAATGGACCTACTTGGCAACCCTAACATCATCGACCCAAATCGTTGGCAACCACTAGGAATAACCGATTTTATTGATCAATCTGGCGAACCAATTACTGGAACCTTGCCCTTCTTAAGTGCCGAATGGGGAAATGTTGATGGTTTTGCAATTGATGAAGGTGACCTCACAACTTACAGCAGAAATGGCGATGAATACCGTGTTTTTCACGATCCATTGGATCCGCCATACCACGACCCAAATGTTCAAACCGGACTGGAAGACAATTGGAAATGGGGCTTTTGCTTGGTAGCCATTTGGTCTGCTCATTGCGGTCCGAACCCAGAAGAAGATGTGATTTGGGATATCTCACCCGCAAGCATCGGGAACATTCCTGATTTACCCTTAGCCTTTGATGACTACCCTGATTTCTACGACCTGTTTGATGGTGGCGATATTAGTCAAGGGCACGAGATCAACCCCGCAACGGGCCAGCCGTACACCCCTCAATATGTTCCTAGAGGAGATTACGCTCGTATTCTAGCAGAATTTTGGGCCGATGGACCTGACTCTGAAACGCCTCCCGGACACTGGTTCACCATCTTGAACTACGTTAACGAGCACCCCATGCTCGAAAAAAGATGGATGGGTGAAGGCCCAATACTCGACGACCTCGAATGGGATGTTAAAACCTACTTTACCTTGGGTGGAACAATGCACGATGCCGCCATCTCTGCTTGGAGTGTAAAAGGATGGTACGATTACATTCGCCCGGTTTCAGCAATTCGTTACATGGCTGAAAAAGGACAATCATCTGACCCTAACTTACCAAGCTATGACCCTGCTGGTTTCCCGCTTGTCCCAGGTTATATTGAACTTGTTGAAGCAGGAGACCCTTTGGCTGGGCCAAATAACGAGAATGTTGGTGAAATAAAACTTTATGCGTGGAAAGGTCCAGATTACATTGAAATTCCTGAACTCGACCAAGCTGGTGTAGGCTGGATTTTAGCTAAAAACTGGTGGCCTTACCAACGTCCTTCCTTTGTAACTCCACCTTTTGCTGGATATGTTTCAGGACACTCTACCTTCTCAAGAGCAGCAGCCGACGTGTTTACAGCCATGACCGGAGATCCTTTCTTCCCTGGTGGTATGGGTGAATTTGAAGCTCCTCAGAACAGCTTCCTCGTATTTGAAGAAGGTCCAACAATCGACGTTACCCTCCAGTGGGCAACGTACCGCGATGCATCAGACCAATGCAGCTTGTCAAGAATTTGGGGAGGTATACACCCTCCTGCGGACGATATCCCAGGAAGAAAAATCGGTATTGACGTGGCCATTGACGCCTTCAATCTCGCCAACCAATTCATCAATCCAGACATCCCTCGTGTGGCTGAAATCATTCCTAGCGACGAATTGCTTTCTGATATTGACAATGGGGAAGTATTCACGCTAACGGCTAATTTCACAGAAGCGATGAACACCTCAATCACCCCTTCTCTCAGCTTCTTGAACCAAAACCCAATTGGAACAAGCCTTACCATCACCGGATTTAATTGGGATGATGATCAAAACTTCACTTGGACCTTCATCGTGAATGATGTAGATCAACGCTTAGATAACATCGTACTACAAGTCAACGAGGCACAAAATATCGATGGCGAGCCACAAGCACTTTATACGAGTGGCGAAATTTTCTTGATCGACACTGAAAACCCTTCAATAAGCAATGCACTTCCTTCAACATTAAACATGAATGATGCTACCGTTGGTGGACAATTTAGCCTCGATGTGATCTTCAGCGAAGCCATGCTTACGCTTAATGAACCAGACATCAGCTTCCCCGGGAATGATTTGGCTAGCAGCTTGATGTTTGATGATGCTTCAAGCCTTTGGATAAACGACACCACATATAGAGCGAGCTATACCATTCTCGACGGAAATGTTAACCTCATGAACATAGAGCTAGCTGCGAACAACTCGAGAGACGCCATTGGTAATTTACAGCTCGACGGATCTATTCTCGATGTCTTTTCTATTGACACCGAAAATCCTGAGATTGTATCGCTCAACCCAAACAGTGTTACAGTGAATGATGATCTGGTTGGTGCAAACAGCCTCACGCTCACCATCAACTTCTCAGAAGACATGAACATTAATGATGAGCCGATTATCGAGTTTAGTGAAGACCTTTCTGGACAGTTAGTGCAAAATAACATGGCCAGTTTTTGGGCGGAAGCCAACCAGTATGTGGCCATCTACGACGTCATCGATAACAATGTGGATTTCGGAAACATCGATGTGCTTGTTTCAGGCCTAACAGATGGGGCCTTCCTCAATCCAATGGCGCAACAAAATATTCCTGCTGCCATCGTTTTCGACACAGAGAATCCATTTATTGAAGATCTCATTCCTTCAGACAATGAACTCAATGATGATGATGCCGGTGTTGCTGCTTTGTCTATCCCATTGAGCTTTAACGAAGACATGGATACTGCGGCTGATCCAGTTATTGAATTTATCGGACAAGGAGACATTGCGGCGGCGCTCACTTTGAACACCCTGCTCAGTGCTTGGCAAAACAACAACACGTATTTGGCCGTCTTCAATTTGGACGATACTGAATTAGAAACGGGAAGCCTTACAATGAACTTAAGCGGATTAAGTGATTTGAATGGAAACACAAGCGAATTGACTTTTGAAGACCTTTTGCTTATCGACACGAAAAATCCAGATATCCTCTTTGTTAACGCCAATACTTATCTTGTTGGTAACGACGATTTAGGTGAAGGCATGTTCAATTTGTTGATCATTTATGATGAAGCAATGGGGAACACCAATCCTTTGATACAATTCCCTGATGAAAACCCTTTATCTGGAGCACTTTCCCCGAATGCAGCTCTCAGCGAATGGATCAATGCGACCACCTACAATGCGGTGTACGATGTAAACGCGGTGATAACTTCATTAAGCGACATCGATGTACAAGTCATTTTAGGACAAGATCTCGCTGGAAACGATCAAGAGCAAGCAGCGTACGCCGATTATTTCAGTATTGAAATCGACAGCAGTGTTACGGTTGAAGACATGCTTGAAGCACCTGCTGCTTACCTCTACCCTAACCCAGTTGCAGAAGGTGGTGTCATTTCCCTTCAATGTGGAAACCTCAGCGGAAGCACAGGCATGAGTATCGTGAACATGAGCGGACAATTGGTACAGTCTGACATCATCCAACTTGAAAAAAACAGCGTAGTTGCTATTGAAACAAGCGCTTTAGCTACTGGAATGTACTTATTGGTATTAGCAAAAGAAGACCAACAAACCACACTTCGTTTCCAAGTGAAGTAAGGCATTCTTTTAAAATATTTAAAATCCCTATTGCAGTAATGCAGTAGGGATTTTTTTATCTCCCCGCCGATATTCACTTTTTTGATGAGAGACAAGAGCTGCTCATATTCGTTTTTATGAGCGATAAGCCGCTTTCACTTCTGTACCTTTGCTTCATTAAAATCAAGAAGCAAACATCATGATTTATGATTACCTAATTATTGGTGGTGGCGCCGCTGGATATTTCTCTGCATTGCATTTTGCAGAACTCAAACCCGGCTCCAAAGTCTTGATTCTTGAAAAAGGCAAACAAGTGTTAAGCAAAGTGCGCATCTCAGGTGGTGGACGATGTAATGTTACCCACGCCTGCTTTGAGCCTAAAGCACTAACGAAATTCTACCCAAGAGGAGAACGAGAATTACTTGGTCCGTTCCACCGTTTCATGACGGGCGACATGATGGCCTGGCTCGACGAACGCGGCGTTGCAACGAAAATCGAAGAAGACAACCGTGTTTTTCCCGTTTCTGATCAATCACAAAGCATCATCGATTGCTTCGAAAACGAACGCCTCCGCCTAAACATCGAATTAGAGCACGATGGAATGGAAGAACTGATTGAAGAAGCGGATTACATCGAAGTGCGCGGACAAAAATCCACTTACCGAACTAAAGCACTGCTTGTGGCCACTGGAAGCAGTCCGAAAACATGGAAATCACTGAGCGATTTTGGAGTAAAATGCATCCCCCCTGTGCCCTCCCTCTTCACCCTAAACATCAAGCACCCCCTCCTCAGCGATTTACCAGGAACGGTATTTCCCGAGGCGAGCGTTAAAGTTGCGGGGAGTAAACTCAAAGAATTCGGACCAGTGCTCATTACACATTGGGGCTTAAGTGGTCCTGCTGTTTTAAGACTTTCAGCGTGGGGAGCAATTGACTTGGCTGCAAAACAACACCGCTTCAACATTCATGTGAACTGGACATCAACACCCGAGGAAGATGTTTTTGAGGAATTAAAAAATGCTCGAAACAGCTCCGAATTTCAAGGAAAAAAAATCCAGAGCAGGCCTTTATTTCAGCTCACCAAGAAATTTTGGAACAAACTCTTAGAAGTGAATGAACTTCATGATATCGAATGGGGGAACGCCTCTAATAAACAACTGAAACGTTTGAGCTTGGCCCTTGCCGATCAGGTTTTTGAAGTAACTGGGAAAAGTACCTTCAAAGACGAATTCGTTACTGCCGGTGGCGTTGATCTGAAAGAAATCAATTTTAAAACCATGCAGCACAAACAGCACCCAAGAGTGTTCTTTGCCGGAGAAGTGCTCAACATCGATGCCATCACTGGCGGTTTTAACTTTCAAGCAGCGTGGACCACCGCTTGGATTGCCGCTGAGGGCGCAGTATTGGTAGCGGAATAAGACTTTTTTCTTTCGTACATTAAACCTTTCAAGTTGTGCTTCGTCAAAACATGAGTTAAAAAGGAAAATTATGAGACACTTAAAAAACAGCCTAGCCATTTTATTGATGGCACTTAGCTTCGGAACCTTGCAAGCTCAAGAAAGCACAGAAGGACGCAAAAATGCGATGAAAGAACATCACGAGCAATTGATTTCAGACCTCAAGATGAGCGATGAACAAAGCGCTGAATGGACGGCCATCCACAAAGAATACCGACCAAAAATCAAGGCCTTAAGAACAGACGAAAGCCTTTCAAAAGAAGAGAAAGGCTCAAAAGCCAGAGCCTTGAAAGCCGAAATGGATGAAAAACTCAATGCTGTACTGAGCGAGGAACAAGCTGCCAAATGGAAAGCTATGAAAGACGAGAAAAAAGACCAACGCAAAGGCGAAGGGAAAGCTCAACGTCATGAAAAAATGGCTCAAGAATTAGGACTTACTGAGAAACAAAGTGCTGCGTGGATGGAAATTCATGAAAAGTACGACGCTCAAAAAGCAGCGGTGAAAGCAGATAGCTCATTGAGCGAAGAAGCCCGCAAGAAAAAAATGATGTCCATTCGAAAAGACCAAGAAAAAGCAATTAAAGCCATCTTGAGTCCGGAACAAATGGCAAAGCTCAAAGCGATGAAAGAAGAGCACAAAGAAGGAAAAGAGCACAAAGGACGCAAGAAAGGCTGAAACATTTCAAGCGATATTCAAAGCCAAAGAAGCTTAAACAAGCCCAAAACCCCGAATTCTAATTGAGTTCGGGGTTCTTTTTTATCCTACTTTTGAAAGATGTTCGTCTTTATACTTATCCTACTTTCATCCACGCCAATTATTCTTGGCGCACTTTTTTCCGCCCCCGTTTATAAAGGGCCAAAAAGCGATCATTTCGACGGCAAGAAATTCCTCAACCCTTCCGGAAAATCAGCCAAGGGTTTAAAAGGAGTTCTCAAATACATGCGTACCCAAAAACCAGGTGTTTGGCCAGAATATAGAAAGCTGCCTTACGGACCAAAACCCCTTGATCTTGTTGAAGGAGCTTCAGCGCGAATTACCTTCGTGAATCACTCTACCTTCCTTATTCAAGTGAACGGCACGAACATTCTTAGCGACCCAATCTGGAGCGAAAGATGCAGCCCCGTGAGCTTTGCCGGACCAAAACGAACACGTACTCCAGGTTTGGACTTCGATGAATTGCCTAAAATTGACATCGTTCTGCTTAGCCACAATCATTACGACCACCTCGATTTACCAACGGTGAAAAAACTCTTTCAAAAGCACGATCCCTTGTTTGTTGTTCCTTTGGGGCTTGACCTCTTTCTGAAGAAGAAAGGAATCAGCAAAATCAAGGTGCTCGACTGGTGGGAAGAAGCAGATTTGGGTTTCGGTTTGAAGGCCTGCGCCACACCGGCCAACCATTTTAGCAGCAGAGGCATGTTTGACCGAGACAAAACGCTTTGGTGTGGATTTGGAATCAATACTGGTAAAGATTGGATTTATTATGTGGGCGATACCGGTTATAGCGACATTTTCACTGACATCGGTCAACGACTCCAGCCCATGCAAGCCGCAATTATCCCCATTGGTGCCTACAAACCAGATTGGTTCATGTCGCCCATTCACATTTCGCCCCATTTCGCGGTTCAGGTGCACAAAGATCTTGGCGAACCGCTTTCCATCGCTTGCCACTTTAACACCTTTCCTTTGGCTGATGACAACATGGAAGACCCCATCAATGAGTTAGAAACAGCCATGAAAGCGGCTCAAATTTCAAAGGAGAACTTCCTTGTTCTGAGCGAAGGAGTTCCTCATCAACTTGAACCTTCGAAAGCATGAAACTAAACTTCAAGTCACTTTTCAGCAAAGAATTAAGCGCCGATCCAATCGAGGGAAGCGCAAGAAGACAAGTAAGTGATGCCAGTTTCAGCTGGGTGAAGACCCGCGTACCTAGCGCAGCAAAATTGGTGCATGCAAGCAAAGAAACAGCTGCGCTTGTTGGACTAAATGAAGAAGACCTTCGGAGCGACGAATTTCTAGATGTGTTCTCTGGAAAAAAACAGGCAGAAGGAAGTGTGCCCTACGCCATGTGTTATGGCGGACACCAGTTTGGGTCTTGGGCAGGTCAGTTGGGCGATGGTAGAGCCATTAACCTCGGTGAGGTAGAGCACCAAAACAAGTCTTGGGCGCTTCAATTAAAAGGAGCAGGAGAAACGCCCTACTCAAGAAGTGCAGATGGTTTGGCCGTTTTGCGCTCGTCTATTCGAGAGCACCTTTGTAGCGAAGCCATGCACGCCCTCGGTGTACCCACTACAAGATCGCTTTCTTTGATCTTAACTGGCGATGAAGTTCTTCGCGATGTGATGTACAACGGCAACGCGGCCTATGAGCCTGGAGCAGTGGTTTGTCGAGTAGCCCCATCTTTTGTTCGCTTTGGCAACTTTCAAATCTTAGCCGCAAGAAATAACATTAAAGAACTTGAGCGCCTAGTTCAACACACCGTGAAGCACTTTTATCCTGAATGTCAGCACGAAGATATCGCCATAAGCACAGCGCGTTTGTTCAAAGCCGTTTGTGATAAAACTTCTGAGATGATTGTAGAATGGCAGCGCGTGGGATTTGTTCATGGGGTGATGAATACAGACAACATGAGCATCTTGGGCGAAACCATCGATTACGGTCCATACGGCTGGCTCGATGATTACGATCACAATTGGACACCCAACACCACCGATAGCGGACAACGCAGGTACCGCTTCGGAAATCAAGCCTATATCGCCAATTGGAACCTTTTACAACTGGCCAATGCCCTATATCCCTTGACAAATGACCCTGAACCTTTCGAAAGTGTTTTGAAATCTTTTCGGGGTGATCACCACTCAGCTTACTTAAACATGATGCGGACTAAACTGGGCTTATCTTTGAGAAAAGACGAAGATGAAGACCTCATCCTCGACCTCGAACGTTGCCTGCAATTGAGTCCTTGCGACATGAGCATTTTCTTCCGTGAGCTTTCTCATATCGATTGGACAAAGCAAGAGCTGCTTCAGCAAGTAAGCAAGGCTTTTTATGTTCCCAGTTCTTTGGTGGGCGATACCTTATTAGACTGGGAAGATTGGTTTAGAGATTACGAGGCGCGCTGGCAAGAAGAAGCTGAAAGCAGCGCTGTTCGTCAAGAAGGCATGCGTAAGGTAAATCCAAAATACGTGCTTAGAAACTACATGGCCCAATTGGCTATTGAAGCCGCAGAAGCCGGCAATTTCGAATTGATCAATGAACTCCACGAGCTACTAAAACAACCTTATGACGAGCAAATGGAGCACGAGAAGTGGTATGCTCAACGTCCAGATTGGGCAAAGAACAAAGTTGGAAGTTCCATGTTAAGCTGCAGTTCCTGAGCACTAAACGGCGGTGTCTTCCCAGATTTCAACCCGGTTTCCATCGGGATCAGTGAGCCATGCAAAACGACCTTGCTCATGAACTTGTTCTTGTTCGTGATCGATGCCAGCATCTTTTAGATAAGCCAATGCCTCGTCCATTGAGCTCACCCGAAGGTTCAAAACAAAGGATTTTGGTCCGCTTGGTAACTCGCTTTCCGCTTTCGCCAAAGAAAACACCAAATACCGCTTGCCTCCATCGATTTCATTGTAGTGAAATGAGCGAAGATGCAAACTTCCAGCTTGCTCATAATCGTAAGTGAGTTTAAAGGCTTTTTTATACCAATCAGCCATTTTCTCGATCTGATTCGTATAAATAAATAGGCCTCCCAAGTGTTTTACTTCCATCATTGTGCTTTGCTGAGTAAGGTAAGCATTATTGATCAAGTCAGAAAAAGAACCCTCAAAGGGCATCACCACAAAACCCGCGCTCAATTATGAACACCCAGCGAAATATCAAGCCCATTGACTTCACTTAAAACCGAGAATTTCAAAAGATTAGGTAAGAAAATGGACATTTCTGAATAAACACAAAACGGTTAGTATCATTTACAAAATAGAATAAGAAGTGAGGAAAAAAAGGGCATCTTTGTAGCAAGTTCAAATAAGATGAGTAAGGTTAACGACAAAGGTGCAGAGCGCCAGGCTAAATTGAAAGATTTTTTAACTCCAGGAGCTGGGATTTCTGAGTTGCAAGCTGAAATTGTGCGTTTGCGTGAAGAAAACCTTGAACTCAAAGATCAGCTTGCAGAAAGAGAAGCGCACATTCAAAACCTCTTCTCATTTATCCATAATCAAGGATAATCGACGAATACTCCAACTTTTTACTTTTTGATACGTATTGCAGTGTGAAGGTAACTTCGCTAATCAACTGTTCTCTTGAGAATGGAACGAAAGCATTTTAGTGTTGATGCCTTTGTATAGTTAATAAAAATGGGGTTCCCAATGACTTGGAGAACCCCATTTGCTTTTCATATCGCTTGCAATACCCGTCTTGGCTAATTACACCGTAGCGCTACTTGTAGGAAACTGGCGATCAATCTTTTTGAAGAGTCCTTGTAATACTTTACCCGGACCAACTTCAATAACTTCTTCTGCACCATCGGCAATCATGCTTTGCATGGTTTGAGTCCAACGAACAGGTGATGTCAATTGAGTAATGAGGTTTGCTTTAATTGTTTGTGGATCTGTTTCAGCTTGAGCACTCACGTTTTGATATACAGGGCAAGTTCCTGTTTTGAATTCAGTAGCTTCAATCACTGCAGCAAGTTCTTCTCGAGCAGATTCCATCAAAGGAGAATGGAAGGCTCCACCTACAGCCAACTTCATTGCTCTTCTTGCTCCTGCTTCTGTGAGTTTTTCACAAGCTTCGTCAATTGCAGCCACACTTCCTGAAATAACCAATTGTCCAGGACAATTGTAGTTTGCAGCAACAACAACTCCATCAATGCTTTTGCAAATATCTTCAACCACCTTATCGTCTAATCCTAAAATAGCTGCCATTGTAGAAGGCTCCGCTTCACAGGCTTTTTGCATGGCTTGGGCACGAACGGCTACAATTTTCAATCCGTCTTCAAAGCTCACAACGCCCGCTGCGCAGAGTGCTGAAATTTCCCCTAAGGAGTGTCCTGCAACCATGTCTGCCTGAAAAGCATCACCCAGCGCTTCGGCCAAAATAGTAGAGTGAAGATAAATGGCTGGTTGGGTAACCTTGGTTTCTTTTAATTCTTCATCGGTTCCTGAGAACATGATTGAAGTAATATCAAAGCCTAAAACTTCGTTGGCTTGCTCAAATCGTTCTTTCATCTTTCCGCCTTGATCGTATAGATCCTTGCCCATTCCGATGAATTGCGCTCCCTGTCCGGGAAATACATATGCTTTCTTCGACATCCGAATTAATTTTCCGCAAACTTAGAAAACTTTGCTTATCGAAGCAGCAATTTCGATGTGCTTTGCGTCCCTCTCAGCTCATCGCGAAGCAAAACCAAATAAAGGCCTTCAGGAGCAGCTAAGGAAAATTCAACTTGTTCAGACAAATTTCCTTTCCACGAGAAAACACATCGACCAGAAAGATCAAGAACATCTATTGTCTTCAATCGCTCGCTTTCTTCAACACCAAGTAATCTAAACTTACCGCTGCCCAGTGCCAAAGCTTCAAATTCTCGTTTTCCCACTACTTCAAAGCTCACTACAGGAGTTAATCCTTGTGTTCCATTTAAATCTTCTTGACGCAAACGGTAATAATGAACTCCATTTTCTGGCAACAAGAGGTGTTGCTCATAGCTTTTCAAAGTAGCACTTGTTCCGACACCGGGCACAAAGCCTTCCTGCTCCCAATGAAGTCCGTCGCTACTGTGTTCGATGTACCAACCTTTGTTCTCTCGTTCAGAGTACGTCTCCCAGTTCAACCAGAGGTAATGCCCTTCAGCAAAAGCATGAAAAGAAGCCAGTTCTACTGGAAGGAGGATACAAAAGGGACAAGCTCCCGATTCAAAAAAGAGCTCGTAGGATACAATTTCGTCGCGACGATTTGCTTGAGCATAAACGCCAAGAGTCCCACCAACTTGGCTCTGGAAATCAAACAATGTGGAGTTACTGGCTCCGTTTTGCCAAGATTTCGGGTTGTTCCCTTCCACTTTTAATCGATCTCCGCTATCCGCTCCACTTGCCGTGCATCCTGGTCGGTTAGCCATTCTCGCTTCAACTCGAACACCACAAGTGGCAGGAAGCATCCATTCCATGCTGAAGCTCTGAACTCCTCCGTCGCAGTTCCCTCCCACACCACTTCCGCAATTTGGTCCGCCAAAAGCAGTGAGGTTGCAACCAGACAAACAGCCACAGCCTGCTCCACTCGCCCCTATTGTACCAATAAGACACTGCGCGCTTGTACTTTGAAAGAAAAAAATCGCCGCTAGAAAAGCGAAGACTTTCAGGGAGAAATGCATGGTTTTCACGTTCTGAGCGCAAAAATACTTCAAGTATGAAAGACCGGCCTTTGTTGCTTTGTTAAATTAATGGTAAGATTGTAGCATGGCGTTAAGTGGAATCTTGAGTGTTTTTTGTGCATTGGGCACCCTTTTGGGTTTGGCTGTTTTTATTTTCGGAATGATCTCAAAAAACGGGCGGCCAAAACGAATTCTCGGAGCGACACTTTTTATCGTGTCTTTTTTTTCTCTCTTCTTTCTGCTTTCCAAATACGGCTCATTCAACTTTGTTCCTGAATCCAGCACATCGTCTCCGCAAGAACGCAGTAGCTCCGTGAAAACAGTTCCTGGGCTTCACAGGATTTATTCATATGATAGAATGGTTCGATCGAAATCGGACCCATTCAATGCTGAAATTACCCCACTTATGGGACTTCTCGAGCTCCCGATTGAAGTGGCTTATGATTCAACTTTTCGAGTGTACTCCAATAAAGAACTAATTTTTGAGCGTTTGTTGGTTCGAACAGATAGCTTGTGGATACTCGAATGCGGGTCATTGAATCCTTCTTTTCCCTTCTGCGGTGAATACGTCTTTGAAGAGAATGCTGAGTTCATGGTTCTTTATGAACACGTTTCGTCCATTAATGATCAAGACACTTATGAGGTGATACAAATCTTCAAGTAGATCAGGATAAAACTCAGACAGAAAACAGCATAAAAAAGAGGGATACACCAAGTGCATCCCTCATTTTAAATTCATTTCTTAGAAGTTCTCTTGCTTAAAATTTGTAGTTAAATCCGATGGCCAATACTTCTTTGAATTGTACTGCTGGACCAACATCTTGGATGGTGATTGTTTCACCGTCAACTACTTCTTGACGCTCTCCACGAACAACATCCACATCGTCGTCATACAACAACTGTGTTGAGATGGTTGTAGAAAGGTATTTGTTGATTTTCATTGAGATCAACGTTTCCCAGTTGATATCGATGTTTTGTGGATTGTTGGCGTAATTCGAGAACAAGTCGATTCTTGTTTGCAAGCTGACGTTTTCAACCAAATCCGTTTTGTACTCCATCTTAACAAATCCCCCGAGTTCACTACGAAGGTTCTCTCCGTCGGCAATTTTCTCTCCGAGGTCGTTAAACTGAGCTCCTTCAACCCCAAATGCTCCCGCATCTGCCAAAGCCTGGTTTCCTACAACGGTAAGTTTATAGGTGAGTGGTGAAATGAAGGCGGTAAATTTGCTGCTTGGCTTATAATCCATACCCAAGGCTAACAAACCGTAACCTGGCGCCAAGAAGTCAGAAATCAACTGATTTTCATCCTGAACACCATTAACAATATTGTAACCCGGTGCAAATTGAGTTCTGAAGTTCAACAAAGCACTGTAGTACCAAACCTCGGTAGCTCTGTGTCCGTATTTCGACGAGAAGTCAATTCTATCATCAGTCTTCAAAACACCACCACTATCGCCCTGACGAAGTAAACCGTAAGCCAAATCAATGGTATTGTCCCAAGTAGCTTTACCCTTCGCATACTTCGCGAAACCGCTAACCAATACTGTTCCTGAGATAGAACTTTGTCCACCAGATGCCCAGTTGTCTAAGTAAGTCTGAGTAAAGTTTAATCCCATGGTTCCTCCTGTTGTCCAAGAGGTGTCTTTTGGTTCTTCTGCAGGTGTTGCCAAAGCTGCATCTACCTTATTTTGCTCATCGGTAGTAAGCACTTTGTTTGCATCTTGACCAAAGGCCGTAACGGCGGCAAGACAAAATACAAGGAGCATTGTTTTTTTCATTGTTGAGTTTTTGAGTTGATTTGTTTTACTTGTTTATCATGTGTACATCGACTTGCGGGAATGGAATTGAAACTCCAGCCGAATCAAGTGCCTTTTTACCATTTTCAAGGGTGTCGAAATAAACATCCCAATATACTGCAGGGTCACACCATGGTCTAACAACCAAGTTCACGGCATTATCACCCAGCTCAGAAACAGCCACCAAAGGAGCCGGTTCAGCTAATACACGTACGTCGTTTTTTAGTACATCCATCAAAACCGCTTTAGCTGTTTTCAAATCGCTGTTGTAGGCTACTCCAATATTGGTATCGACCCTGATCTTTCCTTCTCTTGAATAATTAATGATGTTATTATTCATGACCGCACCGTTGGGAAGAATTG
>JAQWFN010000072.1 GCA_029238785.1 Flavobacteriales bacterium | reverse complement strand
AGTGATTATATGCAAGAAGCAGATATGCGCTCATTGGCAGAAGCTGACACTTTTATTTTAATCTATCCTCAAGGTAGTTGTTTAGATGGTTTATCTCATTGGAACGCTTGTCCATTAGGAGGAGACAATAAAAGTGATGCTTATGATTTTGGATTTGTTGAATCCATGATAACTGAAATCTCATCTCAGTATAATGTAGATATGGAGAGAATTTATGCTGCTGGATACTCAAACGGAGGCATGATGGCGTATGGACTTGCTAATTATAAAAGTGATTTAATTGCTGCAGTGGCATCCGTTTCTGGAGCAATGTTAGATTGTACAGGACCTACAAGTCATCCAATGCCTGTAGTGCATCTTCACGGAACTTCTGATGGCGTTCTCCCCTATAATGGGAGTAGTGACTATAACTCTGCCCAAAGTACGTTGGACCATTGGATTAATTTCAATAATACAGTTTTAACCCCAACCGTAACAATTGACAACAATATTGAACATTATGTTTATGATCAAGGAGATAGCTTAGTTTCTGTTGAGCATTACAAATATATTGGTGGAGACCATGTTTGGTTTAGCGCAACTTTTCAAGGGCAGAACACATCTGAATTGGTTTGGAATTTTGTGTCACGATATGACATAAATGGATTGAGATAAAGAATAAAAGTGCATAACAATGTATATAAAAAATAGGCGTAACAGTAGTAAATTAAGGATGTTGGCTCGTGTCAAACTAAGTGTTTAACCAAAAGTTTCGTGCTTCGTAATCGCCTTCTTTTCATGTACTAAACGTTATCCACTCTAAACCCAAACCATGCCATTCACAAGCGAAAAATATAAACCAACGGGCGACTTTAAACCTCGCCCTCCTCGGTTTAACTGGGGTGGTTTAATTGTATTTCTTCTCATGATTCTCGCAATCGTAGGAATGGGTCGGTATCAAACATATTTCAAATAAGGGCTGATGATGATCCTTAGCTTTACAGCACTTTTACCTCAACCCATTCACCCCAAAAAACTCCCCACCAACTTCCCCCAAACATACTCCACCGCTTCTTCACTCACCTGAGCCAAATTCCCTTGATAAAAACGGTAATCCCGCAATTCGTCGAGGATGATTTCGTAGGCGGGGAAATAGTGGGTGTTGGGGTGCTTTTGGATGAGGCTTTCTTGGGCGAGAAGGAGTCGGGCTTTGGAAAGCTGATTGCCGTGAGCGCCGAGGTTTTTGTAGCGAACGGGACTCACGGTGAAGACGACTTGGAGTTGTGGGTAGGCTTCGCGAAGCAAATCTAAAAGTTCCGACCAAAGCCCTACGATTTCTTCTATGCTGAGCATGCGTCGGTTAAAATCTTGGGTGGGCAAACGATGGCAGTTGGCCACGAGGGTATTGCTGGGAAGGTGTTCGAAGACACCGGCCGTTCCGAAGGTGACAAACAAGACCTTCGCTTCATCCAAAAGGACCTTGAACTTGCTTCGCTCTGCCTCGATTTGCTCAAAAAAGGCCTCCCGATCTGCCGTTCTGAAGCTCCCGTGATGTTCAAAGCTGATGAACTCCTTTTGCGCTTCGTAAGGGATAATGGGTGTGTTCAAGAGGACGCCCTTCAAGGCTAAGGCCAAGCTGATGGGGTTGAAGATGATGCCGTTGGGGTTATCCCCTACTCTGAAGCCAAACTCGCGGGCTTTTGTGGCCATGTTGGTGGCGAAACAGGAAACCAAGAAGGCCAAGGCATCGCCCTTCTTCAGCCCAAAATCTAACTGAGGTACCGGAACAATTTGTCTCGATTCAGAAAGCATGACGAACGATTTCTAGCAGTCGCTGCTGATCGATGTGATGAGCGCAGTTGAAGTGCTGTTTCGGACAAGCTTTATGTCCGTGCAAACCACAGGGTCGGCAAGCCAGTTGTTCTTCCGTTTCCACAATCAGGGCATCCGGACGCGTTGGTCCGAAACCAAACTGCGGAATGGTTGAACAGTAGATTGCTGTTACCGGGGCATTTACCGCCGAAGCAAAGTGCAAGGGAGCGCTGTCGTTCACCAGGTTCATTTTCGCCCGTTTCATCAATGCCGCCGAAGCTAAAAAACTCAGTTTTCCGCAAGCGTTTTGCGCATCAGGGTGTCCACTTTTCTGAATGATTCCCTCCGCCAGGTCCCGATCTGCTGGTCCGCCCAAAACCACCACCGGAAATTCCTTCAAGTTTGCCAAAAGAGCCACCCACTGCGCTTCTGGATAAGCCTTCGTAGCCCAAACCGAAGCCGGAGCGATGCAAAAGAAAGCCTCCTTGGCAAAGGTTTCCGCCTCCGCCTCGTGTTTCTGCAGCGGGTACAATTGCGGTTGAGCCGCGTTCCCCTCCGTGAAGGACGAAATCAGCGATTGGTTGCGGTCGATTTCGTGTTGATAGCGCTTGCTCTTCTTGGTTCCCAGCACGTGGGGGTATCGACCAGAAAAAAGAAAAGACAGCGGATTTTTATCGAAGCCCATCTTGTGTTTCGCACCAGAAAAGCCCGTTAAAAAGCCCGAAGAAGCGAAACGGTGCGGGTTGATCACCACATCGAATTGCTCTTTTCGAATGCTTCGGAGCATCTTCCAGAGGGAACGGTATTTCCCCTCCTTTTTGTTCCAAGTGAAGCATTTTTTCAGGAAAGGGTGTTCGTCATAAATCCCCTCATTCCCCTTTCTGAGCAGCAGAAAAAGCTCATCTTGAGGATGTTGGGCATGCCATTTTTCCAGCAAGGCCGAAACCAGCACCGCATCGCCAATGAAGGCCGTTTGTATGAAGAGCACCTTTCTCAATTAGACCGCCACGTTGTGCTCGCGTAGAGCGTCGTTCAAACTCGTTTTCAAATCCGTGCTCGCCTTACGTTTACCGATGATCAGCGCACAATTCACCTGGTATTCTCCTGCCGGAAATTTCTTCGTGTAGCTACCTGGGATCACCACCGCGCGTTCTGGAACTTCACCCTTCATTTCAATAGGCGTATCTCCCGTGACATCAATGATCTTCGTGCTTTTGGTGAGTACTACATTCGCGCCCAGCACCGCCTCTTTGCGCACGCGAACGCCTTCCACCACAATGCTTCTCGACCCGATGAAGGCCCCATCTTCGATGATCACCGGAGCCGCTTGGAGGGGTTCGAGCACACCACCGATGCCCACGCCCCCGCTGAGGTGAACGTTCTTGCCAATTTGAGCGCAAGAGCCTACCGTTGCCCAGGTATCCACCATCGTTCCGGAGTCGACGAAAGCGCCGATGTTGACGTAGCTCGGCATCATGATCACCCCTTCAGCTAGAAAAGCTCCATAACGCGCAATGGCGTGAGGAACAACGCGCACTCCGAGTTCGGCATAGCCCGTTTTCAGCTCCATTTTATCGTGAAATTCGAAGGGACCAACCTCGATCGTCTCCATGTTTTGGATGGGGAAGTACATCACCACTGCTTTTTTCACCCATTCGTTCACTTGCCAGCCGTTTTCAGTAGGTTCTGCGCAACGCAAACGCCCTTTATCGATCTCTTCAATCACATTTCTGATCATGTCTTGAACGGGAGTTTGCTTCAAAAGACTGCGGTCTTCCCACGCCTTTTCGATGGTATCTTTCATGATGGAGTAGCCCATGTGTATTCAATTTTATGGAGCAAAGATACAAGAAGAAAGCAGGAAAGAATGAATTACCTTTGGAGGATGGGACGACTTCTAGCATTCGATTACGGACAAAAGCGCACGGGTTTAGCGGAAACTGACGACTTGCAGATTATTGCCACCGGTTTGGCCGGTTTGGACACGCATGAAGTGATTCCTTTTGTGAAGCGTTATTTGGAAAAGCACCAAGTGGATGCTTTTGTGGTGGGCGACCCCAGTGGATTGGGCAGCGACATCACCCACAATACCGGTCCCGCCCACGATTTCGCCGCCAAACTGCAGAAAATCTTTCCCAGTGTTCCCGTTCACATGGTGGATGAAAGTTTCAGCTCTCGCGAAGCCATGCAATCCATGGTGATGGGCGGCATGAAGAAGAGCAAGCGCAGGGACAAAAAGATCTTGGATGAAGTGAGTGCTGCTGTGATTTTGCGGAGGTACATGGATGGTCGATAATCATCAGCCAAATCCTAAAAACCATCAATTCCCAAAATCATACATTCTCACCTTCACGCATTCCTCATTCCCAAAGCAAAAAGCCGATCCCTCCCAAGAGAAACCGGCTTTCGACATGTCTTTTCCGCTTGATTAGCGCTGCAGCATCACGTTACCTTTTTTAAGGATGACACCGTCTGCATTTGATACGCGGTAGATGTACATTCCTTCTGCCATATCGCTTGGTAGTTGATAGCTCAAGCTGCCCTTGGTGTTCATGGCCATTTCTGAATGAACTTCTTTACCAAGTTGATCAAAGAATTGAATGGTGTATTGACCTTCTTTAGCGTAAAGCTGGAAGTTAATTTGTTCATTCATTTGAGCTGGGTTTGGGAAAACTTCTGAAATGCTTGTTTCGTTTTGAACTTCAAGAATGGAGTTGATGAGTTCTTCACTGGCGTGGAGGGTGCTTACTGACGTACTCCAAGAACTCCCCATATTCAATTGGAAAACAGGCAATTCATAGTTTTCTGCATAGAAATAGTAACGATTTACAGCACCAACATCGCCTTGGGAGATTCCAAAAACATTCGTTAGCGCTTCAGGAGCCGGAGCACCAGCCAAGAAGATGGAATCGGTAGTGATGGATTGATCTTGAACAAGAATCACGTTAATGGCTTCGCTCGGACCGTTGCTTGTTGGCAGAATCAATGTTCCATCGCCCACAACTTCACCTGAAAACTGCACCGTTTGAATTTGATAACCGGGAGTTTCGCTCAATTCCTTACAGAGTGAGAGTCCGATCCCCGTTCCCTCAGGCATTTGATCTTTCTGAACGCGGTAATAGCGATCAAACACAAAAGGAAGGTGTTCTGTAGAAATCCCCACCCCGTTGTCGCTCACTTTTATCGTATAATGTTCTTCATCGGCCAGCAAGCTCAGCAGCACCTTTCCGCCCTTTGGGGTGTATTTTGCTGCGTTTGACAAGAGGTTGGTGATGATTTGTTTCACCTTTTCTGCATCGTAAGCCGTGAGTATGCTTCCCTCACTGGTTTCGATTTCAAATTCAATCTTTTGGTCTTCAAAATGCGATTCAAAACTTTCGCCCAAATAATAAACATAGCCTGAAAGATCACCTTCTTTTAGCTCTAAAGACAAGGCCTTTTCGTCCAATTTCGAGAGGTCGAGGAACTGATTCACCATGCCCATGAGGTTGGTTCCGTTACGCTGAATGGCCGCGAATTTATTGGCCAGTTGCGCATCATCTTTCAACAAATCAAGAAAACTCTCGTCCATTTGAAGTTGCTGAATGCTCCCTTGAATCACCGTAAGTGGGGTTTTAAATTCGTGGGTGATGTTCGAGTAAAAACGGTCTTTAAAGGCCTGTTGCTCTTTTAAAACCTCGTTCATCTTCTCAAGGTAATTGGCGCTTTCTTGTTTTTGGTGAAGGAGTGTTCTTTGCGATTTGATGAGGCGCACCCTATTCACGAGGAAGGTGATTAAGAGAACCGCAATAGCGATGCTGAGCAGGATTATTCTATTTCGCGACCTTTCCTCTGTTTCCAGGGAAGTATTTAGTGAGCTGATGCGTTCGTTCTTTTCTCGATCTAACTCGCCCTGTAAATAAGCAAAGGCATTGAGGTTTGTGCTTTGATCAATGCTGTCTTGAGTTGCGTAATACACTTGAGCTAAATCAAAGTAATCTGCTTTATTGTTTGTTTTCGAGTAGATGCCCAACAAGGTTGAACGAGCCACTTGAATATCGTCCAAGGAGTTTTGCTCAATGGCTAAGTTCAAGTATTCTTGAGCAAATTGCGTTGCTCGTTTGTAATCCCTTTGATTGGAATAGTGCTTGGCCAATGCTTGAAGCACAAATGGAAATTCGAAGGAAGATTGATCTTTGAAGTTCTCATAATGCTCAAACAGTTCTCCCGGACAATCGAGGCTGGGGTGATAAAGTTCGCAAAGCATTGCTGTGAAGATGGCATCAAAACGCTCTTCCTCCTCTTCCCGAGCTATTTGGAGTCCGCTTAACAGCAAGTTGATGT
The DNA here is from genome assembly GCA_029238785.1 of Flavobacteriales bacterium. Classification (GTDB taxonomy): domain Bacteria; phylum Bacteroidota; class Bacteroidia; order Flavobacteriales_D; family Sanyastnellaceae; genus CALKGK01. Next base: position 13,743 of record JAQWFN010000072.1, on the reverse strand, counting down.
AAGTTGTGGAATCAATGTGCTCACGAACCACCAGGTTAAGCATGGCGAACAGTTGTCCGCGTTTGTCGCCAAATTGCTTCACTCAAAAGTTAGCAAGAACGAAACAGGGCCTGAACAATTGAAGTACCCTTTTTTAGAAGAAAGCACGTCTGGAAAAGCACTTCTTTTGTCGGTTTACCACACTTTTGAGTACCCTTTTTCATCTAAAAACGGACAAAAAAGCAGCTCTTGACCACAGCTTCGCTACATCATTAGCGAATAATTGCCTCAATATGTTCCAGCTAGATAGAGAGCTGTAAGGCCTGTATCCATTGACCTAACAAGTCCTTGTACAGAGGTAAAGAGAACTGCATCAAGGAAGCTTGTGCATACATCATCTCAAATAAGGAGCTGTTTTTAGCGCTACCTTTTGATTGCACAAAAAGCATAACATCAACTTTATGAAACACCTTTTACTTTTTACCTTTCTTTTCCTTTTTCAGTGCGCATTTGCTCAGGGTTTACCCATTCACTTCGAAGGCGATGTTGGGGTAAGTGATTTTGAAGATTTCGACGGCGGCACTTTTGATTTAGTATCGAACCCTGCCCCTGACGCTATTAATGCCAGCGGGAATGTTGGTCAGATCGTTCGCAACGGCGGTTTGATCTGGTCTGGGTCTAAAATCGTTATCGACGGTTTTCTGGATTTTACTGAGAACAACAGCATTTCAATGAAGATTTACACCACAGCGCCTGTAGGAACAGTGGTTAAATTCAAGCTTGAAGGTCCGGCTTACACCGAAAGAGACGTTCTAACCACCGTAAGTGGTGCTTGGGAAGAACTCAGTTTTGATTTCACTGGAGAGCCCTTAAACTCCTTCAATACCTTGGTCTTCATGTTTGACTTTGGCAATGTGGGTAACGGATCTGAAAACTCCACCTTTTATTTTGACGACATCAACCAAGGAACCAACGGAGAGCAATTGGACTTGCCCGTGACTTTTGAAGATGAAGGAATCAATTACAGTGTGATTGATTTTGGTGGAAATTTCTCTGTTTTAGCAGAAGACCCTACTGATCCTGAAAACACCGTTGTAAAAACCATCAAATCTGCTACCGCGGAAGGTTGGGCTGGGACCACCATCGGCACTGCTGCAGGTTTCATCAACAACATTCCCTTAACGCTTACTGATTCTAAGATGAGCGTGCGGGTATGGTCGGCAAATGCAGGAACACTTGTTCGCCTTAAAGTAGAAGCCGCTACCAACGCTACTCACACTTGCGAAACCCAAACCACCACTACCCTTGCCGGAGCGTGGGAAGTATTGGAGTTTGATTTTGCGAATGAAGCACCCGGGACTGCCATGTTGAGCACAGGATTAGACGGTGGGTGGACCTACAACAAAGCGTCGATATTCTTCAATTATGACATTACTGGTGCACAAGCGGGCGAGCTGACCTTCTATTTCGACGATGTATACTTTGGGGAAATCGAAGTTGGCACGCAAGAGTTGGAGCAAAGCGTTGCCATCGCTTATCCCAACCCAACGAATGGTGCATGGACCATCAGTTCTGAGGACAACATTCAGCAAGTGATTGTGATGAACACCCAAGGACAAGTGGTGCTGAGCACGCACAGCAATGAGCGCAAAGTAAGCATTGATGCCCTTGATTTAGCGAAAGGAGTTTACTTCGCACAGGTCATTACCAATAAAGGAATTACAAGCATTCAGTTGCAGAAACAATGATGTTTAGTTTAAAGGTCGGTTCATACTAAGTGAATCGATTTTAGTGGGTGAAACACCAAAGTTGCTTTTTTGTGACTTTGGTGTTTTTTGTTGGAATTGGTTAGCTTCGGTGCATGAACAAACAACTCGCCTACCTTTTCTTCTTGATTCTTTGCGCCTGTGAGACGGCACCCAACCCCAACCCTCAGGTGCGTTATTATGGCGCATTGAAAAACATGATGCACAAGGGCGATATTTCTGCTAGTGTTGATTTAACTACCTTAAAAGATCTCGAGCACCTTTATGGTTTGGGCGCTGTGGAAGGATTAAAGGGTGAAGTTTTGATTTGGGACAGCCAGTACCTCATCGCCCAGAAAAAAAACAATCAACTCCAGCTATCAAATAAAACCGACCATAAAGCAACGCTCTTTGTTTGTTCTCAAGTAGCGGAGTGGAGCGAGCATGTGATTCCACAGGAAGTTAAGACTTACCAAGAGTTGGAGGATTTTTTGGGTGAATTTGTTCTTTCACAAGGTTTGAGTAATGATCATCCCTTTCCTTTTTTGCTCGAAGGAAGGTTCACCCGGGCCGATTGGCATGTGATTGATTGGGCTGATGGTGATATGGAGCACAGTCATGAAAAGCACATTACCTCCGGTTTACACAATAGATTGAGCGATGAGCGGGCGGCAGTACTTGGCTTTTATTCTACCTCACACCAAGGCATTTTCACCCATCACAGCAGTAAGATGCACCTTCACATTCGAAGTTTGGAGGGCAATTTTGCCGCGCATTTGGATGATTTGATTTTGGGTGATGGTGTAGTGTTGAAGTTGCCGGATTTGGGAGTTGGGAATGAGGAATAACGAAATGGGAATTAGGAATTGGGAATTGGGAATATCCATCACTGAATAGCTTTAAGCAGTTCATACCAATTGGAGTTAATGGGTCAACTTGTGAGTGTAGGGTTCGAGATGCCGCAGTGCAGTCTACGGATCCCAGCGGGTTCGCATATTTATAGCCCCGAAATCAGCCAAAACGTCTCCGACCCCGGCGCGGTCGCATATCTATACCCCTGAAATCAGCCCAAAACGTTTCCGAACCCAGCGGGGTCGTATATCTATACCCCTGAAATTAGCCCAAAACGTTTCCGAAATCAGCGGGGTCGCATGTATATTTTGATGGTTGATTTAGGGTATTGAGAATTAGGAATGACGAATTGGGAATAGTGGCTTTTTTGGGCTTGTGTTTTTTGTCTGGATTTTACACTTACAAATTGAGGGGGGATGTTTACAAAATGGGCTTGTAAACTTTTGAAATTCAGCATTAAAAGCTTTTAACTTTGAACCGGCTGGTGGCGGCGGGGGAGGGAAAGGGAGGGCCCGCGAGGGCTGTGTTTGGGCGGGAAAAAGTGCTGTTTTTTTTCCGAATTCAACGAAAGTTAGCACTTCCAAAAAAACCCTCCAAAAAATGAAAGCAGCACTTTGTGAATACCCACCTTTCTTTCATCAATCTACACCTCCATCATTCAAGCAAATCAAGCGCTCATTGATGCCCTTCGCCTCAAGCATCATCCAAAAAAAGATCTGCTTACACCTGAACTGCCTGAAACAATCTTTAAGACCATACAGTTGAAACAACTCAGGTCAAGGCATACTAAATGCAACACTAAGTGTGAAGCATGGTCGGCAAGCAGCAGCAGGACTTAGCAAGAAAAAAGAAGGTCTGACTTCCTCTAGCCTACCTTCTCAGCAATTTGGTAAGCATTTCGATTGGGCGAGTTTCTGGAGATGAGTTCACCCAGAAAACCAGCTAAGAACAATTGTACTCCCAAAATCATGGACACAAGGGCGATATAAAAACCAGAAATATCTGTAATGTTTTTCGCCGGGACATCTTTCAGAATGTAGTACACCTTCTCTCCTCCTATCCATGCGAAAAGCACAAAACCGAGGAAAAACATCAAGGAGCCCAGTGAACCAAACAAGTGCATGGGTTTCTTGCCAAAGCGCGCAATGAAGGTAATGGTGAGTAAATCTAAAAAGCCATTTATAAAACGCTCCCAGCCAAATTTCGACTCTCCGAACTTTCTTGCCTGGTGCTGAACCACCTTCTCCCCGATCTTATCATAACCAGAACGCTTGGCCAATACCGGTATGTATCGGTGCATTTCACCAAACACTTCAATGCTTTTCACTACAGGCAAACGATAGGCTTTTAGTCCGCAGTTGAAATCGTGGAGGTAGATGCCCGACATCTTTCGAGTGGCCCAATTGTAGAGTTTGGTAGGAATGGTTTTCGACAAAGGATCGTGGCGTTTTTTCTTCCACCCGCTCACCATATCAAAACCGTCTTCAAGCAACATTCTGCGCAGTTCGGGGATTTCTTCGGGACTATCTTGCAAATCGGCATCCATAGTGATGACAACCTCGCCTTGAGCCATTTTAAAGCCTTCGTTGAGTGCAGGACTCTTCCCATAATTCCGCTGGAAACGAATTCCGCGAACGTGCTTTGGGTCTGATTGAATCAACTCCTCAACCACCTTCCAAGAGTTGTCTTTACTTCCATCGTCCACAAAAATTACTTCGTGATCTACCACATCCATGCCGTCAATCACTCTCGCAATCCACGCATGAAGTTCCTTTAAAGACTCCTCCTCGTTGTACAGAGGAACAACAATCGATATATCCACAGATTACTTGGTTTTGTTTATTGCGGCGGCTATGAGTGCCCAAATAACGGAAAAAATAGAACCAAATACGCCAGCCATTACTCCAATAACAGCAGGTTTCATGAACATTTGTACAAATTTCATCGCCTCTTTGGCCTGATCAGCCTGCATTCCGCTTTCTAACATCTCGTCATATTGCTGTTGGATCATGAGGTCAACCAATTCCGGACTCACAAAAGCAAGTAAAATGTAGCTGTAAATTCCCGTGAGTAATGAACTCACGATCAGTGCCACCCACGACATTTTAAAGCCTTCACCAAAAGTGAGCTGATTGTTCATGTAGTTCTTTTTATAGTGACTCAAAATCATGAAAGCGCCTGCAATCGTTATCACTGTTGAGATAAAGCCCTTCCAGCCCGATTGATAATTGTCTGTCAAAGCCAACCAGATCAAATCGTGAATCAGAAGTACCACAAAAAGAATTACCCCATATTTAAGGGCTGTAGAAAAAAAGCTAGGTGCTGTTTTCCCGTTTTCAGTGTCAAGTGTCGTTTTCATAAAAAAGTTTTTATCAAATATAGGAATGACTTGCACACAGCAAAAAAAGATTATTACCTTTGCAACGGCAAGTCTTATACGACCAGCTCCTGTTGAATCCCCCAGGACCGGAAGGTAGCAAGGGTAAATAGTTGTAGCGGTGCGATGTAAGTAGCTTGCCATTTTTTTGTGCCCATTTTTTTAGGCCACCCCCCTCCTTTAAGTTTATATTTGTCCGAGATGAAGACGTCCCAAAAAGTTGTTTTAGTCACAGGAGGTTCTTCCGGAATCGGTCAAGCAATTGCTCAGTACTTGTCTGAACACGGGCATCTTGTCTATGCCACCTCAAGAAATCCAGCTCAGGAAATGTTAGGAAAGGTGCACATGATCAGCATGGATGTCTGCGATCCGAACTCTGTTTCTAATGCTCTCAAGATCATCCAAAGCGAAGCGGGTAAACTGGATGTCCTCGTCAACAACGCCGGATTAGGAATGGCGGGTCCGCTCGAATCTACAAGCCAAGAAGAAGCCGAAGAAATCTTTAGCACGAATGTTTTTGGCGTCTTGAACGTTTGCCGCGCAGCAGTTCCTTTGATGAGGAATGGAGGCGGACACATCATCAACATCACCAGTATTGGTGGGCGTTTCGGACTCCCTTATCGCGGTATTTATTGCAGCAGCAAATTCGCAGTAGCAGGTTTAAGCGAAACCTTAAGCATGGAATTGAGGCAGTTTGGTATTCGGGTGTGTATTCTCGAACCGGGCGATTTCAAAACCAACATCAACAACAACAGAAAAGTAGCGAAAGCAGTAGACCATGAGGTGTATCCTCGGTTCAAACAAGCCTTGGAGCAGGTAAACCATGAAGTTTCTAGCGCTCAAGACCCTGTACTCATCGCGAAGCAAATAGAAAAAATCATCTTTAAGAGAAAACCAAGGCTCTACTATCAAGTGGCTACCCCTACTCAAAGATTGTCGGTTTTCCTGAAACGAATTTTACCCGGACGATTGTTCGAACGACTCATTATGACTCATTACAACATGAAGTGAGTATTGAGAATAAGCATTGATTATGAAGAAAATACTTGTCGCCAACCGTGGAGAAATTGCCCTTCGAATTATGCGAAGTGCGCGAGATAAAGGAATTGCAACTGTGGCCATCTATTCTGATGCCGATGAACAAGCTCCTTTTGTGAAATTTGCCGATGAAGCCGTTCATATTGGTCCGGCACCTTCCTCCGAGTCCTACCTCCGTGGCGATCGCATTATCGAAATTAGCAAGGAATTAAACGTCGACGGTATTCACCCGGGCTATGGTTTTTTATCGGAAAACGCCGAATTCGCCAAAGCAGTAACCCAAGCTGGAATTACGTTTATTGGTCCGTCTCCCGAGGCCATGGACCTGATGGGCAGTAAACTGGCGGCCAAAGCGGCGGTGAAAAGCTATAACATTCCGCTTGTACCGGGAACGGATGAGGCCATTGAGGATGTTGATGAAGCGCTTGAAATTGCAAAAGAAATTGGTTTCCCTATTCTCATCAAGGCCAGCGCTGGCGGTGGTGGAAAAGGAATGCGTGTGGTTGAAAATGCTGAGGAGTTCAAGTCGCAAATGGAACGCGCAGTAAGCGAGGCGGTAAATTCTTTTGGTGATGGACGCGTGTTCATTGAAAAGTTTGTGGGTTCACCCCGACACATTGAAATTCAAATCCTTGCCGATCAGCACGGAAACATCCTTTATCTCCAAGAACGCGAGTGCAGTATTCAGCGCCGCCATCAAAAAGTGATTGAAGAAGCGCCTTCTGCTGTGCTTACACCAGAGCTAAGGAAGGCGATGGGCGAAAGTGCTTGTGATGTGGCTCGAGCTTGCAATTATATTGGTGCAGGAACGGTGGAGTTTCTTTTGGATGAACAGCTGAACTACTACTTCCTCGAAATGAACACCCGCTTGCAGGTGGAACATCCGGTTACAGAAATGATTACGGGCATCGATCTCGTGGCGGCGCAGATTGACGTGGCCCGCGGAGAGGTACTTCCCTACAAACAAGAAGACATTGGCATTGATGGTCACTCCATTGAGGTGCGTGTTTATGCTGAAGACCCCTTGAACAACTTCCTTCCAGACATCGGTACTTTGAAAACTTATCAGCGTCCGGAAGGAAAAGGAATACGCGTTGATGATGGTTTTGAGGAAGGCATGGAGATCCCGATTTATTACGACCCAATGATTTCGAAGTTGATTGTTCATGCTGAAAACCGCCAAACGGCTATCGACTTGATGACGCGTGCTATCGACCATTACATCATCCACGGAATTGAAACCACACTTCCCTTCTGCCGTTTTGCCATCAACCACGAAGCTTTTGTCAGCGGACATTTCGACACCAACTTCGTGAAGCACTACTTCAAGCCGGAAATGTTGGCGGTGCCCCAAGAAGGCGAAGAACTGATCGTTGCTGCATTAGGTGCCTTTGCTTTGAAGCAAGAAGAAGCGGCGTCTCAGGTAAAAGCGACATCTGAAGCCCAAAGCGCTTGGGTACTCCGAAGAAGATAGCGTTAAGAAACGTGAAATGAGGTGTTTTTTTGGTGAAATTGTATCATTTTAGTGAGGTACAACGTTAATCCATTGATGACTGTCCGATTTTTAATATTCACCATTCTTCTCGCTCTAGGTCAAGAACTTATTGCCCAAGTGCAGCCCGATTCAACTTGGGTGCAAGCCACTGTTTTGGATGGTGATACGGTGCCCATGGTAAACATCCAAATGGCGATTGTACCGGGCAATGGAAATCAGAAAAAAGCTTCAAAATCTTACGGCATCCTCAAAAAACGTGTGGTTCGGGTTTATCCCTATGCGAAAGCTGCTGGCGACATCATGCGTCAACTCGAAGTGGAGTTAGGCGAAATGAAAAACGAGAAGGAACGAAAAGCGCATGTTAAAGCCACCGAAGCTGAACTTAAAAGGGCCTTCGAGGGACAGCTGAAAGAACTGACGGTGAAAGAAGGTATTATCCTCATCAAACTGATTGATCGGGAAACGGGCGATTCTTCCTATGGATTAATCCAAGAGCTCAAGGGAAGCTTCTCGGCCTTTATGTGGCAGAGTGTTGCGCGGATTTTCGGACACGATCTCAAAGACGATTACGCTCCCTACGGTGAAGATTGGCCGATTGAACAGATTTGCAGGGAAATTGAATTGGGCTTTATTGATGTGGTTCAGTTGAATGACTTGAAGTAGTTTTTGATGAAGTAGGGCTAGAATGTTATTCCCTTCAGTGCCATTATTTATAAAGCTACTTCTGCAGAAGACGACTTTTCAAAATCGCCATACCCTCACTTGCACCAGCAGCGATGGGGGTGAAATTCGGGCGCATTCTTACGGGCGGAATTTGTGGGTCAATCAAATAAACAGGAACGTGAGGAAGCACAAAATCCAGAAGTCCGGCGGCGGGATAAACATTTAAGGAGGTCCCAATCACCAAAAAAACATCGGCTGTTTGACAAAGCGCTGCAGCGGGTTCAATCATGGGCACGGCTTCTCCAAACCAAACGATGTGCGGACGAAGTTGCGTTCCTTTCGGGCACTTCATTCCCCAATTGAGTTCGCGATGTGGCCAGTCGACCACCTCATCCACAAAATGCTCACTTCGGGCTTTCATGAGCTCTCCGTGAAGGTGCATTACTTTGGTAGATCCTGCCCTTTCGTGAAGGTCGTCAACGTTCTGGGTGATGATGCGGACGTCAAATTCCGACTCCAATTCAGCCAGAATTTCATGACCACGATTGGGCTTGGCATCCATCACTCCTGCCCTGCGTTGATTGTAAAACTCCAACACCAAATGAGGGTCCTTCGCCCATGCCTCGGGCGTAGCAACATCTTCCACGCGATGTCCTTCCCATAAACCATCAGCGCCACGGAAGGTTGCAATTCCGCTTTCGGCGCTCATCCCCGCGCCGCTGAGTACAACTAGTCGTTTCATCACCACAAGTTAAGCAATGTGAAAACGAAATGAATTCTTCATCCCAAATGAAATTGAAAACTACCTTTGCAAGATGCAAAAAGCTACTTTCTTCATCCTGGCCATGCTTTTTTTGATCACAAGCACCCGCGCACAAATTCTTCAGGAAGGTTTCAACCCAGAAGAATACCTGGAGTGCATGCAGATTACAGTGCAGCAGTCAGACACCAACTACGTGGAAATTCCTGTTGGTCCGCCAGAGAATTACGAGGAACTGTACCATTCTCCCGACATGGGTTTGGACAATCAGTACGACATTTGGCTTCGCGAAGATGGATTGGTAGTACTTTCCATTCGCGGTTCTGTGGGGAGAAAGGCTTCCTGGTTGGAGAACTTTTATGCGGCGATGTTGCCGGCTAAAGGCGAACTCAACTTGAACGACACACTCAAGTTCAACTACAACTTTGCTGAACTTGAAGGGGCAAAAGTACACGCCGGGTGGACCATTGGCATGGCCTTTCTTGGTCCGCACATGCTCGACAAGGTACTTAGCTATTATCAAGAAGGCTACCGCGATTTCATTTTAGTGGGCCATTCTCAGGGAGGTGCTTTGGCTACCTTGATGGGAGCCTATTTTCACCATCACTCAGATTTCCCTCAGGATATTCGATTAAAAACTTACGCCAGTGCAGCGCCCAAGTTGGGAAACACCCAGTTTGTTTACGATTACAACGCCCACCATTTGAACTGGGCTTTCCGCATTGTAAATACCGAAGATTGGGTACCGCAAATGCCCGTAAGTGTGCAGTATTTGAACGACTTCGGTGATGCCAATCCGCTGGAAGGAAGCAAGGAAATGATGAAGCAATTACCAGTGGTTCAACGCGTTGTTTTGAGAAAAGTCTTCAAGAAAATCAACAAGGAAACAGAAGAGGCCATGGCCATTTTAGAGAAGTACTTGGGAAAACGCATGCACGGCTTTTTGGAAGAATACTTGCCTGAATTTGAGCGACCAGAATTTGCCGATTCGGAGAATTACTTGCCTTGTGGAACTGAAATCATTCTTTTACCCGACAACGAATACCCTGAGTACGTAAAAACCCTACCCCAGCTTGGCGTGTTCACCCATCACATGTACCAACCTTACGTTTACTTGATTAAGAAGCGCTTTTCGCTTTAGATGAGCTTGTGATCCATCGCCAAACGAACGGCCTCTACTTTGTTGTGCACTTGAAGCTTGCGGTACACGTTTTCAATGTGTTTCCTCACGGTTTTGGGTGAAATGAACATCTTCTCGGCGATTTCTTTGTAATTGAAATCGAAGGACTTTAATTCGTTCAAGAAAGGCGACAAGTCGTCCACGCTTCCAAACATGGTGGTCATCATATTAGCCACCAGAATGGCGTATTTCTTCCCGTTTTGTTTTGCTTCGCGAAGCCCCTCAATGAGGTCGCTTTGATTCACCACTCTCGTTTTTTCATCCACCTTCACCTTCAGGATATTTACACCAAGGATGTTGGAAGCCTTATTCATAGAGTAGTGACTGTCTTCGGTACACAGAATCATGATTTCATCTTTATCCGCTCCAAATTCCTCCATGAAATAGTTGCGGTACACCCAAATCGCCTGCATGTTCGCCTCTGTTCCGCCAGAAGCTACATAACCATCACATGTTCCTTCTTCAGCCCCCAAAATATCCACCGCGCACACTTCAATCAGCTCCTTTTCAATGGCTTGCGTGCCTTTAAAAAACGATTCCGACTTCCCCAAGGTGTGGCAGCCGATGTGATTGGGATTTTGAATGAGGGTTGAAATCCAGGGAGCATCTTTCACGAAGGAAGCGTCTTGGTTGAACACCTTATCGTCGAGATACGAAGCGGGCACCCCCAGCACCGATGATTCGTGGTAGTTCACATTTTGCTCCAATGCGCTAAATACACGCTCCTTCATCTCTTCCAAAGAGCGCTTTTTCCAAATTCGGGCTTTCATGATTGCTGTTTTCATCAAAAGTACAGCGCTTGAACGCAAGGGGAACTGAGGGATGTCAGTTTTTGAAGATTGAGCGATGTGATCTTGGGCGATGAGTTATTCCTGCGCCTTGTGAAAAAGCTTCGCTTGAAAAGGCAAGGATCTTTGTACTACATTTATGGGTTAAGTTCAAAGCGAAGCCAAAACCACATCATTAAGCCTCATCATCATCACCCAAAAAAATGCACTATACCTCACTAAAAGTCTTGCTTTTATTCCTCTTTCTCATCGCTCTAACCTCTTGCTTGGAAAGTACTCAGGGCGATGTAGAAGGCGATGTTCTACTTCTAGACTCCCTGGTTTTGACTACTCCACCACGGCTTTCCTTTGTTGAGGTGATTCCGCAAGAGCTTACAGACAGCGCCAAAACGGAAATCATCAACCGTTTGGTGCACGAAATTGATGAAGATACGAGCATGGTGATGATAGAAGTTCCCGACTCCTTGAACCGAGCTCTTTTTGCATTTTACCGAAACGATAGTTTAGTGAAAGTACGTTGGGGTCTTGACGGACCCCGTGAATTCTTAGGAAACGAACGTCGCTTGCTGCTATCTGGCAGGGTAAAACAGTACTATTTTCATTCCGACAGCCTCATTTATAGCGAATATTATTGCAGTTCTTGGCAACAAACTGGTCGTTGCAACCCGGTATCGATTTCGGTTTTCTCGTGGTTCTATGAGCGGAAACTTATTTCGCAGGAAATTGATGATAACATTGGCTATTACGATGGCTGCGGTTGTGGTTTTGTTTACGATGTTTTCACGTATGACAAAAAGCTTGATGAACTCTTAGAATTGATTAAAAACGCAGCATTTAAAGCGGAAGCAGAAGAACAACTTCCTCGAGATTAATCCTCAATAGGGTGTTTTTATGCTTTTTTCTTGCTGATGATTTGTCGTGATGCCCTTCAAGAATCATGGAGTGAATACGGCCCTTCTTCAGCCAGAAAAAACCGGCTTATTCGTGTAAATTTGTACGACTGAAATAAGAAGTCGAGCAGACCCACCCAGAAAAACAAGCAGATGCAAACCTTCATTCATTACTTTTTACATCTTGTTTTCCCGGTGTTCATTGCGCTTGTTTTCTTTCGAAAAGATTGGAAGAAGGCTTACCTCATTTTTCTCGCAAGCATGCTTGTGGATCTCGACCACCTTTTCTCCACGCCCATTTTTCAAGCGAATCGTTGCAGCATCAACCACCACTTTTTGCACACCTATTATGCGATGGGAGTTTATGTGTTGATGCTCTTTTTCCGCAAGCCCATTCGGATTCTCGGCATTGCCTTGCTTTTTCACATGTTTACCGATTTCTTGGATTGTTTGATGAGTTCATAAATATGCGACCCCGCTGGGGTCGGGACGATGTTGGTTTCTATTTCGACATGGGGTCAATATGTGACACCGCTGCGGTCGAGACGTGACAGAAGATACAACAACAACTAGAAAACAATTCCGATAAAAGGTCTAGAACAATAATAGCGCAAATAACAACCCCAGCGGGGTCGCATATCACTAACCCCGATTTAAGCCAAAAGCAAAAACCACCCCAGCGGGGTCGCATATTTATTCAAAGGAAATTCACCAGGCCTTCACTCGATTAATGGCTTCATCCAAACGTGCTTCTTGTGTTTCAATTTCCGCTGCTGTCCAGCCGTAAAACTTCGCAAAAACCATGCTCACCACTTGCCGAATTCTTGGGATGCTGAGGATGTCGAAGTACAAGCGACCAGTTCTTCGCTCAAAAAAATCCAAGAGGTCGAGGGTCATCTCGTTTTGTAAGCAATGATCTGCCTCTGCCGCAGCGAGAGCGAGTTCTGCGGGCAATTCAATCTTTTGGGCCGCTCGCAATATGCTTTCAGAAGCGCTCCCATAATTGTGCACGAGGTATTCTGCCGATTTGAAGTCGGGAAGCAATTTAGGGTATTCGGTGAAGAGGCGATCAACGAGGGCTTGCACCTCTGCGTATGAAGCAAAAGCGGCATCTTCTAATTCTTGCGTGGCCGTGGAACTTGCTTTTGTGTTGAAAGCCCCTTGCTGCACTACACGATCGACAACGCGTTCGGCCATTTTTCGGTAACCGGTGAGCTTACCGCCAGCAATACTAATGAGTCCGCTCGGCGAATCAAAAATCTCGTCTTTTCTGCTCATCTCTGAAGCACTTTTGCCTTCTTCGTGGATGAGCGGACGCAAACCACTCCACGACGATTCCACGTCTTCGGCCTGCAGCTTCACCGATGGAAACATCTGGTTCACCGCCTCGAGGATGTAGTCCACATCGGCCTTAGTGGTTCCGGGTTCTTCTTTTCCGCCTTCGTATGCGGTGTCTGTAGTACCGATGTAGGTAATCCTTCCTCTTGGAATGGCGAAAATCATCCTTCCATCGGTATTGTCGAAATACACGGTTTGTTTCACCGGCAAGCGTTCGTGTCGAACCACCAGGTGAACCCCTTTCGAAAGGAAAAGCTGTTTGCCTTTTTTCGAATGGTCTTTGTCGCGCAGGAGATCAACCCACGGACCAGTGGCATTAACGATTTGTTTGGCTGAAAGGGAAATTTCCTCGCCGCTTTTTACATCGCGAAGCTGCACCCCACACACCTTTTGATTATCGTTATAATGAAATTCCTTGGCCTCGATATGATTGCACAACACCGCGCCTTCTCGCCAAGCTGTTTTTGCGAGGGTCATCACCTAACGGGCATCGTCTGTTCGGTACTCTGCATAGAAGCCAGCCCCTTCGAGATCTTCAGTTCTTAGCAAAGGTTCCATGCTCGACGCTTCGTTCTTATCGAGCATTTTCCGCTTGTCGTTCCCTTCCACACCCGCGAGAATGTCGTACACAGAAAGGC
>JAQWFN010000052.1 GCA_029238785.1 Flavobacteriales bacterium | reverse complement strand
ATGGGCGATCAGGACCATGTTTTTTTCAATGCAGCTAAGAAATTTGCGAAGGTGCAAGAAGAGGTCACCATGATGATTATGGAGAATTGTGGCCATGTTTGCAACATCGAACAACCGCACGTTTTCAATAAAATGGCTTTGGAATTTCTTACTGGGAAGAAGTTGGAAGAGTTGGAGAAGGCGAGGTCTTGAAATAAAATGTTAGGGAAAGCGTCAGCCTTAAAAGTTTTTTTGAAGATCCTTATTCGTTGTAGTAGTTTGGTGTTCTCATTTCTTCCGGAGTGTCAAGTATAACGACTCTCCATTTTGTTCATTTATAAAATGAAGAGCAGCATTCATGAAGTTGCGTTTCAAAAGGTTTTCTTATTCAAAATGTATTCAGAAATTTGATGTTATCGTGTTTCGCAAAACGCGAATAAATGAATATATTTATATGAAAATAAGGGTGATAAGTGAGGCGAAAATCCTTAGATATGTAGAGCGAAATGTACAAGCACGATCAAGCTTTATCATTTTTCTATCGAGAATTAAAGTTTGTGATTGGTCTAGTATTAACGACTTGATGTATGATTTCCCTAATGCCCGCTTGCTTGTTGATTGCGAAAACAAAAGGGTCATTTTTAAAATTGGGGGTAACAAATACAGGATGATATGTGATTATAACTTTTATAAGTCATGCTGTTTATATGTAGCTTTTATCGGCACTCACTCAGAATATGACAAAGTTGACGCATGTAGGGTAAATACAATATAAGTTCAAAAGCATGTTTTCAAAAATTACGACAGATGAGCAATACCATCAGTATTGTGAGCAGCATAAAGCTTTAGGGAATCAATTGGCAGATGGGATTGCAAATGAGGATAAAGAAAATCAATATTATCTATTAGATTTGGTGATTCAGGACTATCACCGAAGCTTGCGAGATCCTCTGCTTCGCCTCACACCCGTGGAACTTTTGAAAGCATTGCTCCAGGAATACTCGCTTTCTGCTCTCGCGATGAGTAAAGAGTTGGAAATTCCACCATCGGTCATTTCAGAAGTATTAAATTACAAAAGAGGTTTCAGTAAATCCTTGATTACTCGGCTTGCCAAAAGGTTTGATTTGCCTGAAAGTGTGTTTTTGAAGTCTTATCCTCTGAAAAAGCGCAACGATAAACTTGCGTCTTAGTCGGAAAGCATTGGGCTTACCCAAAGATGGAATAAACGAAATCCTCAGCGCTTACTAATTCGATTCCCGCTAATAGCACGTTGCCTGCTGCAACGGTGACGACCTTCAGTAAAAGGCCTCAATTTCAGGTGCTTGGTTGATCTTCCTTGCACCCTTGCCCGCCACTTTCTCCAAGATTGAGGCTTGAGTTCTCTTCGCATCAACTTAATCACATCGCCTTCCGCAATGCCAAATTGCAGCTCAATAGCGTCGAATGGCGTTCGGTCTTCCCAAGCCATTTCAATGATACGGTCTACCTCTTCGAAGGTGAGGGATTTGATGTTTTTTACTGACATATTTAATAAACATATCGGCTTTGCGGATGTTCTTTTAACATGAAAAAGTCTGATCTGCCCAGCAAAATTTGTCCGGTCTGCGAGCGTCCCTTTTCTTGGAGAAAGAAGTGGGAAAAGCATTGGGACGAGGTGAAATATTGCAGCAAGCGTTGCAGCGGTGAGCGACGAAAATCTCTGGCGAATTAAGTGAAGATGAAAAAGACCTTAAGACTCATTTTAGGCGATCAGCTTAATGGGCAACATTCGTGGTTTAAAGACGATGAACATTGCGTTTACGTGATGATGGAAATGCGTCAGGAAACCGATTATGTACGTCACCACGTGCAAAAGATCTTGGCTTTTTTCTTGGCGATGAGGTCCTTCGCTGAGGAGCTTCAATCCCAAGGGAAAGAAGTGATTTATCTCAGTTTGGATGATCCAGATAATCAACACGATTTGGAAGACAAGCTGAGGGTCATCACCCAGAAAAATAATATCGAAAAATTTGAATACCAAGCGCCAGACGAATACCGATTAGACCTCCAATTGCGCCGCTTTTGCGATGAAATTACACTCCCCTCAAAACGATATTCCAGCGAACACTTTGCGGCAGATGTTGAGGAGTTTGAGGAACTTTTTAAGGGGAAGAAGACCTATTTAATGGAGACCTTCTATCGTTTCATGCGGCGGAAACATGGGGTCTTAATGGTGGAAGATCAGCCACTCACAGGGAAATGGAATTACGACCATGATAATCGAAATAAGCTGCCCAAGAACCATCGCCCACCAGAACCGCTCACCTTTTCGCATGATGTGAGTGAGTTGAAAAAAATGATCGACACCTCAGGCGTGAAATTCATTGGAAATGTGAACGAAAAGCAGCTCTTATGGCCGAAGAACAGGCAAGAGAGTTTGCAGCTTTTGGACTTTTTTGTGGATGAGTGTTTACCGCTATTTGGGAAGTTTCAGGATTCCATGACTACGGAATATTGGAGTGTTTATCACAGCCGGATATCCTTCTCCCTCAACACCAAGATGATTTCTCCTTTGGAAGTTATAGACAAAGTGGAACAGCGTTTTTACGAAGATGAAAATCACGCAGGAATAGCCCAAGTGGAAGGCTTTATTCGACAGATTCTAGGTTGGCGAGAATACATGCGCTGCATTTATTGGATGAAAATGCCAGGGTATGCCGACTTGAACTTTTTGGAACACGAGCGAGCATTGCCATCCTTCTTCTGGACCGGGAAAACGAAAATGAAGTGCATTGCCCATGCTGTGCAGCAAAGTTTGGACTACGCTTATGCGCATCACATTCAGCGTTTGATGGTGACGGGCAATTTCGCCTTGCTTGCAGGAATTCATCCCGATGAGGTGGACCAATGGTACCTCGGTATTTACATCGATGCCATTGAATGGGTTGAAATCACCAATACGCGGGGGATGAGTCAGTTCGCTGATGGCGGCATCGTGGGAACGAAACCCTATGTGAGTTCGGCCAATTACTTCAAGAAGATGGGCAATTATTGTTCGGGCTGCAAATACAATCCCGACCTCAAAGCAGGGGAAGAGGGGGCTTGTCCGTTCAACGTTTTGTATTGGCACTTTTATGATCGTCACGAAGAAAAATTAAAGAAAAACCCGAGAATTGGCATGGCTTATAGAACCTGGGACAAGATGGGGAGTGAGAAGAAAGCTCAGATTTTAGAGCGCGCCGAGCTGTATTTAAATGATATGGAGAACTTATGAAACGAGCATTTTATTGGTTTCGGAATGATTTGAGACTGGGCGATAGTCCGGCCCTGCAACGTGCTCTTCGTGAAAACGACGAAATCGTGCCCGTGTATATTTTTGATGAAAGAGAATGGGAAGAAGATGAGTGGGGCTTTGTGAAAACAGGCGCTCACAGAACCAAGTTTCTTTTGCAGTGCGTTTCCTCTCTTCAAGGAGCTGTGGGCGATTTGGGGAGCGAGCTCATCATCAAAAAGGGGGATGTAGCAGAAGTTTTCAAATCACTCAAAGAAGCGTATTCCTGCAACACCATTTACTTCGAAGCAGAGCACACTTTCGAAGAACTCCAAACGGAGAACAGACTGGCCGCTTTTAAGTTGATCAGGGAAGAGGGGAAAACTTTGTTTCATCCAGACGATTTGCCATACGGCGTTCACGACATCCCTGATATTTTCACATCATTTCGAAAAGATGCCGAAAAGAAATCACGCATTCGTCCGTCACTCCCCGAACCTGAATCGATAAAGAGTCCGGAAATCGCCCCACACGAATTGCCTACTTGGGAGGGATTTCCTGTAGAGGCGCCGAATTTAGATCCTAGAGCTGTGTTGGAATTTGAAGGCGGCATTGAAGCGTCTTGGGAGCGTTTGGATCATTATTTTTTCGAGAGCAAGCAGTTAGGAGTGTACAAAAAGACCCGTAATGGACTCCTTGGTGAGGGCTACAGTTCAAAGTTCTCTCCTTGGTTGGCGAAGGGATGTTTTAGTCCGCGAGAGATTTATGAAGAAGTGCGCAGGTATGAGTCGGAACATGGCGCGAATGATAGTACCTATTGGCTCATTTTCGAGCTCATTTGGCGCGATTATTTTCGTTTTGTAGCAATGAAATATGGCGAACGCATTTTCTGGAAGTCGGGCATAAAGGCTGAAGGTCCGGGCATTCAGAACAAACGTTTCTTCTCTCATTGGTTGAATGGCAGTACCAAAGATCCTTTTGTGAATGCCAACATGAAAGAACTGGCCAAGACCGGTTGGATGAGTAATCGCGGCAGGCAGAACGTTGCAAGTTATTTGGTGCACGATTTGGGCGTGGACTGGCGCATGGGGGCAGCCTGGTTTGAGCACCAACTTTTAGATTACGACCCTTGCAGCAATTACGGTAATTGGATCTATATCGCGGGAGTAGGAAACGACCCTAGACCTCAGCGGAAATTCAATACCCATGGTCAGGCAGAGCGCTACGACCCAGATGGAAAATATCAACGACTTTGGAACAATGAGATATTGGAATTTGACTTATAACGACCCAGGAAGGTGGGCCGAGGTACACGCTATTTCGGGTGCCCCACTGAACTTCTTTCAGTCGATAAAAGCTGGAGGAACAGGGAGTCCGCGTGCCGTTTTAGTAAAAAGTGGAATACCTGAATTGGATGAGTTATTGTCTGCCACCTCCGTTATCAAGTATTGCAATTTTGAGCGCACTGCCAATGGCATGGTGATGTATGTTCGTGTGCGTTTGGAAATGTACGGTATCCCCTTTAGGAATTATGATTTGTTGCGC
Source organism: Flavobacteriales bacterium (assembly GCA_029238785.1). Lineage (GTDB taxonomy): Bacteria > Bacteroidota > Bacteroidia > Flavobacteriales_D > Sanyastnellaceae > CALKGK01. The sequence continues at coordinate 18,613 of JAQWFN010000052.1, read as the reverse complement.
GTTGAAGGCTTGTTAGCTCGTGGGAATGTTGGCTTTGGTGTTCGCTTGGTACTGCGAGAAGGGGGGGGAGTAGAGCTTGAAGTGAAGCAAGAGCACCAGAAGAAGTTGATGGCATGGTTGAATCGGTCTGTTCAGGGCTGATTTAGGCTGATTTAGGCTAATGGATGTTGAGAGTGAGTTCGACCAGAATCGTTGAAATGCTTTCAAATGAGCTGAAATCCGGGGGATGTTGAATTTATTGAGCAGCAGTTAATTTTTGTTGGCATAGGGACCAGATAAAATCATGATGAAAAGTGGGTTGAAGGGCTTCCTTATCAGAAAGATGATTGGGTTTTGTCAGCGTTCCCCTTTTATTTGTAATCGTTCCCAATTTCACTCAGCCCTGGCGGGCCCTCCCTCCCCCTCCAACGCTTCGAAACTAGGGAATTTTGAACTGACTTTTTCGTCCATTTTGTGGATGAACTCCCTGAGTTTGTAGATGAAGCGAATTCGCTAAAGAACTCACCCCAATCCCACCTCGAAACGCACAAAGCCAAGCACTTCCGCAAGCCTATCAGCACTCACCTTGTCCAAACCTTAATGAATCATCAAGCCTAATTTATACCCTTATCATTGTCCTTCCAAACTCAATTTGTCCTAGCTCTACTTTTCTTTGTGAATGACAATTATTTCAGTTCTGCTGTTCCTTTTTTCATTTGAAACATTACAAGATTAAATTCACCAGAAACTCAATGTCCTATGAAAAAGACCGAAATCATCACCCTGAGCCTTGCGTTTCTTGCGCTAATCATGAGCCTATTATTCATTACTGGCGCATCTATTTTACTTGTCCTTAGTCTAAGCGTTGCAGCAGTCTTGTATCAATACTTCAGTTTTGCGCTAATGCACGAACTCCCACTCAAGCGTGCCTTCAAGAAAGAAAGCTATCCTGAAAATAGCGGTAAATTCATTGTTCTTGCTGTGCTGGCCGGGATTGCGCTGTCTTTTGCTGCCGTGGGAAGCATGTTTAAGTTGCTTCATTGGCCAGGGGCAAACGTAATATTGCTCAGCGCGATTGGGACTAACCTTGCCATCTTCATTGCTACATTTCTCCTAAGCAAGGGACAGTCTTTAGTTGTTATAAAGAACATTCAAAAACGAAGCGCTTTTGCTTTTCTCTTGTGCGGTAGCCTATTCTATTTCGGTTCTTATATATTCCTTGATTTCAAATATAGAGCACATCCAGATTACATAGAAGCGGTAAAGGCCTTCCAAGACAACCCTAATGACGAGGGTTTAAGGACGAAAATGGAAGAAGAAAAAATGAAAATGTTTCAGCAATAAAAGTGCTGTATTTCTCTTGCCGAAGGGAAATAAGATGAAAGCGCTTCCTGATGAATTCTTAACATTCCCCAAACACTCGAAGCCGTACTTTTGTATTCGAAAAATTGCGCCTACATGTCAAAGATTACCCAAGAACGTTTTGTCAATCGAGAATTAAGCTGGTTATCCTTTAACGAGAGAGTGCTTCAAGAAGCAAAAGACAGCAGCAACCCTCTGATTGAACGCATGCGATTCTTAGGGATATTTTCAAACAACCTAGACGAGTTCTTTCGTGTGCGGGTGGCAAGTTTAAACCGCTTGTCGAAATTGGGTAAAAGGGTAACTACTGGACTAGATTTTCAGCCAGAAGAAACCCTACTTGAAATTCGCGATAAGGTCATTGAACTTCAAAACGAGTATCAGGACATCTTCGATCAATTGGAGTTGGAACTCAGAGAAGAGAACATCTTCTTTATTGATGAAGACCACCTGAATGAGGAACAGCGGGCTTTTGCGGAGGCTTATTTCGCTAAGCATATTCGTCCATCACTCGTTCCGATCATGATTTCTACCAAACGAAGTTTCCCTGAATTGGGTGATGATACGGTGTATTTAGCCGTCCGCATGGTGCTTGAAGAAGAAACAGGAACGAAGTTCAAGTATGCCATTATCGAACTTCCAAAGCATATTTCTCGTTTCGTGATGCTTCCTAAAGAAGGCGACAAGAGCTATGTCATGTTTGCGGAAGACGTGATTCGATTGAAGTTGGAGCGCATTTTTACCATTTTTCAAGCTTCTGGTTTAGAGGCTTACACATTCAAAATTACGCGCGACGCCGAGTTGGACATCGATGATGATATCTCGAAATCACTCATGGAGAAAATGAGTACTTCTTTAGATCGAAGGAGAAGGGGAGAATATGTGCGCTTTGTCTATGATGAAGCGATGCCTGAAGATATGCTGCTCTATTTTTTGAAGAAAATGGACATCAAGGATCGTCAAGAGTTGATTCCTGGAAGGCGCTATCACAATAAAAGAGACCTTATGACTTTTCCTTCTTTGGGACGAAAAGATCTTTGTTTTGCACCACTCCCACCGCTTGCCCACAAGCATCTCCAAGGAAAAAAGAGCATCATTCAAGAGATTAAAAAACGCGATATCCTCCTTCATTACCCTTACCAGAAGTTCAGTTACATTGTTGATTTGCTTCGCGAAGCGGCCATAGACCCTAATGTGAGAAGTATTCGCATTAACCTCTATCGGGTGGCGAGCAATTCTCAAATCATCAACGCACTGGTGAATGCCGCGAAGAACGGGAAGAAGGTCATCGTGGTGGTGGAGCTCCAGGCCCGTTTTGATGAAGAGAACAACATTAATGTTTCAGAAGTGCTTCAGGATGCAGGTGTTAAAGTGATTTTTGGTGTTCCAGGATTAAAAGTGCACTCAAAACTGATCTTGATTTCTAGAAAAGAGAAAGGGAAGACAGAACGAATCGCTCACATCGGTACGGGTAATTTTCATGAGAAAACAGCCAGAATCTATGGCGATTTGTCGCTTCTTACTGCCGATAAACGCATTGCAAATGAGTGTAGGAAACTGTTTTCATTCTTTGAAAACAACTACGAAAGAGGCATTTACAGGCACCTCCTTGTTAGTCCGTACAACAACCGACGCAAATTAATGGCCCACATCCAAAAGGAAATCAAACATGCTGAAGCGGGAGAAAAGGCGTGGATAGTTTTAAAAATCAACAACCTTGTTGATGTGGGGATGATTCAAAAGTTGTATCGGGCAAGTGCTGCAGGGGTTGATGTGAAGTTGATTATTCGTGGGGTATGCTCCCTTATTCCAGGAGTAAAAGGACTTAGTGAAAACATCAGCGTTACCAGTATCGTTGGTCGGTATTTAGAGCATGCGCGCATCTTCGCTTTCTGTAATGGCGGCGATTCGAAATACTTTATTTCTAGTGCAGATTGGATGACAAGAAATCTCGATCATCGAATTGAAGTAACTGTACCCATCTACGATATCAAACTGCAAAGTGAAATTACAGACTACCTCAATCTTCAATTTAAAGACAACGTGAAGGCGAGGACGATCGACGAAAAACAAAGCAATACTTATTTGAGTGCTTCAAGATCGAGAGGATTACTGAATTCGCAGTTGGCTGTATATGAGTATTATAAGGCGAAGTTGAAAAAAGGCTAGGTGAATTCGCTTGTTCATTGCACGCTGCTTTTGCTATCTTCGTCAAAACAGCACTTTGAAATTTGCAGCGATAGACATCGGATCCAATGCCGTTCGACTCTTAGTAGAAGAGGTAATCGAGCACAAGACAGGAACTCATATTCAGAAGGTCTCTTTTACCCGTGTGCCACTTCGTTTGGGAGCGGATACCTTTGATAAAGGTTTTATTTCTAACAAGAAAATTGCGCAACTATCTACCACCATGAAGGCCTTTTGGTACTTGATGGAAGTTCACGATGTAGTGAGTTTTAGAGCCTGTGCCACTTCAGCCATGAGAGAAGCCTCGAACGGTAAAGCGGTGGTGAAACACATTCTTCAAGACGCCAATCTCCCCATTGAAATTATTTCTGGAAAGGAAGAAGCCGACTTAATTTTTGGCAATTTCGATCAACACAAAATCGACATCACCAAAAGCTATTTATACATCGATGTGGGAGGCGGTAGCACAGAACTCTCCATCATCAAAAAAGGGGTAAGGGTGAAGTCAAAAAGCTTCCGGTTGGGAACGGTAAGAGCGCTTCAAGGCAAAACCAAACCTGCAGAATGGCGAGCGGTTAAAGATTGGATTGAGGATGAAATCTTAAGCAAAGACAGTAAGTACACGGCAATTGGAACAGGTGGGAACATCAATAGGGTTTACAAGATGAGCCGAAGAAAAATGCTGGAGCCGATTTCAATGAAAGAACTTAAAGAAATTCACGAGTTTATTTCAAAGTACTCGGTTGAGGAACGGATAACTCAATTGCGTTTAAAGCCAGACCGCGCGGATGTGATCACTCATGCAACAGAAATCTACATACGGGTAATGGAATTGGCTGGAGTGAAAAAAATGATCGTGCCGAAGGTAGGTTTGTCTGACGGTATTGTTGTGGACCTCTATCAAAAGCACTTAGCTACCTTGTCCTAAATCCCAAAAATTAGTATTGATATAAAGGCCTGATGCTTCGAGATGTGTAATCATCAGCTGAGGATCATCGCTAATGATATTTCGTGCTCCCTTCTCAATGAGTTCATCCAATAGGTATACATCATTTACAGTCCATACAGCTAGGTCTAAACCAGCGTAAGCGCACCATTTGATGAGGTTCTCGTTGACGAGGGAATGATGCAGTCCGATGCCATGAAGGTGCTGACCAGGATAAGGAATACTCTGTTGGAAATCGTTTAATTCTCGAGGTGTTTCGCACAACCAGCTCACGGGGTGAGAGCTAAGTGTGTAAAGCTGCTGAACCAACCTCCAATCGAAGGACTGTAAGTGAACATCTAAGTTCGAAGCATCAAGAACTTCCAATAAACGATCACATAATACAGAAAACTCACTTTGATAACGGTCTTCCCAAATGGCCTTCGATTTAATTTCAATGTTGAGCGTTGGTCCGTTTTCTGGCCACAAAGCTAGCAGTTCGTCGAGCAAGATAAAGGTGCAGTCATGCCGCTCTTGGTTTGGGAAGTCGACCGATGAACTTGGCGGGATGATGCGCTTTTGGAGTTCTTCTGTAGGAATGGTGTTTATACCTCGAACACGTTGATCTTCATCAAGGAGCCAAGGATCATGAGCCACTACAAAACTGCCCTTAATGCCTTCAACTAAATCGAGCTCTATGGCAGCAACTTGAAGACGTGCCGCTTCACGAAAACCAAGTAAAGAGTTTTCAGGATACCGAGCCCGCCATCCGCGATGACCCTGGATTCGGACACTTATCAACCAGGAAGGTTTTGTTGAAGAAACTTACCGACTTCAAACATTCGCTTGGGTTTCAACACAATTTTCCCTTCTTTATCGAGCAAGAATAAGGCTGGAGTAGAAGTTACCTTGTAATCTTGAGCAACTGGCGATTTCCAGCCCAAGAGCTGACTAACATTTCTTCCAGGAACTTGCTTGCTTTCGATAGCGCCTTTCCATGCGGGAGCAGTTTGATCTACAGAAACCGCTACTACCTCAAAGCCTTTAGGATTGTAGATGGGATAGAACTGATTCAAAACGGGCATTTCCTGTTCACACTTGTGGCACCACGACGCCCAGAACATCACTAAGGTGTACTCGTTCTTCTTCACTTCGTTATGCAAGACCAGTGGTTTCCCATCAACATCTGTGATAGCAATGTTTGGTGGTACGTTCCCCATTTGAAGATCGTTCACATTTTTGATGAAAGCCTCGAGCATTTCACTCGGATCCATACCACAATCTTCACCCAAAATATGATTGTCGATGATGTAGAAGGTAAGGTCTTCCATGCCCGACTGGTAGAAGCCATCAGCCATGGTGTAAAGCACGAATTCAAGCACATCGGGGTCTTCACCCTTTGCGGCTTCTTCTTTCAAGACATCCACAGCGTTAAAGAACTTCCCTCCATCATGACCACCAAAAGTGCGCATGTAGTCCTGAATTCGGTCTGGAATAGCATTCGCGCGAATCAAAGAACGATCACTGAAGTCAACATCCTTCCAGTATTTGCCAATGTCTGATTTGTCAGCGCCACCTTTCCAACTCAAGTATTTCGCCAAGTAGGTGTCTGGGTAGCTGTCAATGTAAAATTGTTGACGCGTCAATAATTCCTTTTCTTTTTCAGCAATTTGTCCGTCGATACGCTCTTTGAAAGACGACTTGCCTCTACTTTTTCTTAAGTTAGAAATAGCGCTGTTGAGAGTTTTTTCTTCCTTGAAATAAGCAAACCAACCTTCGTTTTCTTTACTGCTAACTGCTTCTGGTGCGTTTTCAAGTTTCCCTGAATTGAATTTCAGTTCGATGTCCTTTTCATCGGGGTTCACAATCACAGCCATCATGTTCAAATCGCTAATTAAACCGATCATGTAAAAGCCTGAGGTCAATTCTTGAGCTTTGAAATCAAAGACACCGTTTACCGATTTTACACTATCAATGGGATAGTGATTTTTACCACGTGTTTCATACAAAATAACTTGCTGGCCTGCTTTAGCCTGTGCAATTGTTCCCGAGATGTGCACTTTACCTCTTTTTTCTCCATTGTTTTTAGCGGTGATGCCGTTCTCCAAGTAAGATACTGTTTGGACCTCCTCCGTTTCTTGAGTGGTTTTTTCAGCCTTTATGGTTTCTTGAGGTGTTGAATTACTCTGTGTTGCACCTTCTCCATTGCCACAACTAACCATGGTTATTAAGGCACCAAACAATAAGAAAAACTGATTCATAAGAACTATTTTTTTTGAGAAGTCCAAATATAACCAAATGCAATCAAGGCTCGGAGAGATTAACATTTTCTTAAGTTAGCAGCGGAATTTAAACCGCATGGATAAAAACAGCGCCGCTCTCATTTTAGACCTTCTTTTACCTGTCTCAGAAGAGGATATTCTTGATAGAGTAGAAGAGAAAGTATTTGGGTTGAGGGACTTCTTCCTGATGCAGGCCATTCATCCGGTCTTGTTTTCAGGAAGGCGTAATCGCCTGGAAAGCATCTTGAAAGCAAAGAACTCCCTGCTTCAGCAAGAAATAGAACCTCAAGCACTTCCGCAAAAAGATGCACTAGATACCACGGCTTTTTTGTCCTTATTGGAAACTTATTCTTCTGCCCTGATGCGGCTTCGGCTTAAAATTTCCTCGTCTTTGTTGCCAGAAGTGCTTATTCCTGTTGTTGATGCAATGATTCAATTGCAAATCGCCTTTGAGCAACATTTCTTGGATCTCGGAAAAGACCTTCCAGAAGTGGCTCCTCCAAAACAAACAGAGGCCATTAACTTGGGTAAAGTCATTTACAAATTGAAGCAAGGAGAAGATGTAGCTTTTGATTTAGCAAGAGAGAAAGCACGGATTTTGCTTAGAGCAAAGCCTTGAGGATGTTTTTTCTTTATGCTGCACGCAGCATTCGATGCCACTGTTTACGCATTTCCAATATAAGATTTGATTAAAAATGGGTAAGCATTCACTTCTGAAGGGCTTAATTTAACATCTTTGTTTTTGATTTTCATTTCTTATACTGAAGCTCATGAAGAACCTGTTCTATTACTTATTAATCGTAGTCCAATTCACTATTTTTAATACATTGAAAGCTCAGAGCTACACATCTTGGTTTACTGGTGACGAGGCAGATACCACTACAATATCTCAACCAGGAATCGTTCTCATGGGCGGCGCTGGAGAACACGATAACGCCATGCGCTGGTTTCTGGAACGTGCTAACGGGGGCGACGTGGTGGTGATTAGAACAAGCGGTTCAGACGGGTATAACGACTACCTCTTTTCAGACCTTGGTGTTGAGGTAAATAGTGTGCAAACCATTCTTTTTAATACCCCTACAGCATCCATCAATCCTTATGTCATTGAACAGCTCTTCAACGCTGAAGCCATCTGGATCGCTGGTGGTGATCAATATGACTACATCACTTATTGGCAAGGTACCGCTGTGGAAGATGCCATTAATAATTTGATTAATGTGAAGGGCGGACCAGTGGGTGGAATCAGCGCTGGAATGGCCGTTTTATGCGGCAATTACTTCTCAGCTCAGAACGGCTCGGCACAATCCGACGTGGTGTTAAATAATCCATTTCACAATACCATCCAATTGGGTGATAACGATTTCTTGGAAGTGCCTTATTTAAGTAACGTGGTAACTGATACCCATTACGATGACCCAGATAGAAGAGGCAGACACGCTACTTTCCTCGCCAGAAAATATGTAGATACAGGAAATCCTACTTTTGGTATAGCTTGTGATGAATATGCGGCGGTTACAATCGATGAAAACGGACAAGCGCGCGTATGGGGTGATGCACCTAACTACGAGGATTATGTTTATTTCATTCGTCGAAATTGCGATGTAGGCTTGCCCGAGTTCTGTGAAGAGGGCGAAGCTTTAACTTGGGATTATAACGGTTTGGCCCTGGCTGTGCTTCGATTTAATAGCGTTGATGATGGAAGCGATTGGTTCGACCTCAACAATTGGGTAGACCATGAAGGTGGAGAGTGGTTGGCGTGGTCTGTCATCTCTGGTAACCTTCAAGAAGTGCCAACTGTAGCCCCAGATTGCTCAGTAGGAGTTGAAAGCATTAAGGCCACAGAACTGAGTATTTATCCAAATCCAAGTGCAGATTTTATTTATGTTGATGGGGTTTTTGGGCCGATGGAACTCAGTGTTTATTCGAATGATGGTCGAAAAGTGAAAACCTTAAGCCTCACAGAAAATCAGAACCGAATAGACCTCCACGAACTCACAGAAGGAACGTACATTATTAAATGGAACGGAGGCTCTGAAGTGATTCAACGCATTGGAAAGTAAGAGTTTCTAGAACCCTATTTTTTGAAGTCTTACGAGGATCTTTTTTCTGAAACGAAACTTACTCGTGGCGCAATGATTCTATCGGACTCAATTTTGAGGCTTTCCATGCCGGATACCAACCAGAGAGGAGGCTTACGGTGAAGCACATGAGCACGCCAATAACAATCCACAACCAAGGAATAACAAAGGGTGTATTCATAAAGAGGGCAACAATGTTACCCACTAAAATACCGAGGATGATGCCCACAATTCCGCCTATCTGACCAATAACTACGGCTTCGATAAGGAATTGTGTGCGAACTACTTTTGAACTCGCGCCGATGGCTTTTCGTACGCCAATCTCGCGGGTTCGCTCCGTTACGCTAACAAGCATGATGTTCATTAAACCAATACCAGCACCAAGAAGTGTAATCAAACCAATCACAGTTGCAGCAACCTGTATACCACCAATGGCGCTGCTCATGCTTTCAACCAATTGATTGCTCTCTTCAATAGAAAAACTAGCATCTTCTCCTGGCCGATCTCCACGAGCCGTTCTGGCCGCTGCATAGGCTTCGTTAATGGCTGCAGGCATCAACTCAGCATCCTTAACTTGAACTGAAATACGGTAGGCAGTGGACTCCGAAGCGAAGTTCTTTTTCAAATTAGAAAGTGGAATAAAACACTGGTTGTCAGACGACATTCCAAAGGCTTGACCTTTACTCTCTAAAATCCCGATGATCTGAAATTTATAGTTCCCGATGCTAATCATCTCGCCAAGGACATTCACCTGCTCGTTAAAAACCTTGGCTATTACATCTTTACCTACGATGACAAAATTTACCCCAGCTTCAAGGTCGTGAAGGTTAAAATCTCTGCCTTCTTCAATGGTGAATCCAGAAATATTACAGTAGTTTTCATCTACCCCTAAAACCTGAACGTTTGGGTCGGTTTTCTTGTTCTCGTGCTTCACCGTTCCCATGGCTGTTCCCATGGCAGAAACGGTAACCAAAGCATCAAAGCTATAATTGTCTTTAAAGTCAAGTGCTTCACGGTAGGTGATGGGCGGACTAATGCGTTGTCTGTTTCCGAAACGAGCCCCCATTGCTGTTTTTGTTCTTAGGGTGAAGGAGTTTGTTCCTAGAGAAGAAAATTCTTGTTCGATTTTTACCTCAAGGACCTCCGTTGCTGTAATCATCACTACAAGCGCCATAATACCGAAGCCAATAATCATCACCGTTAACAGGGTTCTGAGGAACTGACTTCGCACGGCTCGGAGCGAGACTTTTACGTTTTCTATGAACTGTTGTGAGAACATTGCGTCAAATGTAAATAAAGTGGACGTCTTCTTTTGGCTAACTTTTGTGAAATCAAGTGCTCTGGCACTTTTTAGGATGCGTTTGATTTGTTAACTTCGTGGCCCGCAAAGTTCTTCACTTTACTACATTTATATGGCATTTGATATTGATATGATCAAAGCGGTTTATGACCGCCTCCCAGGACGCGTAGCGAAAGCGCGTGAAACCGTAGGGAAACCGCTAACATTAGCAGAGAAAATTTTATACAGCCACCTTTGGGATGGTTTACCCGGACAAGCTTTCGAGCGAGGTAAGTCGTACGTTGACTTCGCACCAGATCGTGTTGCGATGCAAGATGCAACCGCTCAAATGGCCCTTTTGCAGTTCATGCAAGCGGGTAAAAAGAAAGCAGCTGTTCCTTCAACGGTGCACTGTGATCACCTCATTCAAGCCCGAATTGGTGCAGATAAAGATCTTCAAGAATCGATTAATAAAAACAATGAGGTGTTCAACTTCCTTGAATCGGTTTCTAATAAATATGGAATTGGCTTTTGGAAACCAGGAGCTGGAATTATCCACCAAGTAGTACTCGAAAACTATGCCTTCCCAGGAGGTATGATGATTGGTACAGATTCACACACGGTAAATGCGGGTGGACTTGGAATGGTAGCTGTTGGTGTTGGTGGTGCTGATGCCGTTGATGTAATGGCAGGTATGGCTTGGGAGCTGAAGTTTCCAAAGCTTATCGGTGTTAAGTTGACCGGTAAAATGAGTGGTTGGACGAGCGCAAAAGACGTTATCCTTAAAGTAGCAGGAATTCTTACTGTTAAAGGTGGAACTGGAGCTATTGTTGAATACTTCGGTGAAGGTGCTGAGTCACTTTCTTGCACAGGAAAAGGAACCATCTGTAACATGGGAGCGGAAATAGGAGCGACCACATCGACCTTTGGTTATGATGATAGCATGAAGCGTTACTTGGAATCTACAGGTAGAGCAGAAGTTGCTGCCATGGCCGATCAAGTGAGAGAGCACCTTACAGCAGATGCTGAGGTTTACGCTAATCCAGAGCAGTACTTCGATCAAGTTATCGAAATCAACCTTTCTGAACTTGAACCGCATTTGAACGGACCATTTAGCCCAGACATCGCTACTCCAATTTCTCAAATGGCAGCAAAAGCAAAAGAGAACGGATGGCCAATGGAAGTTAAAGTTGGTTTGATTGGTTCTTGCACCAACTCAAGCTACGAAGACATCAGCCGTTCAGCGAGCATCGCCAAACAGGCGGTAGACAAGAACTTGAAAACCAAATCACGTTTTACTATTACCCCAGGTTCTGAGCTTGTTCGCTTTACTGTTGAAAGAGACGGTTTTATCAAGACTTTTGAAGAAATGGGTGGAGATGTGTTTGCAAACGCTTGCGGTCCGTGCATCGGTCAGTGGGCGCGTGAAGGAGCTGAAAAGGCAGAGAAGAACACCATCGTTCACTCGTTCAACAGAAACTTCGCGAAACGTGCAGACGGTAACCCAAATACCCACGCTTTTGTTGGGTCTCCGGAATTGGTTACTGCAATTGCCATTTCAGGAAACCTTGGATTCAACCCATTAACTGATACCCTTACTAATGAAAATGGTGAGCAAGTAATGTTAGATGAACCTAAAGGCGACGAACTTCCTTCAAAAGGTTTTGCCGTTGAAGATGCTGGCTACTTGGCACCTGCTGAGGACGGAAGCGGAATCAATATCATCGTTAAAGAGGGAAGCGAAAGACTTGAACTACTTGAGCCATTCAGCCCTTGGGACGGAAAGGACCTCATGGGAGCAAAGTTGCTTATCAAAGCTCACGGAAAATGCACCACAGATCACATCTCAATGGCTGGTCCTTGGTTGCGCTACCGTGGTCACCTCGATAATATCTCAAACAACACGCTCACTGGTGCTGTAAACGCATACAACATGGAAACCAACCATGTAAAGAATCAACTTACGGGTGAGTATGGAGAAGTTCCCGCAGTTCAACGTGCTTACAAAGCGGCAGGAATCCCGACAATCGTTGTTGGAGATAGCAACTACGGTGAAGGATCAAGTCGTGAGCACGCAGCAATGCAACCTCGTCATCTTGGAGTTAGAGCGGTCTTAGTGAAGTCTTTTGCTAGAATCCACGAAACCAACTTGAAGAAGCAAGGAATGCTTGGGGTGACTTTTGTGAACGAAGCAGACTACGATAAAATCCAAGAAGACGATACCATTAACTTCATCGATTTGGAAAGCTTCAGCCCAGACAAAAACCTCACCATTGAATTGGTTCATGCCGATGGAAGCAAAGAACAGTTTGAAGTGGCTCACACCTATAACGCGCAACAAATTGAATGGTTCAGAGCAGGTTCTGCATTGAACTTAATCAAACTACAAGAAGGCGCATAATCTTCTTAAGAATACAATTATTGTAAAAGTCCTTCCCAACATTTGGGGGGGGACTTTTGTTTTTTGATAGTATTTGGTTGAACTAGGGTGAACTTAATGATTTATCCCCCTTTTTAACTAACTATAAAAAACGATGAAAAAATGAAAAGAACCTGTACTCTTATTGCCATCTTGGCATTTTTCGGACTTGTTCTGAGCTCTTACGATAATGGTGTTGCTGAGCAACAAAATCAAGACAGAACGGGAGCCCCAGGATCTACTGCGCACTGCGGTGTGAGTTGCCATAACGCCCAGAATTATAGTCCCACACTTGATATTCAACTTATAGATCCACCATCGAATACAGCGGTGAGCGAGTATATCGCGGGACAAACCTATGAGATCAGATACGTCATCAATGTAGCTACGGGTACTCCGAACGGCTATGGATTCCAATCTACGGCACTTTTTTCCAATAATCAAAATGCAGGGACTTTTCAAAATCCAGGTAATGCAGTTCAGTTGGAAGATGTTAACGGTCGTCACATCATTGAGCATAGTCAACCGCATACAGATAACACATTTGTAAGCGAGTGGGTTGCGCCAGAAACAGGGGGTAGTGTTACTTTTTATGCCAGTTCAGTTGCTGTTAATGGAAATGGCGCAAATAGCGGAGATGGCTTCGCAGGAGCAAGTTTATCTGTTAACGAGGCGAGCATTAACGTGCTAGAAAACGCTCAAGCCCAAATTGAGGCCTTTGCATTTGGTAAAACCTTAAGCGTAACAAGCCAAGCAGCTTTTGACGTGGAGATTGTAAGTGTGAACGGCCAAAAATTACTTAGTCTGCAAGCTAGCGAGGGAAAAGAAAAGTATGATTTGAATGAATTGCCAGATGGGATCTACTTTGTTTTGGTTCCTGAACAGGCCTTTGCGAAAAGAATCTTCCTGGGTAATTAATTCGGATTTCAATACATCGCAAATTTTTGCGTTAAACTAGTAATACACCATTCATGAAAAGAGCCCTGATCTTGTTTAATTTCTGCCTTATTCTGACCTTATTGGTGCTGATTTTGCGACCAGTACCTACCCCGGAATCAATTGGAGATTGTGAAATTGTACAAGGTGAGGTGCTCCTCATTGGTGAAGCAGGAGCTAATGATATTATGCTGAAGCTGAAAGATAGTACACAGCAGTTTTATATCAATCGAGGCTCAGGCTTTGGATTGGATTTAGAAGAACTGCAGGAGAAACTTCATGGTCGAGAGGTTCAAATTTACTTTCCAAAATATTGGACACCCCTTGATTGGAACAACCACATGCGACATTTAAGCGAAATATGGCTTGGTGAAGAACTGATTTACTCCGAAATTAAAAACTAAGTAGTTCATTTTTTACCCACAAAAAAGCGAGACACCCTATGAAAATGCCTCGCTTAAACAGATGTGATGAATTAAAATAGCCTCAACGTTTTCAGGCATTCTCTTTTTTGAAGGTGAACTTCATAAATTGTTCCTCTCCACTAAATTCTTCTGGGCTAAAGCGTAAAGCAATGAGTTTCCTCATCACATAGCTTTTAAATTCTTCATTGCTGGAGTCAATATCCAAGATGGTGATTACGCCACAAGATTCAACTTGAAAACGTACCCAGACCATTTCTTGCACATTCACTTGTTGTAATCCACTTGGGTAGCTGATTACACGAGAAATTTCTCTTTTCAACTCACCATTCATAGGTTCTCCAGCGCGAGCTGAATTAATCCCCATGAACAAGGTGAAAATCGTTACGAAAAAAGTAATTTTGAATTGTTGCATTTCAGTTTTTGCTTTTAGATTTCGCTGCAAAAGTCTTCAGATTAATTCAATTGGCAAGACCTTTAAAATGAAGACTAAACAATCAAATCGTTAGCTGAAATTCTGTTTATTAACGACAAGCTTAACAATTAGACAACAAGCTTTACCAGCCTGATTCATGATTTTAAATCAAAGCGAAATACTTGAGTTGAGGGGAGAGCAATTGCAGCTCCTAGCCGAAAAAGCCATTTGGTGGGAGAAAGAAGGGGTCCTCATACTTAGTGATCTGCATCTTGGGAAATCAGCTCACTTTAGAAAAAATGGAATTGCAATTCCTAAACAAGCCAATACTCATATTGTCTGGGCTTTAAGCGATCTTATACTGAAGTTTAAACCCAAAGAATTACTCTTGCTGGGCGATTTGTTTCATAGCGATGTGAATGAAGAATGGACAGAATTTGTAGACTTTCGGATGAACTTTCCAGAAGTGGTTTTTAGACTTGTTTTGGGTAATCATGACCTCATGTCGCACAAGGACTTGAAGGAAGCCGAAATGCTTCATACAGAGGAATATCGAAAAGGGCCATTTGTATTTTTACACGAGGCACCAGCGAAGGTCTCGAAGTATTCTGAATATATCTTAAGTGGACACGTACACCCAGCTGTTCGATTGAAAGGTGTGGGAAAACAAAGCATGCGACTTCCTTGCTTTTATTTCACTGCGAATTCAGGAATTCTTCCATCTTTTGGCTATTTCACGGGGTCGCATACCTTAAAAGTGAAGAAGGACGATTTGGTCTATGTAACTAATGGGGAGGAAATTTTTAAGCTGAGCTTATAAGTCGACTTCTTTTACCAAAGTACCATTCATGTAGTGGTATTCCTTAATGCGTGCTCCGTTTTCATCGCAGTCGTAGTGAATCCCATCTTCTTTACCGCGCTTGTAGAGCTCGTATGACTTCAATTTTCCGTTTGGCCAGTAATATATCCACTCACCGTGCTCTTGGCCGTTTTTGTAGTGACCAACATAGTCTAGCTGACCATTTTCAAAGAACAATTCTTCTTTTACACGTTCGTTTTCTAAGCCAACGGTGTACATTACAACATAGTCTTGTCCGTTTGGATGAGTGCGAACCACATGGCGTTGCATTTCATCACCTTGAAAGAAAAGACTTGAGAAAAAGAGAATAGAAAGGAATACTGCTTTCATCATTTAAAATTAGGTGGTGGTATTTATTACGCCGATAAAAATAAGATGTTTCAACTTGTTCCGTTTCAATAAAACTGCATTATAAACTTAGAACCTCATTCATTGACCCGAGAACAGGAGCTACATATCATTTCACGTGCCAAAAAGCATCCTCGGTTTTTTGCTCCTTTGTATGAGTCATACTTTGAGAATATTTTTCGCTTTGTGCACAGAAAAGTGGGTTGCATGGAAACTGCTGCCGACCTATGTTCACAGACATTTGAGAAAGCGCTCATGTCTATTGACAAATACGAAGATCGAGGCTTTCCCTTTAGCAGTTGGCTGTATCGAATTGCCGCGAATGAAGTCAACATGCACTATCGAAAGCAGCAAAAAGAGCTTCATCAAGAACTTAACGAAGAAATTCTCGCTGGTTTGATGCATGAGTTCGATATTAGTTTGGAAAAGGAAGAGCAAATACTTTTACTTCTTAGTACCTTGTCAATATTAGATCAAAAAGAACAAGAGTTAATTGAGGCGCGATTTTTCGATGCCTTATCTTTCAAAGAAATGGGAGGTTTATTTGGGCTGAGTGAAGAAGCGGCGAAGATGAGAACTTATCGAGCATTAAAATCTCTTCGCGAAAAGATGAAAGGAGCTAGCGATGAGTAAATACAAATTCACCCCGAAAAAAAAATCACCGAGCAAAGAGGACATCAGCAGATACAAAGACTTTGCAAAACTCGTTGGCCCGGTGGAAAAAGCAAAACAACGACTTCATCGCCCGCTGTACAAAGATCCAAAGTTTTTCTTAGGGCTTGTTGTGATTTTGCTGATTCTGTATCTCGTGTGGACGCAGGCTGAAAAAGAGCGTCATGATAATGAATTGAACAATTCACATGGAACCGAACAAATCGAGAAACCTTAAACCAAGATTCTCGTAAAGGGGTGGTAGTGAATAGCCTAATTAAATACACCCTACTCGCGTTTTACTGTATTGCCTCGTCCTCCCTAAATGCCCAAAATCAAGATGTTTGGGTGAATCAGGATGTGTCCAGCGATGCTTTTAAAAGTGATATGTCTTTACTCTGGAAGGTGCTTAACGAAAACCATTCTGGGCTATTCAACTATTCAGATTCTCTAGAGTTCGCTTCCTACTTGGAGGAATACCAGCAGATCAACGATTCGCTTAAAATGCATGAGGCGTTTTATGAGTTGGCCGGATTGGTTAACCTCATTAAGGATGGCCATACCTACATTATGCCAAATGATCATCAAGACGAAGCGCTATTGAGTAGCGTTGGCTTTCTTCCCTTTACCTTCAAGATCATTAAAAATTCACTGCTCATAGATCAAAATTTTGGAGGAGCTCGTTTCGAAAAAGGAATGGAAGTGATTGCCATTGATGGTATGAAAACCGAAGATTTACTTGGAGTATTAAGAGAATATATGACAACAGACGGCTGCAGCCCAGAACCTAAAAACGACATGTTAGAAGGTCAGTTATGGTGGTACTATGGCCTTCATTTCGGTTTTAAAGAACGTCACCATCTTGTTTATTTAGACAAATATGGAAGACGAAACGCCGCTTTTGTTGGTGCTGTGAGTTTTTACGACAGGCACCGCATGCTCGAAGAGGGGTTAGGCAGGGAAGAAGAAGCACTTTTGAGTTATAAATTAATTGGTGATGCCGCTTATTTAAGGGTTACCCGTTTTTGGGGTTGGAGTGCAAGGAGATATGGCAAAACCTTGGACGAGGCCTTTGACTTTTTCGCCCAAAACAAGTGCCGCGAATTGATTATTGACATAAGAGGAAATGGCGGAGGGCGTGAAGGCTTTGAAAACAGATTGCTTAGTCATCTCAATCACAGTTTGGAAGAGAAATACGACAGGGTGTTAATGAAACGCGTTTTTGCCAGCGAATACAGCCACTTAGAAAAAGGGTTTGTCAAAAGGTTTGAAGACCTGCTTTACAGAGCAATTGAATTTCGAAAAACTCAAGATGGTTTTTGGGAGAGAAGAAATCGCTTTCAAAGTTCATGGAAGCAAAAAACAGCTCCTTTTGAAGGGTTAAGCTATGTTCTTATTGATGGAGAGGTTTTTTCTGGGGCGGCCGAATTTTCATCCATGGCTAAAGACTACGGAGTAAAATGTGTGCTCGTAGGTGAAGAAACGGGAGGTGGATATCAAGGAAACACGAGTGGTTACTTTTACACTCTCGAATTGCCCAATACTGGTTTTGTTGTAAAGATTCCTAGAATACTTTTTGATCTAGCTGTGAAAGATAATTCGTGGCAAGGAGGTGTGATGCCAGATATCATTATATCTGATAAAGTAGAGGATTATATTAAGGGTGAAGACACACAGTTGAACTTCGTTTTGTCGCTCATCCAAAATGGCTATGTACTCAGTCCTGAAAAGTAATTGATATAGGAAATGCGCTCGATCTTCCTTTTAGTCTTATGATTTTCTGTGCAAATTTCTTGAAAGCATCTAATTTTAGCTTCTAATCTTACACCTCGGAATATCATATTTATGACATTTTATTTTCTCCACTTGGTGAGCTAAAAAGTATCAGCACAACAATCAAAAAAGGCTTCTTTTCTAGGTGATTTTTACGATTAAATTACTCAACCGTAACGCTGAAGTTTCCTTTGAAAGAGATGTCAAATCCAACAGGAGTTCCGTTAACGAGTTCCTTGAGGATAAGGTCCATACTCACGCTTTCTCGTCCACCGAAAATAGCACCATTTACATTGATGACACCAACAGTTGAAATGTATTGACGATATGGGAAGAGCTCGTTGTTGAGGTTAATTTCTTCGATCAAAACAGCAACAGTATCTTCAGGTACATAAAAAATTGGACGATCCACGCTGTCCAGTTCAAAGCTCACGTTGATGCTGTGTGTTTCGGTTTCATTTTCAGCTCGCACATCACTAGTTAAGTAATATTTTCTTGACAGTGGAAGGTCTTCAGCGGCCAGAATGTATGATGCATCCAAAAGAGGGAAAGACTCGCCTTCCCAAGTAAGGGCTCCGCATTCGCAAGCATAAACTGGATTGACGAATTCTTCAGACTTTTTGCAAGCCACAAAAGCGACCAACAAAAAACAAACAAAACTAAATGCGATATACTTCTTCATTTTTGATCTAATAATG
>JAQWFN010000044.1 GCA_029238785.1 Flavobacteriales bacterium | reverse complement strand
TAATCTTCTCAGCGGCAAACGGACTCCGTTTCTTCTTCTACGATGAGAAATACTTTGTTCCTTTCTCGATTATATTCATCGATTTCTTGGTTACAATTTTCTTGATGATTGGCGTTCGCTTGGGCGTGAAAGTTTTGTACTCAGAACTTAAAAACCCAAGTAAAACGAAAGCCAGTGTGATCATCTTTGGCGCGGGGGAAAGTGGTATCATTACCAAAAGAACCATCGATCGCGATAGCAGATCGGGCTTTCAAGTGGTGGCTTTTGTTGATGATGATGAACGTAAAGCCGGTAAAAAGCTGGAGAACGTGTCCATCTTCCATAGCAGCAAAACAGAAGAGCTATTCAGCAGCGGGAAGTACGAGCAATTGATTATTTCGGTTCAAGAGCTTAACCCGGAACGAAAGAAACAACTCATCGACCTCGCCCTTAAACACAACGTTCAAGTGATGAATGTGCCTCCTGTAAAACGCTGGATCAAGGGTGAATTGAGCTTGCGCCAATTGAGGGAGGTGAAAATTGAAGATCTTTTGGGCCGACCAAGAATTGAACTCGATAAAGCCCATCTCTTCGATCACCTGAAAGGAAAAAGAATCCTTGTTACCGGTGCGGCTGGTTCTATTGGGAGTGAACTCGTAAGGCAAATACTTAATTATGAACCCGCGCAGCTGGTTTTATTGGACCAGGCTGAAACACCCATGTACGAGCTTCAACTCGAACTTGCGCTCTCCTACCCCGAAGCTAATTTTGAATTGGTGATTGGTGATGTTCGTCAGCTCCATCGTTTGCGCCGACTCATGGAGCACTGCCAGCCGCAAATCGTTTTTCATGCCGCTGCCTACAAGCATGTACCGCTTATGGAGGAGAACCCAAGCGAAGCTGTTTTGGCAAATGTGCTCGGGAGTAAAAACATGGTTGATTTGGCCGATCAGTTTGGCGTTGAGCAGTTTGTTTTGGTTTCGACAGACAAAGCCGTTAACCCAACAAGCGTGATGGGTGCAAGCAAGCGTGTGGCCGAAATCTATGCCCAGAGCAAAAACGACATCAGCAAAACACAATACATCACCACTCGTTTTGGGAATGTACTTGGGTCGAACGGATCAGTCATTCCGCTGTTCAAAAAACAAATTGACGAAGGTGGTCCGCTTACCGTTACCCACCCGGAAGTAACACGTTATTTCATGACTATTCCAGAAGCTGCTCAGCTTGTTCTCGAAGCGGGAACGCTTGGTGAAGGAGGCGAAATCTTCGTTTTTGATATGGGCGAAAGTGTGAAAATCATCGACCTTGCTAAAAACATGGTGCGTTTGAGCGGACTAGAATTGGACAAAGACATCGAGATCAAGATCAGCGGCCTTCGTCCGGGAGAAAAACTCTACGAAGAACTCCTCAGCGACCAAGAAAACACCGTTCCAACGCATCACCCAAAGATTTTAAAAGCAAGTGTGCGAAAGTACAATCACCAAGAAGTAGCGCTTCAAATAGACGAACTCATTGGCTTGTTTGGAGCTCAGAACAACCGTGAACTAGTGCGAAGAATTAAAGCGCTTGTACCTGAATATAAGAGTCAGAATTCGAGCTTTTCTGAACTCGATTGATCTTCAAAACTGCCAAGGTAAAACGCTTCCTTTCATTCAAAAAACCTTACTTTTGGTTTAAGCGACAACGATTATGGCTATTGATAAAAACATTGAATTGAACCGACTCCAAACGGAGATTGAAGAGTACATTGGACTGGGAAAAAACAGCTTGGTTTATAATTATGAAGATCTTGGAAGTCGTACCACCCTTCATTTAATTACCATCAACCCAAGACATAATCAAAGTTTCCTTTTTCATATTTCCGAGGGAATAGATAAGGTTGATGCTACCAAGCACATGCTCGAGTATGTTCAGAACTTCAAAGACCGTGATGGTTCCTATACCATTCAGTGGAAATTGGATAGCGATAATACCCTGCACACCTCTTACTTCAGCGCAAAAAACATCATGAGTGCTTTAGACAAGTTGTACTACGATCGCGACCCAAACAGCATCACCGTGTTTAGTGTGAACTTGAACCCCATTTCTTGATTTGGGAGAAGTTCTCGATACGTATTTAACCCTTGCGCAAGCTGGCGAGAGTCTTCACAAAGTCAAAGGCAGTAAGCATTTTGGCTACGCCTTCAATGTCAATAACGAAGAAGAAATCAAAGAGCGCTTGGATGAAATCCGCAAGTTGCACCACGCAGCTCGTCACCACTGCTATGCATGGAAATTGGGATTGGACGACAATCACTATCGCGCCAACGACGATGGAGAACCCAGCAACAGTGCCGGTAAGCCCATTTACGGAGCCATCCTTTCAGCCGAAATCACCAATGTCTTAATTGTAGTGGTACGCTATTTTGGCGGAACGAAATTGGGCGTAGGCGGATTGATTGACGCTTATCGAACTGCAGCTAAAATGGCCATTGAAGCCACTGAAATTGAAGAGCGTTTGATTTATGGCGAAGTTGACTTCACCTTTGCCTACGAGCGCATGGGTGATGTGATGAAGCTCCTCAAAGACCTTGACCTTCCTGTGATTGACCCCATTTATGAAATGAGTTGCCGTTTAAAAACAAGCATTCGTTTACGCAGTCTCGAAGCCTTTTTGGAACAACTCGAGGAAATTGAAAGTGTGGATGTGCTTCAACCAGAAAAAGATCCTGAAGGCCGTTGGATATACTAAAGGTGAAGGCCTTAGCGTTCCAAAATAAAGTCCATCATGCGCATCGCCCACCTCTTTGTTCTTCATCTTCTTATGGCGCTACTCCTCGCCTGTCAAGCTCCTTGCGTCAACCAAATGAGTATTTTCGACGAAGCCACATTTGATGATCCCGAATACCAAAAAGCGCTTCAAGAAGTATTGCTGCACGCCGATAAGCATCAACTTCGCTTTTATGTGCGCGATTACCTTTTCCTGGAAGACAAGGAATTTCTTGTTGTTAAGGTTCATGGTCCGGAAGTTTGCGCCATCGCTCATTTCCTAGTGAAAGATCCGCGAGGCATTGTTGGGGTGAGGAACCATCTTGGTAAAGGATACAACGGTGCCGAATTAAAGGACTTCTCCTTTCTTTTGCTTGATGATGAACAGCGAGTGGTTGTATGACGGCAGTAATGGTAACAACTACTTCGGACTTTTTCAAAGCTGGGGCTTGGGCGTTCACAGGAGCAATACAGCTACATCTGATCAGATTTTTAGCAACACCGAGCTGCTCTTTGGTCACCCCGGAGAGGCTTACGGATTGGTGAGCGACGCTTATATATCGCCCGAGCTCAATGGAGGTTTTGTGTTCTTTACCAACGGCTGTGGAGCGGGCTACACTGTTCCTGCAAACTCAGCTTACTATACCGCAGAACTCGATGCCTTTGAAGCCATTGAAGACCATGTTGATTTTACCCTGTGTGGTACAACTGGCATTAACGCCATCATCCAAAAAAAGACCATTGAAGCTTATCCAAACCCCGCTGCATCATTTATTGAGATCCCATTGACGAATCCTAGTAACAGTTTGCTCATCTTGAAGGTGACGGATGATTTAGGTAAACTTGTTTTTGAAGCGCAAACCAAGAACAGCGAAGTACTGCGCGTAGATATCTCTGCCTTTGCAGGAGGGAATTATCTGTTTCAAGTCCAAAGTCTTGAAAACGGACAACTCAGCACAGGAAAGTTTGTAAAAAAATAAACTTCCCCCGAAGCAAGTTCAAAGGAAGTTTAAAGTGAATGAGCATTTCGGTCAACTAGTGTGCTCCTGGGAAATAATTTTCTACAATGGAGGCCATTTCCTCTTTGCTAGAAACAATAGCGGCAATTTTATCAAGGGTTTCTTGACTTAGGAGTCGTTCTAAAGGCTGTTCAAGTAGCAAGATTTTAGTGAAAGGCTTCTGCAGCTTTTTGTCCCACACCTTTGAGTAGCGCAAAAGATCGTCTGGATAAACCGTTTTGCGCTTGGTTCCTTCATCACTGGCTCTAAACGGGCGTGGGATGTTGAGGTAACCGTAATCATCTGTGAGCTGTTCTCCCACCTCAATATCGCGAATGGCGATTTCAAAATCGTAGGCCGTACTGAGGCAATTTGAATTGAAGCTATGATTAACGAAACGACCATTATCCCAACAGAGCACAAAGTTGCCTTTGTTGTTTCTGAAAGTATAGGTGTCTAAAATCTCCTGGTAAATGGGGTCGAGATTTTGAATGTCTGTTGGACTAAATTCTCGATCGAGTTTGTCCAATACCCAAGTAATTGTTCCCGCAGGAATTCGTTCAGTGGCGACCACTCCGTAGCCCACTTCATTGCTGATGTAGCGTAGTTCTGTTTTTGGATGAATCATTTTAAAATCAAATCGTTACGGCCTTCTTTTCGCAAAATACTCTTGGCTTTATACTCCGTGAAAACCGCTGTAAATGACGATTATTTTTTCATCCCTTGTACACCTTGAATTCAGGTTTTTTTATTGACAAAGTTCCGTTTCAAAACTGATGGATATCAGCTCCTCTTATTCTCATGCATCATACCTTGCAAATAAGCAAGTAGGCAGAAAATCTGCTTGCTTCAAACTCAAAAACGAACTCGAAATGGACACATTAGAAATCAATCAAGGTGAAGTTAAAATCACATTCGGAACTGAAATAACAGGAAAAGTAACCCTCAAGGAATTGGGACTAAAAGATGAGGACTTGGTTTTCGAGAGCGGTTTGATTCGTTTGGTTTTTGACTTTGGACAGATGAAAGATCATGCTTATTACCAGGTGCCAACAGTTGAAATGGCTTACAATGAGAACATGGACAGTACGCATTGGCAGTGCGACTTCAATAAAGAAACCATTCTTGATAAGATTGACAATCACGGACATTCAACGGTAATACTCCTCGATAAGACTAAATTCATCGATTTGGAGCAACATCATGAGAATGCATTTGTACTTCATGCGGAGTTTCCACAGCCCGTTTCACTGATTGCAGCCAACTCTTTTGTGCACTTCTTCAAGTGAAAATAAATGATTACTCAGCTTAAATTATAAGGAGCTAAATACGTAGAATGAAAGAGGCAGGATTTTGAATCTTGCCTCTTTTTTTCTCCCTGTTATCAAATGGAAAAATGAAAACGTTTGAAATCCAGCCTTAGCTTTTTCGGCAAAAATAAATCAGCTCCTCCTCCATTAAGCCGTAGCGTTTTTGCAAGTCTGGGCCAATTTCTTTGATGAAATCGTC
>JAQWFN010000039.1 GCA_029238785.1 Flavobacteriales bacterium | reverse complement strand
ATGGTGCTCTACGCGGGAGAAATTCAAGTGGGAGGAAAAGTTGTTGTGGTACTTGGACCAAAATGGCGCTTGCACTATTATGCCCATTTGGATGAAATCAAAACCCAAGCTTTGAGCTTTGTAGGTTCATCGACACAAATTGGGAGTGTTGGTAGCTCGGGAAATGCCGCTGGAAAGCCGCCCCACCTTCATTATTCAATCATGACTCCCCTGCCTCACTTTTGGAAAATGGATGACGATCATCAAGGATGGAGAAAGATGTTTTACGTAGACCCTACTCCGCTTTTAAACAAGTGTTTTGAGTAGTCAGCTTTCAGTCGACATCGTTTTCACTTACGTCCTCAGTGTGCTGCTCTCCGTCAAAATGCACCTTGCTCGAATCTTCGCTCAAACGGTTGATTTCATCCAGCTCGTCTTGCGTCAAAAAGCGCCATTTTCCAACAGGAAGATCCAGCCTGACATTCATGATGCGGATGCGCTTCAGTGTTGTAACCTCATAACCGAGGTATTCGCACATTCTCCTGATTTGACGATTGAGTCCTTGCGTTAAAATAATGCGAAACTTAAACCTGCCCAATTGTTCTACCTCGCAATCTCTGGTTACCTGATCGAGAATAGGAATTCCATTGCTCATTTTGTGAACGAAATCTTTGGTGATGGGCTTGT
Organism: Flavobacteriales bacterium; assembly: GCA_029238785.1. Lineage (GTDB taxonomy): Bacteria > Bacteroidota > Bacteroidia > Flavobacteriales_D > Sanyastnellaceae > CALKGK01. The sequence goes on along the minus strand of JAQWFN010000039.1, from coordinate 24,957 downwards.
CTACGGTTACCACGTATTCCTTTTCGTGGTTGTTTCGCGCGCGCAAAATTTTGTTGACGATATCACCATCGTTGGTCAGGAAAATCAATCCTTCGCTTGGTTTATCCAGCCTTCCTATGGGAAAGATTCGTTTTTTAAAGCCGATGTAATCAATGATATTGTTTCGCTCTACCCTCCTATCCGTGGTGCAAACGATACCAATGGGCTTATTAAAAGCGATGTAAACAGGCTGCTCGTCACTGTGTTTTACCAGCTCACCATTCACACGTACTTCATCCCCCTCTTTTACCTTCGTGCCCATTTCAGGCACTTTTCCATTGATGGTAACTTTACCTTGGTCTATTAGCTTGTCTGCTGCTCTTCTGGAGCAATAGCCAACTTCACTAAGGTATTTGTTGATGCGGGTTTCTGACATGCTGTGTACTTAAGTCGCGAAAATACAACATTGAGCCAAGCTGCACTGTGTTTTGGAACTCGAAAGCTATGGCCTTGAGTTACTCGCCACCTTTGGCTTCACCTAAATGCGCTTCATAAAACGCGAAGGCTTTGTGTGCAACATCCCTACCGAGTGCTAAGCCGGCAACGTTATCGGCTTGAATATGATAACCTCCCAAAAACGCGCGAAAAACCGGCCATTTCGGCAGCTTCTGTGAAGCTTGGAAACACAATTGTTACCGTATCACCCAAGGTATGCGGTTCTGTTAAAGCACCTGGGACAAGTCGGACTTCGCTTCCAAACTCATCGCTGTTCTTATACATTTTCAAGGCTTCGCCACAAGCACCACTCACGCAGGAGTGACCAGAAACGTAGCTGGGGAAAGGCGGACATAGGAAAGCCATTGGAGAGTAAGGCAGCCAATCTTCACCCAGAATAGGTTTCATCCCCAATCCAGGACCGGCCCAAGCCACGATGGTATCACCAGCATATTGTTCGTGCACCAAGGCATAAGGGCGAGCAAAATCGTAGTACATTTTCGAATCCCAAGAAGCAATAAAAGCGTCCATTGCCGTAATTTGGTTGAGGAAGTACATTTTCACGTCTTCGTCCAAAGAATGCTCATCGCGCACAGAAACCTGTTGAGCAAAAAGTAACCAGTGTCCGGCTTGTTGAACTGATTTCGGACCATCTCTCATGAATTCAACCAAGGCTTTTTGAGCGTCAGTGAGTGCTGCTTGAAGTTCCACAACTTCTGCTACTTCGCGTTTGAGTTGCTCTTAGCCAACAGCAGGCGGCGGACCGGGTCTGAACTCACTTGCAGAGTCCAAAGTAATCGGTTTGACCATATGCCAGTACGGAGTAAGACAAGAAGGTGCATACTTTTCTCCTTGCTCGTTTTCGAAATATTTCGGCTGCCAGCGTTGCAGATCGGCAAGCACATCTACCGTATTCACTGGAGTGTAGTTGCTGTAATCGAAGTAAGGTATTCCATCGCTCCCAGGAACCTCAGCGTATTGGTTTGATCCGTCGTTCTTTCGCGCCTCTATTACCGCTTGTGCTGCGAGGTATCCAATGCCTTACGGACTAGTTGGCACGGTGCTTATCAAAGCTGGATCTAAGCCAAAACGCTCCATTTCAGCTTTAAAGTAATCCACATCTGCCATGTAGTACTCTTTAAGCGTGTGGTAGGCAGCATAAGAAATAGCGATAGCCTTATTTTCCTCGTTTCGCTTTTCGAGTTCTTGTCTTTCAACACCAGTGAGGTAAACCGGCACCGCGCTTTCATCATACCTGCTCCAAGCATCAAAAACAGCAGGAAAAACAAACCAAGGTAGCGAGATGTGACGGTTGGCCTTGGCTTATTTCGCTCCGTATCTCTAGCGGTAGCTTCTAAAGCAATTTTACCAATCTCATACGCCCTGTTCGGCTCCCATTGGCTTTCAGCACTTGAAGTAAGCGATGGTGTTGCTGTTTGCTTGCTTTCTTCATCAGAACAAGAAACAAGAAACAAGAAACAATAGACTCAGAACAAGAAAGGCAAATTTGGGGATTGATCGCATGGCTTTGAAACAAGGTGAAGTTAAGATGCACAAAGATATTCAAGCAATTCAAAAGCACGAGGCTTATCGCTCACTCAAAAATACTTGCTGCACATCAAAGAAAACGTTGTCTAAAGATACAGTTATCATATAAATTCCACTAGCCAAGCTCGATTGAAGGCGAATAAACTCCTCATTCTGTCCTTGAAGCCCATCGATCTTTCCATCTTGAATCAATTGTCCGTTAGAACTCGTGAGGTAAAAATGAACATCACGCTCTTGTTCCAAGCCATAAACCAAGCGAATGCGCTGGCTATCCACTTCGAAAAAGGCTTCAAAGGTGAAATCGTTTTGTCCTGGTAAACTTTCTACACTCGTTTCGGTATTGCGAACCAAGCGTACCTCATAAATGCTTGGATCAGCGCTTGTCACCTGTGTGTTATTGAACTGAAAAGCATGGTTTTCTTGACTCAAGATTCCTCCGTAGATGTGACCAATCAGCATGGTGTCTGCTGAAGTTTCGTTAAAACGAATAACGCCATTTTCTGCGAGTTGATCGTTAAGCATTGGGATGAACTCAGCACTCGATCCTTTCAGGTTGGGCATTTCGGTATTCATCAAAAACTCTTCGAAATTTCCTTCGGCATCGTGTTCCACACGGGAGATGGTTTTTACAAATGGCACCAAATCGTCTTGCATCAATACACCGTTTTCATAGTAGAATTGACTCATTCCGCCAAAGAATAAATGGTGCATCGCGTTATCGTCTTCATTCAGTAAAGACGCCGCAGCAGAGTGATAATTACTCAAGTATTGATTGAAGCTCGTTTCAGCTTGGATGCCATCTTCATCAATCAAAACAGGGTAAAGAAAAGGCAAATCTGCATTGGGTTGAAAAACGCCGGAAGAGATCATTAAGCCATTGGTACCGTCTGGTCGAATTTCAGATAAGAGGTTGTAATCTCTTCGGTGTAAATGCACCGGATCGATAACACTCGCTCCTTCTTCGTAGCTCAAAGCACCATCGTTAGAAAGGGTAAAAACTCGTAGCGCGTTCGTGTAGGATTGTGTGTAAGTTGGCATCCCCATTGGATTGTATCTGCCGTCAAAACGGTGACCACCAACGATGTAAAACGAATCTCCTAGTTTTGAAAGGTGTCCGCCCGTTACGGCAAAGAAATCGTCTTCAATCTGCTCAAAAGGGGCTGCTGTAATGCTACCTGATTGTACTTCTGAAACCAAAAAATCAAGGTTGATTTGTGTCAGCAAGGGAAAAGTAATGTGATCATCAGCGCTTGAGGAGAAGGCATATCCCCCAACGAGATAAAGAAAATCTCCATCTTGATGAAAGTTCATATTGGTGCACTGAAGTTGCTCTGAAAGATTACTCGGAAGCCCCGTCACTGAAGTCGTCCAAAGCTCATTTGTTTCCGGGTTCACGAGGAGAATTTCATTGTTATTGCTTGAAGCTGGAAAAGCGTTAAAGGGCTGTCTGGCATGGAGCCCGTCTCTTCGTCCACCAATAAAAATCCAGTAGCCATTGTGTTGAGCGAATGCAAATGAATGTAAGCCAGGCATTCCTTGAACGAACTTCGGTGTAAGTTGAACTTCGTAAGGAAAGGAACTCTGGGCAAGGCTACTTGAAGAAATAGCAAGTAAGATGAAAAGGGGGATAAGGTATCTCATTATTTGTAAAGTTGCTTGTTCGGTACTTCTAGAAAGTATTAGTGGCAAAACAACTAAAGATTTTTTAACGGAAAGGTGACAAAAGTCACATAAGCGCAATTTCAAGCGATTTTCCTTCACCCAAAATTTAACATCCCATTGCAAAAACAAAGCGCGCTTTATCGTAATATTGCAATTATACTATGGGAACAACAAAAACAAGTTTATTCACAGAAGAGCAAAACGAATTGGCCCAACTAGCAAAAGCACTTGGTCATCCAGCACGCATTGCCATTCTCCAGCACTTGCTTCGCGCAAAAGCCTGTATTAATTCTGATTTAGTGCAGGAAACGGGACTAGCACAAGCCACCGTTTCTCAGCACTTGAGGGAATTAAAGGATGTTGGACTCATCAAAGGAAGCATCGAAGGAAGTGCCATGAACTATTGCATCCACAGCGAAAACTGGAATACCGCTGCCCAACGCCTTTCTGAACTCTTTAATTTCATCGACACCAACTCCAGCAACAATTGCTGTTAAACCACCATATCATGAACTTAAGCAGTCTTAAAAAGTACCTTTCAAGCATGAATGAGCTTCAGTTTGAATTGCCCAACGGTAGCTTTATTCCCGCCCATTTTCACATCACTGAAGTGGCCAAAGTATCCAAATCATTCGTAGACTGTGGAGGTACTTTTCGCGAAGAAGAAAAAGTGGGGCTTCAACTCTGGTATAGCGTTGATACTGATCACCGACTCAGTGCGCAAAAATTATTGTCGATCTTAAGCATGGCCGAAGATCAATTGCAGCTTTCTGACCAAGAAATTGAAGTAGAATACCAGGCCGAGAGCATTTCAAAGTACCGTTTGGGTTTTGTGGATGATGTTCACGGTGCCCGTTTCAAACTCATCGTAACAAAAACAGCTTGTTTGGCGGAGGACAAATGCGGTATTCCTAAAGAAAAGCCAAAAGTAGCTCTAAGTGTAATAGGAACGCCCCAAAATGCCTGCGCTCCAGGGTCGGGTTGCTGTTAAAAATTACCCTCACAAAATCATGCAATCATTCATTCAACTGCTGAGCGAAGAGCTAATTCCCGATGAGCGGAAATCCCGTCTACTGCCCTTCATCCAATACCTCCAAGAAAAACGTGCTCATAAAGCAGACATCAACTTGAACTTCATCTGCACACACAACTCGAGAAGGAGTCAGTTTGCCCAAGTTTGGTGCGCAGCACTTGCCCAGCACTTCGACCTTAAGTTAAACTGCTTTTCAGGAGGAACGGAACGCACAGCTGTGTATCCAGAAGTATTGAATAGCTTAGAAAGTTTTGGTTTTAAGGTGAAGCGAAATGTGGGCGAAAATCCCCATCATTTGGTCCAAGTCTCAACTTCCACTTCATTGATACTTTTCTCGAAACGCTTCAACGACGAAGTCAACCCGAAAAAAGACTTTGCCGCTCTCATGACCTGCTCTGATGCAGATGAAAACTGTCCGTTTATACCGGGTTGTGAACTCAGACTTGCCTTAAATTATTCCGACCCAAAACGCTTTGATGGCAGCCCCATTGAAGCCAGCATGTACAACGCGCGTTCGTGGCAAATTGCGAGCGAGTTCTTTTACGTTTTTCAAACCCTTAAACATTCAGAAAATGACTGATGAGTCGCCCAGCATAGGATTCTTCGAAAAATACCTCACGCTTTGGGTATTGCTTTGTATTGGTGTTGGAATTGCCTTAGGAGGTATTTTGGGCGATGACATGCGCGTTTTGAGCGATTGGAACATTGGAACGGTAAATATTCCCGTAGCTGTTTTGGTGTGGTTGATGATCTATCCCATGATGGTTCAAATCGACTTCTCCTCCTTAAAATACGTGTCGCGAAACTGGAAAGGCCTGGCCCTCACCGTAGTGGTGAATTGGTTGGTAAAACCCTTCACCATGGCCCTTTTTGCCGCTTTGTTCTTCTTTGGTATTTACAAATCAATGATCTCTCCTGAAGACGCAGAACAGTACCTCGCCGGGGCCATTCTTTTGGGAGCAGCACCTTGCACCGCCATGGTTTTTGTGTGGTCTTACCTCACCAAGGGCGACGCCAATTACACTTTGGTTCAGGTATCGGTGAACGACCTCATCTTGCTCCTAGCCTTTGTGCCCATCGTTGGTTTTCTCTTTTCAGTTTTTGGGATTGATTTTGTGAATGATGCCGGAGAAAGTATTGGGATTCCTTACAAAACCCTGCTTACCTCAGTCATCGTATTTGTGGTGATTCCCTTGTTTACCGGCTACCTTTCCAACCGCTTTCTCATACGCTCCAAAGGGCAAGCGTGGTTTGAGAACGTTTTTTTAAAGCGACTAAAGCCCATTTCCATCTTTGCTTTGCTTTCCACACTGGTATTGATTTTTGCCTTTCAGGGCGAAACCATTTTGGGCAATCCGATAGCGATTGTATTGATTTCCATCCCCTTGGCTTTGCAGACCTACTTCATCTTTTTTGTTTCGTGGTTTGCCGGAAAGTGGATGAAACTCCCCCATCAAATCTGCGCACCCGCCGCCATGATAGGCGCCAGCAACTTCTTTGAGCTCGCCGTGGCAGTGGCCATTGCCCTGTTCGGATTGAACTCTGGTGCTTCCTTAGCCACCGTCGTTGGCGTATTGATTGAAGTTCCGGTGATGTTGTCTTTGGTGAGCTTGGCGAATCGTTGGCGCTGAGTTGGGATTGTAGGGTGAAGTAGCATCACCTCAAAAAACTATTGATTTTTATCCACCCTCGACAAGACATCGCGTGTAGATTCATTTCTTCAGGTGTCACATCATGTAGGTTCTCCGCTGGGCGGCAGATCAAAGCACCCATCCCCTCGGTACCAACAAAGTGGTAAACCAACCAATTCGGTTGTTTTTAGGCAAAAAAAGGGCTCGATAGAGACCTCTTTAAGTGATCGCGCCAGGATTTCCTTCGGAGAGGTCTTTCGACGTTCGAACCCTGGGACCGTCCCGATTGGAAATCGGGATGCGCTATCCAGCTGAGCGAATTGTAGGAAAAAAAAGAGGGCTCGATAGAGACCTCTTTAAGTGATCACGGCAGGATTTCCTTCGGAGAAGTCTTCGACGTTCGAACCTGCGACCCTCCCGATGAAAAATCGGGATGCGCTAAGCGGACTGCGCTGTTTAAGAGGAAAATACAAGAGTAAAGTATGAAGCAAAAAAAAAGCTGACTCTCAATGAATCAGCTTTCTATTTCGTCGGGGCGGCAGGATTCGAACCTGCGACCCCCTGGTCCCAAACCAGGTGCGCTAACCGGACTGCGCTACGCCCCGCCTTATCGATTCAAGTTTCCTTGTTCCGAATTGGACGGCAAATTTAGTGCTTTTGATGAAAATCCAATGGATTTAAGGGATATTTTTTAGACTTTTTCCCTTTCACCTTGAATAACAACGAATTCGCTAATAAAAAAGCCCTTCTGCTTTTGCAAAAGGGCTTTAAGGAGCGGAGAGACTGGGATTCGAACCCAGGACACCTAAACGGTGCACAGCTTAGCAGGCTGCTGCATTACCACTCTGCCACCTCTCCTTTGAGAATTTGTGGACGACAAAAGTAGTTAATCAGATTTAAGCTGCGAAATATTTTTTTCACTTTGAGCAAAAGTGTTCTTTTCCAAAGGCTTAGACAGACCATTCATCCCTCTTAAAGCGTGTTTTTTCGATTTGAATGATTGATTTGTAAGAATTACTTAGGCAAATTAGCATGAATTTGTATTTTTGCACTCCAAATTTAATTTGGTCGCGTAGCTCAGCTGTATAGCCCATCCCGATTTCCAATCGGGACGGTCCAGAAGGTTAGAGTTAGAAAATATAACGGTCGCGTAGCTCAGCTGGATAGAGCATCTGCCTTCTAAGCAGACGGTCCCAGGTTCGAATCCTGGCGCGATCACTTAAAGAGGGCTCTATCGAGCCCTCTTTTTTTTGCACACTCCCTCCTATTCTTCCAGTGTGTCAAATGATCAAGCCATACTCATTTGAATCCATTTATACCAAAAAAATCGCATTCCAAGTCTTGTTTCTGCAGTGTAGGAATTGCCCCTACAACGAAGAACTGAAAAAATATTAACTTGCCTGACCTAACTTTTTATACACTGTGCAAGTAGTCTATTGTATTGATGATAACGAGATGATTGTTAAAATGCTCTCGTATCAATTGGAAAAACTTTTCGATCCGAAATATTTTGTAGTGGAAGGACACTCTTGTCCTTTGAAGGCCATTGAAGCCATAAGAAATAATTATTCTAACGGCTTCCCTCCGATTGTGTGTATTGTTGACTTCCAAATGCCACAAATGAATGGCGACGAATTCATTAAAATCATTCGCTCCGAGTTCCCAATGAGTAAGGCCTTGATGTTATCTGGTAATTCCAATGCCTTTGCTGTGTCTGATTTGGTAGAAGAGAACATGCTCGATTTTTACATAAGTAAACCTTGGGATGAAAAAGACCTTTTTTCAAAAGTCAAAAGTTGTTTGCCGCTAAACCTACAAATGAAAACTAATGACCCTAGCTAAACTACTCGCTTCATTCGCTCTAGTGTTCTTAAGTGTCTTAGCCTCAGCCCAAAAGAAAATCCAAATTAACGGTTTCGGACATATCGAAAGTCATTTTGAACACCTTAACAGCGAAAATATAACGAACGCTTATTTTGCTATTGGTGAGCAAGACCTCTTCATCAACGCCATTATTAATAAGCGTTTGAGTTTCTTGGGAGAAACAGTGGTGAAATTTGATTCTGGAACAAAGTCAAATTTTGCACCAAGTATTGAACGTGCGCGCTTGAAATACGAGTATAGGAATAATCATTCCATTATTTTTGGCAAAATGCATAGCCCGATTAATTACTGGAACGATGTTTACCACCACGGAAGGTTATTCTTTCCTACCATTGATCGACCACAAATGTTCTCTTATTTCTTACCTATTCACACTCTAGGACTTCGGGCTCAAGGTCAAAATTTGGGTAAACTGAATTTTGGATATGATGTTCAACTTGGAAATGGAATTGAATCAAGTGATGTGTTTGACTCTGGAGTAAATTATTCTTTTCTCGCAGCAATGCACATCAAACCTGAGTATGGAACTCGAATAGGTGCTTCTTATTATTACGATCATCTTAGCACAAATTCATATGGTGTTCATGCTCACTCACATGTGGCACACAATGTTGATTACAAAGGGCCTGTTGACTTTCACATGCTTGCTTTGAGCATTGCCCGATTTGAAAAAAAGGTGGAGATACTTAGTGAAAGTGCGTTGAACATTACGAGAACAGATACATTGGGCTACGCCAATTCCTTTAGCACTTATTTGTATTTAGGTTACAATTTCAAGGAAAAGCATACGCCTTATATTATGGGTGATTTCATTCATATTGGGGAAAAGGATTTACACTCAGAACATACCTCAAGCATGAAGTTTTCGTTGGGTTACAAATATGAGTTGGACCCCTTGGCTAACATAAAATTTCAAGTAGAACAATACTTGGGATCCCCATGGGAACATCATCATGATTCCTCATCCAAAACAGAAATTAAAATTCAGTTCTCCTATGGTATCTAACTGCATCAGGTATTTGTCCTTAGTGGTGATGCTATGCCTTAGCACGGCAGGAGTTAGCCAAGAAGACTGGAATTCAATAACAGTTATAGGCAACAGCACGGGCGAAAAATCAATATCGAAAAAAGCCCTTATTGAAGTTTTCAGGGGCCAGAGAAATTATTGGAAAAGTGATGAAAGCGTCTTGCTTGTTTTGCCTTCCGATAAGCATAAAGGAGCAAAAATTGCTTCTTACACACTTTACAAAATGAGTATTTCAGAAATGCAGAAATTCTGGCTGGCCTTAGTATTTCAGGGGAGAGCTAACCCACCAGTGTTTAATATGAGCAACGAAGACATTCTGCAGCTTGTTTCTGAAACACCCGGTGCTATTGGTATTCTCATCAACTTCCAAGGTGTGGTGCCCAACGAATTGTTGATTAACATCGAATAAATGAGAATTCTTCGTTCACTGGCATTCAAAATATGGTTAATCTTCACCATAGTAGGACTAAGCTTATCTGTGCCAATGGCGGTACACTACAACAATGTGCATTTTGACCTGCTGAAGAACCACTCCAAAAAAGCCTTATACTCCAATGCTTTAATAACGAAACAAGCGATTATTATTGCCATTGAAAATACAGATTTACAGGGGCTTCGAAATCAATTAGATCAAATTAAAAAGAGTAGTGAATTCTCCTACATAGCGCTTATTGAAGGGCATGGAACTGAGCAACACATCTTTGCTTGCTACCCAGATTCTTTAAAACATCTGGTTTTTGCAGAGAATGAAAACTACATAACAATCAAAGAACCTTTAGACTCCAAACTTATCCAAGGGAGCATTATCATGGCTTCTTCATTAGATGAAGATTTAAAAACCTTGGCGCAAATAAACAGGCCTGTCATCTACCTCAGTACGATTGCAATTCTAAGCTCTATTGTGCTTTTTGGTTTTTCACTTTTCTTCATTAGTCGGCCAATTTCAAGTGCTGTTGTATTTGCTAAAAATCTGGAAGCGAAAAAGTATAATCATGGATTTAAACGAAAGCAAGGAAAGGATGAAATATCTACGCTTAACAATGCATTGATTTCATTGAGCTCCAATTTGGAAAACCTCGAAAAGCAAAACGAACTGCTTTTGCACAACCTGGAAGATGAAGTAGAAATAAAAACCGCCCAACTTAGAACACAAAACAAGTTAAACAAGGCACTTTTTGAAATGTCTAAGTCATTCATTAATGCCAATACTGATAACTACCGCGAAATTGTAGCTGAAGGACTACAAAGCCTCATTGGTTTTTTCCAGTTGGATTTGGTCATGTTTTGCGACCTGAACGAATCGAGCGTTGTAGTGAGTCACTCCAATAGATTTGTGCTCATAAATAAAGAAATAAGCCCTCTATATAAAACACTTTCAGAGTCGGAAAACCTGCAACCTGTTCCTATTCCTGAAGGATTTGTAAAAAGCATCGACAGCGATCAAAATCTTTTCATGATTTCTGGAATGATTGGAGTTCAAGAGAATCGTCGAGTTCTTATTTTCAGTTGCGACCATCACGAAAAACACAAGTTGCTCGAAATCGGACAATCATTTCTAGCGATTTCAACGATCATCAGCAACTTAGAACAACGAGTAAACCAGGAAGCGGAACTACGCTTACTCAATAGCAACTTGGAATCCAAGGTGATTGAAAACACAAAGGTCAACCTCGACTTGTCCAATAACATCGTAGCGCAAGATAAGCTGGCCACAATAGGGGAAGTGGCTGCTGGGGTGGCACATGACCTGAACTCACCATTGGGTGCCATAAAAGCATCGAACACGAACCTATATTCATTGCTGAATCATCTTTTCAAAAATCCGAATGAAATCGATTGGAAAAATAGTCAACTTGCCCTTCAAATTTACGATACAGGACAAAGAGAGATTTTCACTAGCGGAATAAAACTCATCCAGAGTGCTCGAGAGATGGAAGAGATGCTACGAACAAAAATGCAAGACGAAGCTTTGCTTTCTGACATTGCAAGTGCATTTACCCGATCAGGAATTGATAAACATGAAATCGAACTTATTAATCAAATATTGGAACTCGACGAACCGCTTCACTTCTTAAAAAGTCTGCGACAAATACAACTCATTGGCATGTTCCAAAAAAGCATTGAAGAATCAGTAGCTCGTGCCAGTGAAGTAGTTTCGAGTTTAACCCTGTTTGTTCGAGAAGATCTGACCCAAGAAAAGTCAAATATTGTACTAAAGTCAAGCATTGAATCAGTCGAAAAAGTGTTTAAGTACCGCACCCGAAACCAAATTAAATTCATCAATAACATTTCGAAAGAAGTAGTGATTTTTGGTATTGAAGTAAAATTGCTCCAGTTGTGGTCCAACATCATCAAAAATGCGATCGATGCTCTTGACGAAAGTGATCAAGCAGACAAATACATTGCGGTGAGCAGTAGCACTGAGGATGACGCACTAAGCGTGTGTATAGAAAACAACGGACCAATGATCGACGAGGAAGACCAAAAAAAGATCCTCAAGAAGTTCTTCACAACAAAGGAAAAAAACAAGGGTACTGGACTGGGCATGAGTATTGTAAAAAACGTTGTTGATGAGCATCGAGGTACACTTTCATTTACTTCAACTCAAGAAAAAACAATATTCAGCATTCGTTTTCCATTGCAAGAAGTCCATTGATTCTAATACACCCTTTTCCAAGCAGAGCAGCAATTTGTTTCCTACCTTCGCCTCCATGATGGCAGATGGAAAAAAAGTACTCGTTACGGGAGCTACAGGTTATGTGGCGTCGTGGATTGTGAAACGACTCTTGGAAGAAGGTCACCACGTTCATGCTACGGCGAGAAACATCAGCCAGAAAAACAAAACAACCCATCTTCAAAAACTAGCAGATGAATCGCTCGGAGAGATTTCTTTCTTTGAGGCGGACTTGTTGCAAGAAGGTGCTTTTGAAAAGGCGATGAAGGATTGCGAAATTGTCTTCCATACAGCTTCGCCTTTCATTACGGTGGTGAAAGATGCACAGAAAGACCTCATCGATCCGGCATTACTCGGAACCCGAAATGTGCTGGAACAAGCCAAGGCCACTCCTTCGGTGCAACGGGTGGTGCTCACGAGCTCTTGCGCTGCGATGTACACGGATGCGATCGATTGCCAAAAAGGACCCAATGGCGAGCTCGACGAAAGCATTTGGAACGATACGGCATCGCTCGACTATCAACCCTACAACTATTCAAAAACGCTAGCAGAAAAGGCGGCCTGGGAAATCGCAGATACACAAGACCAATGGAAATTGGTAACAATTAACCCAAGCTTGATCTTTGGTCCAGCCCTGGCCCCTGAGTTCAGCAAATCAGAAAGCCTAGCGATATTCAAACAACTGGCTGATGGCAGCCTCAGCACGGGTGTTCCACGCGTTGGAATTGGGATTAGCGATATTAGAGATGCGGCCGAAGCGCACTACCAAGCAGGTTTCAAGCCCAATGCTTCGGGAAGAAACATTGTTTCTGGTCACAACACCAACATGCTGGAAATGGCGCGTTTGGTGCATGAAAAATTTGGCGACCAATATAAAGTTCCACACAGCCTCGCCCCAAAATGGCTGCTTTACCTCGTAGGACCAATGGTGAATAAAGTCATCACTTGGAAGTTTGTAAAAAACAATGTGGATGTTGAATGGAAGGCCAATAACAGCAAGAGCATAAAGGAATTGGACATCACTTATCGTCCGCTCGAAGAAACGCTTTCAGACACCTTTGAACAGGCCATTCAGCAAGGCATTGTGAAGCCAAAGTAGGTCAAACTATTGCTTCAATTCGCTAATCGGGATAAGCTACTCGTGAATGGTAAATGTTCATGAGTTTTTGCTTGAAGATGTCTTTGATGATGCTGATTTCTTGTAGGGTGATGCTGGCGTTGTCAAACTGCTCCATCTTCATCAAATGATTCACAATGCCGTCGATTAAATTGGTGATGCGCTCTTCAGTATAATCGCCCAAAGAACGCGATGCGGCCTCTACCCCATCGGCCATCATTAGAATGGCGGTTTCTTTTGAATAGGGTTTCGGACCAGGATAGCGGAAGTCCATTTCATTCACTTGCTCCTCTCCGTATTTCTTCACGGCATTTCTATAGAAGTACTCTGTTCTTGTTGTTCCGTGATGCGTGCGAATAAAATCAATGATCTCCTCCGGAAGTTTAGCTTTCTTCGCCATTTCAATCCCAATCAAGACGTGATCGATGATGATGCGAGCGCTGTCTTCTTCTGCCAACTCATCGTGTGGGTTGATGCCGTGCTGGTTCTCGGTGAAATAGCCCGGGTGTTCCATTTTACCGATGTCGTGATACAAAGCCCCAGCCCGAACAAGCAAGACATTACCACCCACAGCGCGCGTGGCTTCTTCTGCTAAATTGGCTACCTGAAGCGTGTGCTGGAAGGTACCGGGGGCCTTCTCATTCAAACTGCGTAAAAGTTCGTGATTCGAGTCGCTGATCTCCATGAGTCGGATTTCAGAAATAAACCCAAAACTCTTCTCGAACATGTAGATGAGCGGATAAGCAAACAAGCTCAAAGCGGCATTCCCTCCAAACCAAGCGAAGGTTTCCCAGTGCATTTGCGACCAACTCCCTTCTTGCACCATGTTGATGCCCACGTAGGTGAAACTATAACTGGCAAAAATCACCAAGGCCGAAGCAAAAAACTGCGAGCGTCGGTACAAATTGGTGATCCCAAACTGAAGCAAAATCCCCGCGAAGATCTGTAAGAACACAAATTCAAACGGATCGGGAACAATAAAACTGATCATGAACACGGTAATCACGTGCAACATGAGTGCGGTTCTGGTATCGTAAAAAGTGCGCACAATGATGGGTAAAATGCACAAGGGCGCAAGGTACAAATGGAGTCCTTCTACCGCCGTTACGGCCTTCACCAAAAGCACCATCATTACAATTAACAAAAGCACGAAGCTGACTTTATCTGGCTGCGTCAAACTTTGAGCTTGAAACAATCGAAGAACAATCACAATCGAAATGAGGCAGAGGATAATGAGTAAGGCTTGCCCAAGAAGCAGCAGAACACCTGAAGCTCCGTCGCTCATATCACCACCAAAGGCCATTTTCAAACTTTCCAGTGAACGCAATTCTGGAGCGCCAATAACCTGATCCTTTCTCACCAAAACATCACCCTTTTTCACTTCGCGAATGGGCTTTTTCAGGGAGTTCAATTCGGCTGCAATCAAGAGCTCTGTTTGCTCTGAAGAAAAACGATAATTGGGTGCCAGTGACTTCTCTAAACTCGCTTCGAAATAACTTCCAAAAGCGGGATTAGCGAATTTCTCGATCAGATCGGCACTGAGCTTTTCAATGCTTTGAACGGAGCTGTTCTTTTTACTTCTTAATTGTCCGGCATTGGAAAGCGCAATCATCTTGTCTTCACCTCGGTCTTCCGAACGAAGCTGCAGTACTTCTTTTTTATACCCGGCTTGAATCAAGCGCTTGCCGGTTTCAATAAGGCTGTCTTTATTTGCTTCGCGAAGCCCTTCTGCGCCCAAGGTCTGCGCTCTAAACTCGCTTTCGAAGGCTGTTTTTATTTGCTTGACGATGTCTTCCTCCACGGCAGCATAAACGCGAATTTTCTGCTCTTCCAAGCGTTCTTTGGCTTGAGAAAGTTCTTCCGTGGTTCGGTGAATTTCAAAATCGTAGGGTGCCGAAACGGTTTCATGCTCCCAAACACCGCCCAACTTGGCTTCAAAAGTAAAGGCTGATTCTCGTGGATAGAGGTAAAGCAAGACGGCGAAACACAGCACAAAGAGCAAGATGATGTAAATCAAATGGTGTCGGTCTCGAAGATAGGATAGCCAATTTTTCATTGTTGCGCGAAGGTATTACAACCAATCTAAATATCGGTAAACTTGAATGAGCAGGGCAGCGAGGATGGCTGCAACGACATTCAACAAGACACCTGTTCTCATCATCTGAGGTATCTTGATAAAGCCTGAAGCAAAAACAATAGCGTTGGGAGGTGTAGCCATGGGCAGCATAAATGCGCAACTGCTCGCAATGGTTACCGGAATAACCAAAACCAAAGGATCTAAGCCCATGCCAACGCCAATAGCAGCCACCACAGGAATGAAGATGTTTACCAAGGCGAGGTTGCTCATGACCTCAGTTAAGAATAGGGCCAAAAGCGAGAAAATCATCAACAAGGCAAAAACCGGAATGTCGCTCCAAGAAGCAAACTGCTCGGCGATGCTTTCCACCAATCCCGATTTTTTAAAAGCCGTTGCCAATGCCAGCCCACCACCAAACAACAACAAAATGCCCCAAGGAAGTTTTTTCGTGTCTTCCCATTTCATCAAAAAACGCTTGCTTTCATCCTGCTCTCCCGAAGGAAGTACAAACAACAAAATTGCCCCTGCAATACCGATAATGGTGTCGTCCAATTTCACATTCGGAAGGGCATCATCTAAAACCGACCTAAATATCCAAGCACTTGCGGTGAGCATAAAAACAAGGGCTACCCGTTGCTGAGCGAGGGTCCACTTACCCAATTTCCCACGCTCTGCACTAATGATGGCATCAGCTTGCTCGAAGTTCCCTTTGGGTAAGGGTAGAATAAGCCGAGTAAGTAAGATATAAGTGAGGAAAATCATCAAGACAGAAAAAGGAAATCCAATCCTGAACCACTCCATAAATCCAATTTCAATGCCGTATTGCTGCGACATGATCCCCGCCATGCTCGCATTGGGTGGAGTTCCAACCAAGGTAGCTATTCCTCCAACATTAGCGGCATAAGCAATGCTCAAGGTAAGTACCAAGGCAAATCGCGGTGCTACGGCATCTTCGCCCTTCCCTCCTTTCATTAGCAAAGCAATCACCGATGCGGCGATAGGGAGCATCATCAGTGTTGTGGCTGTATTGCTGATCCACATGCTTAAAAAAGCCGTTGCAAGCATAAAGCCCAAAACGATTTTACGAATTCCAGTGCCCGTTGCCGCGATGATGCCCAGGGCGATGCGCTTATGAAGGTTCCAACGTTCGAGGGCAAGGGCAATCATGAACCCTCCGAGGAATAAAAAAACATACTTGTTTCCGTAAGGCGTACATATTTCCTGAACACTGGTGACGCCCATCAAGGGGAATAAAACAATGGGCAAAAGCGAAGTTACGGCAATGGGCACAGCTTCCGTAACCCACCAAACCACCATCCAAGCGGCAATGGCCAAGGTGTGCATGGCGTCGGTACTTAAACTTTGTACCGGCATCATGGTGATGAGCAAGAAAAGTGCTGGACCTAAAGCTATTTTTATCCAAAGAAGGGCTTTCATTAATCTAAAGATAAGATGATGAAAACAGGAGAATTGGTGCTGAGGTAAAAACTAAATTTTAACCGTTCTTCAGCACAAATCCACTTCACATCGGCGCAGTTTACAAAGATATAATCCACCCTCATGTGCACCTTGGCTGCGGGGTCGAAGGTGTTATAAGTGGAGAAATCGTTTCTACAGCGAAATTCTGCTGTGTGGAAAGTATCTTGAAGGGCTTCATCATCAAGCACAGCGTACATTTCATCTTGAGGAATGAAAGGAAAATTGCCCATGAGCATGTTCACATCGGCACTTGAAACCAAAAGGTGCTTTCTCAAGTGACGAAGAGCGGCAAGTTGAAGGTCTTCTGGTCCTTTTTCGAACTGGGTATTTACAAGGCGCAAACTTTGGGCACTTTCTTGATGATAAAGTAAGGCCAAAACGGCTTGGTGATTTTGATATGAAAAGCGTTCATTGACCGACAAAAAAGCCTGTTCATGCTGCAATAAAAAACTGCTTTTTCTATACAACACAGGTGTGTTGCTGTAGGTGTTCCCCGCTCCTAGCACAAAGTCAAACTCGGGCAGAGCGGCTTTTAAATCGCGGAGCTGTTCTTCATCAACATCTTGCAAGCCAATGAGTTCATAGTCCTGAATCAAGCTAACAATTTCAGGAAAACGCTCGTTCCAAGAGAGTTCATCTTGCGCTTCATTGGCATGAATGAAAAAACTCAGCACGGGAATATCCTTGGACTGGATGAAGCTGGCTTGGATAAGGAAGCAGATAAATAAAAGTAAACTTCGCATTTTACGAAGGTATTTAAATGCATTCAACTTGCGATTGAATTGATGTACTTTTGCCATCTTATGGGAGCAAATAGAAAACGGCTTTTAAAGCGTGGAGAGCAATTAGAACTAATCATTAAAGACATGGCCTTTGGTGGTGTTGGCATTGCTGATTTGGAAACAGAGGAAGGAAATTTCAAGGTTTTTGTGCAAAACACCATTCCTGGTCAGAAAGTTTTGGCCCGTGTAGTGAAGTCGAAAAGGCGCCATGCCGAGTGCAAATTGGACGAAGTCATCGAGGAATCTCCAAATGAGAGGGAAGTTCCTTTTCAAGCCATTCCTGGTGCCCCATACGCTCGCTTACCGATTAATTTACAACAAGAATTCAAGCAAAAAACCACTTTTGAGCTCTTCAAGCGTATTGGCGGTATTGGTGAAATCGAAGCGCTATTCGATACCTACATTGCTTCGCCTCAAGATTGGCATTACCGAAATAAAATGGAGTACTCTTTCAGCGTGATCCGTTTTGATTTGGACCTGAAAGAAGAGCACGATGATTTCGGACTCGGTTTCAAGCATCGTGGTACTTGGTGGGCGGTTGAAAATTTGGATGGTGATAGCGGCTTGTTTGACGAAGAACTGGAGTCAAAACTTAAAGACCTCCGTCTTTGGTTCGAAAACACTGGCTTACCGGCCTGGCATCCGCCGAAAAGAGAGGGCTTTTTCCGCTTTTTTGTTGTCCGAAAAAGCCGAAGAACGAACGAATTGCTTTTCAATTTGGTAACAACTTCAGACGGACTCAAGAACTTCGATGTGCCTGGTTTTGTGGCGAAATGTCAAGATTTGTGGGGCGATCGTATTGCGGGAATTTTGCACAGCATTAACGACGATAAAGGAGAACGCGTTCAATCGAACGAAGGTTCTAGCACTTTGGTGTTCGGACGAGAAACAATCAACGAAAGCATCAACGGTTTGGATTTCGAAGTATCGATGGGTAGCTTCTTCCAAACCAACCCTGCGAGCGCCGAGCGTCTGTATGATAAAGCCATTGAATACGCTGGCGATTTGAATCAACACGAGGGGGTGATTATGGACCTTTTCTGCGGAACTGGAACCATTACTCAATTGCTCGCTCGAGGAATCAAGAGGGATGTTATTGGTGTTGATATTGTTGAAAGCGCCATTGAAGACGCCAAAGCCAATGCTTTGCGAAATGGTATTGAGAACGTTAAGTTCCACGCGGCCGATGTGGGCAAATTCTTGAACGAATTCCCGGAGTACCAAGGGAAGATTTCAACCATTGTGCTCGATCCACCCCGAGGTGGCATCGCCCCAAAAACCTTGCGCAAGGTAATTGCCATCGACGCTCCTCGAATGGTGTACATCAGCTGCAACCCTGCAACGCAAGCGCGCGACACTGAAACCTTGATTGAAAACGGCTACCAACTGGTAAAATGGTCGCTTGTAGATCAGTTCCCGCACACCTCCCATGTGGAATGTGTAGCCCTATTCGAAAAAAAATGAAAGCGCTTAACGAAGCATTTTGGTCTGGCCGCTACGCCGAAGGAAAAACCGCTTGGGATATTGGTGAAATCAGTACGCCATTAAAAGCCTACATCGATCAGTTGACGAACAAAAACTTGAGGATTTTGGTTCCCGGTTGTGGTCAAGGTCACGAAGCCGCCTACTTGTGGAAGCAGGGCTTTCAGCATACTTACGTGGTGGATTTAGCTCAGGAGCCATTAGATTTGCTTCGCGAAGCCATACCAGACATCCCAAAAGATCACTTGGTGCATGGGAATTTCTTTGAGCTTGATGGTGAGTTCGACCTCATCCTTGAACAAACATTTTTCTGCGCCTTAAGTCCTTCACTCAGAAAAAAATATGCTGAAAAAATGCACCAACTGCTGACTGAAGGAGGAAAGTTGGTGGGACTCCTTTTCGATTTCCCACTCACGGAAGAAGGTCCGCCATTTGGAGGAAACAAAGAAGAATACCTCAATTATTTCGAGCCCCATTTCAAGATTGGGCTGATGGAAAGAGCGCTTAACAGTATTGCGCCAAGATCGGGCAGAGAATTGTTCGTGAAACTGGAGAAAAAATAGCTAATTTCGTGCTTATGAGTGAAGCAAGAACATGCATCTTAAACACAAAGCAGATTGATCAGAAAATCATGCGGATGGCGCATGAAATCTACGAGCGTCATTACAAAAGTGGGGCTTTGATCATCGTAGGCATTAAAGGCGAAGGGGCTGTTCTGGCTCAAAAGTTGTCCAAAATCCTGAAGGAAATTAGTCCGCTCGAAATCACCGAAATGGAGTTGAGTTTAGACAAGAAAGACCCTTTGAAAACCGCTGTTTTGAATGGTGAATTCAGCTCTTTAAGATCGAAGCGCATTATTATTGTTGATGATGTTTTGAATTCTGGCAGAACGCTCATCTATGCCGTCAGCTACTTGCTTGATGCCGCTCCTAAAAGTTTGGGTACAGCCGTATTGGTAGATCGCATTCACCGTACATTTCCAATTAAAGCAGATTATGTTGGCCTCACTTTGAGCACTAACCTGAAAGAGCACATCAGCGTTGAATTCGGGAAAAAGGAGTCTGGAGCTTATCTCGATTGAGCCTGTGCTTTTAAGACAGCCGCTTTTAGATCGTCCATCTTACTCGCATTTAATCCCAAAGCATTAAAAATAACATCTGCTTCTTCGTAATATTCCGCTCTTTCTGAAAGGTGTTGTTTCACGAAGCTCATGAGTTCTTCTGGACCCAATCTTGCAACAAGCGGCCGCTCCTCTTTAGCATGACTTAACCTGTAAACAATGCTCAATGGGTCCATTTGCAGATAAACCGTAACTCCTTGCTCTTTCATAAAGCGCATGTTGTCGTAGTAGCAAGGAGTACCTCCACCGCAAGAAATCAGCACCTTGTCCATTTGTGCCACTTCTCTCAAAGAGCGGCGTTCAATCCCTCTAAAGGAAGACTCCCCCTCTTGCTCAAAAATGGTGGAAATTGTTCTTCTTTCGGCCGCTTCGATATAGGCATCCAAATCAATAAATGCCAAGTCCAAAGCATTGGCCAAACGCTTGCCCACTGTTGTTTTACCAACGCCCATATATCCCACAAGGAAAACCTTCATGCGGCCAAGGTACGAAGCAATTTTGGCGTGAAACTCCTTCAAAGACTGAAAAAAAGTCAGCCAAGACCTTAAAGTTCTGCCTTTTCGCCACAAATTACAGCTTGGCTTGAGTTTTGGGCACCTTGGGAAAAAGAAAAAACATGGATTTAAGTAAATACACCATCAAGTCGCAAGAAGCCATTCAGCGCTCGCAAGAGCTGGCTGTGGCCAATGGTCAACAATCCATTGAACCTGCGCATATACTTAAGGCAATCTTGGACGTTGACGACCAGGTTGCCCCTTTTCTATTGAAAAAGCTCAACGTTCCTTTGGGCGTTGTGAGCTCAGTTCTCGACCGCATGGTTGAACGCTTTCCTAAAGTGGATGGCGGACAATTGCAACTGTCTAGAAACAGCAGTACTTTATTGCTGAAGAGTGTGGGTATCGCCGAAAAAATGAAAGACGAGTATGTTTCTGTTGAACACCTTCTTCTCGCCCTTTTGGAAGTGAAAGATGAAGCTTCTCAACTCTTGAAAGATCAAGGTGTAAGCAGCAAAAATCTTGAATTGGCGATCAATGATTTGAGAAAAGGAAGCAAAGTAAATTCTGCCGGACACGAAGGAAATTATAATTCGCTGGAAAAGTATTCTCGTCACCTCAACGCCTTAGCGCGTGAAGGAAAATTGGATCCTGTGATTGGACGGGACGACGAAATTCGTCGCGTTCTCCAAATCCTCACCCGAAGAACAAAAAACAACCCCATCATCATTGGTGAACCAGGAGTGGGTAAAACCGCCATTGCAGAAGGAATCGCCCACCGAATTATCGACGGCGATGTTCCTGAGAACCTTCAAGACAAAGAAATTTATTCTTTAGACATGGGCGCTTTGGTTGCCGGAGCGAAATATAAAGGAGAATTCGAAGAGCGTTTGAAAGCAGTGGTGAAAGAGGTGCAATCGTCTAACGGACAAATTGTGCTCTTCATTGATGAGATCCACACCCTTGTTGGGGCCGGGGCTGGAGAAGGAGCAATGGATGCAGCGAACATTCTCAAACCCGCCTTAGCACGTGGAGAACTTCGTGCCATTGGAGCAACCACTTTGAACGAGTACCAAAAGTACATTGAAAAAGACAAGGCTTTGGAGCGTCGTTTCCAAAAAGTGATGATTGATGAACCTGATCGAGAGGCGGCCATTTCCATCCTTCGAGGCATCAAAGAAAAGTATGAAAACCACCACAAGGTTCAAATCAAAGACGATGCAATTATTGCCGCTGTGGACCTTTCACAACGTTATATCTCAGATCGTTTTCTTCCAGATAAAGCCATTGATTTGATTGATGAAGCGGCCAGCAAGCTCCGAATGGAAATCAACTCGAAGCCCGAAGAGCTCGACGAGATTGAACGCAAAATCATGCAGCTCGAAATCGAACGAGAAGCCATTAAGCGTGAAGGTCAGGACGAAAAAGTAAGTGCGCTTGGAGAAGAGTTGGCTAATTTGAACGAGAAGAAATCCGGACTCAAGGCCAAGTGGCAAGCCGAGAAAGATGTTATTGATCGCATTCAAAGCGCAAAAACCTCCATTGAACAGCTGAAAAATGAAGCTGAAAAAGCCGAAAGAGAAGGCGACTTTGGGAAGGTGGCGGAGATTCGTTACGGCAGACTTAAAGAGGCTGAAGCGGAAATCGAGAATGGTAAAATACAGTTGTCTGAGCTTCAGGCCGACAGTAAAATGATCAAGGAAGAAGTGGATCCTGAAGAGATTGCCGACGTGGTGAGCGCTTGGACAGGGATTCCCGTTTCGAAAATGCTCGAAAGCGATCGTGCTAAATTGCTTCGACTGGAGGAGGAACTGGGAAAACGTGTTGTTGGTCAGAAAGAAGCCATCACCGCCATTTCCGATGCTGTTCGCAGATCGAGAAGTGGACTAGGCGATGAGAAGAAACCCATTGGTTCGTTCATCTTTCTTGGAACTACGGGAGTTGGTAAAACAGAGTTAGCCAAGGCCTTGAGTGAATACCTCTTTAACGATGAAAACGCCATGACGCGGATCGATATGAGTGAGTACCAGGAGCGACACGCGGTGAGCAGACTTGTTGGTGCACCTCCTGGCTACGTTGGTTACGATGAAGGTGGACAGTTAACTGAAGCCGTTCGAAGAAAGCCTTACTCTGTGGTTTTGCTCGACGAGATTGAGAAAGCCCACCCAGATGTATTTAACATCCTGCTTCAGGTTTTGGATGATGGCAGATTGACCGATAACAAAGGCCGCTTGGTGAACTTTAAAAACACGATCATCATCATGACCTCCAACATTGGTTCGCACAAAATTCAAGAGAACTACAGCGATTTGATTCCGGGTTTGGAAGACGATGTTTTTGAACGCACGAAGATGGAAGTGTTTGAGGAGTTGAGACAGGCTGTTCGACCAGAGTTTTTGAACCGTATAGATGAAGTGATCATGTTCACTCCGCTGAATCAAGCAGAGATTAAGGAGATTGTTAGTTTGCAACTGCACCGACTAGGAGATCGACTTCAAAGCGCTGGTATTGATTTGGTTTGCACGCAAGACGCTATTGATTACCTCGCAGATAAAGGCTACGACCCTCAGTTTGGGGCGCGACCAGTGAAGCGTGTGGTTCAGAAAGAAGTTTTGAATGAACTCTCGAAAGCCTTGTTGGCCGACACCGTGGACAAAACTCAGAAGATTGTTTTGGATGTGTTTGACGGGCAAGTGGTGTTTAGAAAAGCGTTGGAGGAGGAAGTATTGATAGCCGTTTAAGCTATTGACAAAAAGCAATATTCAAAAGGCAGTTGTTCTTAAGGAGCGGCTGCTTTTTTTTTGTGCTTTGATAGGCTTATCCATTTACGTCGCCAAAATAAAAACTGGAAGAGTTCCCTCCACTTTCTGCTCTCATTCTCCCTCTGAAAAAACTTATCCATTTAGGTCGCCCAAATGCCCTTCACCCAGAAAAAACGGTTTATCCATTTAAGTCGCCAAGCTGAAAGTCGGAAGAGTTCCCTCCGCTCTCCGCTCTCATTCTCCCGCTGAAAACACTTATCCAATTAAGTCGCCAAAAATCACTTCGCCAAAAAAAAGCCCCTTCCAAATAAATGAAAGGGGCTTTTGAATCAATTCTATGAGTTTTAGCTCCAAGAAGCAATCTTCTCTGATACGTACTCTCCATTTTCAAGCTTAGCTTTTACTTTCGAGAAGGTTTCAATGGTGTACTTCACATCTTCCAATGTATGAACGGCTGTTGGAATCAAACGCAACATGATCACGTCTTTAGGAACAACCGGATAAACCACAATTGAACAGAAGATACCGTGGTTCTCACGTAAATCCAATGTCAAATTGGTGGCTTCACCCAAACCTCCCGACAAGAAAACCGGCGTTACACAGGAGTTCGTATAACCAATATTGAAACCTGCTTCTGTGAGTCCGTTTTGAAGCGAACTAGCAATTTTCCAAAGCTTGTCTTTGTGCGTTGAATCTGTTCTCATCATCTCCAAACGCTTCAAAGCTCCAATAACGATAGGCATCGGTAGCGATTTCGCAAAAGTTTGAGAACGCATGTTGTAACGGAGGTATTCAATAACGTGCTCATCTCCAGCAACGAAAGCACCAATGGTAGCCATTGCTTTAGCGAAGGTTCCGAAGTACACATCGATTTCATCATGAACACCTTGGAAATCTCCAGCTCCACGACCGTTTTCACCAATCGTACCAAAACCGTGAGCATCATCAACAAACAAACGGAAACCGTATTCTTTCTTGAATTTAACGATTTCTGCGAGCTTCCCTTGGTCTCCAGCCATGCCGAAAACACCTTCTGTAACCACCAAAATACCACCGCCCGACTTCTCAGTCAAAACCGCAGCGCGCTTCAGTTGCTTCTCAAAGCTCTCCATGTCGTTGTGCTGAAAAACAAAGCGTTTCCCTTGGTGAAGACGAACACCATCCACCATACAAGCATGAGATTCCGAGTCGTACACAATCACGTCGTTACGCGTCACCAAAGCTTCGATAGCACTTTGACATCCTTGGTATCCGAAGTTCAATAAGAAAGCATCTTCTTTCTGCATGAAATCGGCCAATTCAGCTTCTAATTTTTCGTGGTATTTGGTTTGACCAGACATCATACGCGCCCCCATTGGGTAGCCCATCCCCCATTCTTTAGCTGCATCAGCATCAACCTTACGTACTTCAGGGTGATTTGCTAAACCTAGGTAGTTGTTGATACTCCATACCAGTACATCCTTTCCGCGGAATTGCATGCGGTTAGAAATGTCACCTTCCAACTTCGGGAAAGTAAAGTAACCGTGCGATTCTTTAGCGTGTTGCCCAAGTGGACCACGGTTGTTTTTGATCCGTTCGAATATATCCAAAGTGATCTATTTTTAGTTAGTACAAGGCAAAAGGCACAAGTACAGTTTGTTCTCAAATAATGGGCAAAAATACAAGGTTTTTGCATGACAAGCAAGGAAGTGGAGTGCTTGTGAATAAGTTG
>JAQWFN010000037.1 GCA_029238785.1 Flavobacteriales bacterium | reverse complement strand
TCAGTGTAGAAGGAATCTGTGAGGGGGGCTCGGAACTAGTATCTGACTCCATTTTAGTGACCATACTTCCATCAGCAGAACCACCTATTGTTGAAAATGTCCAAATCGAGGAACCCAACAACGTAACACTATATGCTTTGGGAGATAATCTTATGTGGTATTCAGACGAAATTTCAGATGATCCAATTGGTCAAGGCGAAATGCTCGATGTGGGTTTCATTTCTGAAGGTACTTGGTGGGTTGAGTCAAATACCATTTTCGGAGGTGAACAAGAAGGTGGGGGAAAAGTGACTAATTCTGGCGGTGGGGGTGTCCCAAGTAATGATATCACAGGCACGTATAATTTATTTGATGTATGGGAGCCATTTACTTTAAAAACAGTTAAAGTCTATGCCCCGTCAGGATCAGGCCAAGGCATTAGAACTGTTCAGCTCTTTGATGGCCAAGGATTAATGATTCAAGAATCTAATTTTGAACTTCCTGAAGGGGAACATATAATTGAGCTAAATTGGTTTATCCCAATAGGTCAAGGATTTAGTCTTCGTTGCCCTCAGAATTCTTTATTTCGTAACGACGGAGGTGTATCATACCCTTATCCTATTGGCTCCGTAGGGGCCATTTATAACTCCGTATATGGGCCTGAATACTATTACTTTTTCTATGATTGGCAAATTCAGAAAGAAGCCATCTTGTGCCCATCGGAACGTGTGTCAATTAATGTCTCACTCTGTGAGTACGACCCATGCGGCAACTGCGGAGGCACTTCAATCGCAGGCTGCACCAACCCAAACGCCTGCAATTACAACCCCGACGCCGCTTGCGACAACAACTCCTGCACCTTCCCCGGCTGCACCGATCCAGAAACGGTCAACTACGACCCACTTGAAGGTTGCGACGATGGCTCCTGCATCCCCACTTTTGGAAGCTTCGGTTTAAATGCTCCTGCATCAATGCTCTACTCCGACACCCTAGAAATTGAAGTTGTGGTGAACAACGGGCAAAATATTTATGGCTTGTTTGCATCTCTGGAATACGACACTGAACACTTTGAATTTGTGGGAAGCACACTTGGTGATTATCTCGGAGACCAGGTACTTGCAAGTCCACCAGTTGACGCGGCAGGTTCAATTGAATTCGGCGCTTCCAAATTAGGGCAACAAGCAGGATCTAACGGAGACGGCTTGTTCTACACTTTACAATTTGTTCCAATAAGCTCAGTCCTCGGCGCACCCATACTTGTTGATTTCTCTCTGTCAGCAAGCGATGCCTTTAACGCTAATGGAATCAGCGGAGAGCTGTTCTTACCCGAAACACAGAGTGTGGAACTTATTTTTGAAGCAGAAGTTTGGCCGGGCGACCTCAACCACGATGGAGTGGTGAGCGTGGCCGACATACTGCCCATTGGTTACTTTTATGATATCACAGGACCTGAACGGCCAAACGCCTCTTTAGCATGGCAAGGTCAAAACTGTCCCATCTGGGGCACAGGATCCGGCTTTCCTGGCGACGGCTTCTATCGTGTGTTTGCTGATGGTAATGGAGATGGTGTGGTGAACTTGGCAGACCAAGTGGCAGTGGGCTTTAATATTGATCAGATTGTGTCATTAAACATAGCGCCAAGCAATTTAGAAATGCTCGCCTTTGCTCAAAACTCCAATGTGCTTGTGCCGATAAGTAATGAGGTCACCCCATCCCAAATCAACATACCCGGCACAGAATCGATTACCGTGCAATTCTTTGCCACCACAAATGCCATTGATGTCGAAACGCTTTTTGGATTCACGATGAATATTGACCTTTCTCCCCTTGGAATATTAGCAAGTGATGCAGAAATCGATTTTACTTCCTCAGAATTTGGAGTCCTCAACGAATCACTCATCGCACAAACCTATGCCCAAGGAAATCAGTTAGACCTCGCCATCACTCGAACAACACCGAACAACATCGTTGGTGAAATCCTTCTTTTTGAGATGACTTTACCAATTGAGTCAAATTTGAGCGCTGATTCGTACACGCTACCTGTGAACATCGGTTCGGCTAACGATCCAACAGGACAAATCGCTGTATTGAATGCTCAAGACATACAGCTTTCGGTAAGCAGTTCATTGGGATGTATTGATGCCAATGCTTGCAATTTCAATCCTGATGCTACCATTGATGATGGCTCTTGCATTACCATTGGAGCATCTTGTGATGACAATAACGGGGAAACCATCAACGATGTGATTAATTCAGACTGTGTTTGTGCAGGCGAATTGATTGTTGAAATTGTTTTGGGTTGTACTGATTTGAACGCTTGCAATTACGATATCAATGCTAACCAAGATGATGGTTCCTGCTTCAGCATTGGAGAGCTTTGTGACGACAATGACCCAACAACTGAGAATGACATTATTCAGGACAATTGTCTTTGTGAAGGGGAAGAAATCTTAGTCATATTTGGTTGTACTGACCCCGAGGCCTGTAACTTCAATGAGGAAGCAAATGTGGATGATGAAAGTTGCACCTACGTGGTCACTTATGAAATCACAGGAACAAACATCCCACAAGCATTCAGTACCCAAAACTATAGCTACACCAACACCTCTGGAAGTACATACCAATGGACCATCACAGGAGGTGTTATTGTTTCTGGACAAGGAAGTGCATCCATCGAAGTAGTTTGGAGCAGCGAAGGTGGGGGAAGCATTGTTGTGGTAGAGACCAATGAAGATGGTTGTGTGGGAGAAGAAGTGAACTTTGAGGTGGTTATTTTACCTACTACTGTCGATGAAATCAACTCTTCAGAACTCTTATTTTACCCAAATCCCGCATCAGAATTCATCTACTTTGAGGCCGCCAGTGAGTTGATTGGTGCTTTGTATTACGTCTATGATCTTCAAGGAAAGATCATCGCGCAAGGAACTTTAAATGAAGGTGTGAATCAACTCAACATCTCCAAATTCAGCAGTGGTAATTATGAAGTTATCATCCTCGCAGAAAACAGAGCCTTGAAAACACGTTTTGTGGTGGAGTAAGGATTGAGCTGAAAAACACATAGCAAAGAAAAGCCATTCGTGAATGATGGCTTTTCTTATGAAAATGGGACCAAATCTCAACCACAGCTCTCATGTTTCGCAATCGACATTCGTTAATCGATGTTCGACATTCACTTCTCGATTTCAGAACAAGGAACACCGATTAACGATTGCAGAAGTTTTAATTGGGCCGAATGATTAAAGTCCTTCTAAAATCGACATTCGTTAATCGATGTTCGATATTCACTTTTTGATTTCAGAACAAAGAATGCCGATTAACGATTGCAGAAGTTTTGATCGGGACAAATGACTAAAGTGCTATTCAATCCAAAATAATCTTGTTATTTCTTCAAATACTGAAGCGCTGTATCAATTTAATTTTTTTCATAAATTGCATTTCATAACCTTAACGATGTATAAGTACCTCATTATTGCTCTTGCCCTGCTAAGTGGTTTTTCAGGTCTTTCTCAAGATCTTAGCTCCACAGTTCTTTCAACTTCTGGTGGTACTGGACAAATTCCCACAGCTCAATTGGAATGGACTTTTGGAGAAGCTGTGATTAACTCTTTTTCAAATGAGCAACAACTGCTTACATGTGGTTTTCATCAAGGAGAACGTTTCTGCCTGGGAGATTTGAACTTTGATGGTTTTATTACGAACGGAGACCTCCTGATTTTCCTGAGTCAATACGGCTGTAGTAATGAATGCATTGCCGATTTTGATAATGATGGAAACGTTGGAAGTACAGATCTCCTGACTTTTTTACTCGTTTATGATTCGCAATGTTACGGCGCGAATAACTGAACCTTTAACTAAATTCCTAACTATATCCCTAACTAAATTCCTAACTATATCCCTAACTAAATGAAGAAGCAGTTTTACCTTGCAATAATGGGTGTATTCTTATCACTCATTGCTATTTCTCAAGCCCCTTTTCAATTTAATTTTCAAGCCGTAGCTCGCAATTTGGACGGAAGTACCTTAACCAACCAGGAGGTTGGTTTTCGACTAAGCATTTTACAGGACAGCCCTGTTGGAGAAGTCGTATATCAGGAGACTCAAAGTGCGGTAACAAGTAATTTTGGTTTAACCAACTTGATTGTGGGCACAGGTGATATTGAAATTGGTGACTTACCAACGCTCGATTGGGAAGCAGGGCCATA
>JAQWFN010000071.1 GCA_029238785.1 Flavobacteriales bacterium | reverse complement strand
AGCAAAATGCTCGGGCTTTTGTTTTTTAGAATGAGGAATTGGGCTGTTTAAAACACGCCTATCCCGTATCTCGAATCCCGTATCTCGAATCCCGAATCCCTTAATGTGAAGCACCAAAGTGTTGAATCAGCGCTGCTCGCTGCTCGTCGCTAAGCTGTGCTTCGCCGTGAAGCCAAGTGTATGACTTTATCGGCATGCGCTTCTCCTCGAGCACCTCTATACACTCGTGCAAGGCGTGTTTCTGGTCTTCAGAACTCATGCTTCCCCATTCGCTAAAGTTGATCTTCGACCTACCTCCTTTAACGTGTCCTTTCAAGCACCAACCCAGTGGTTGTGGTCGGAAATACCAAGGATAATCCGTTGTGTTGCTATGACAATCGTAACAAGCGTTTTCAATCAAGGTTTGGGTTTCCTGAGGTATTTGAGATGATGCCAGGTAGTCTTGCCCATCAATCACCGCTGGATTGTTCTGATCTATTGGAAAAAACTGGATGATGATGAGCGCTGCTAGCAGTCCGTAAATTATTTTCTTTTTCATAAGTCTTGCTTCAATAGCGAACTAAGATAGTTGATTCTTAACGTTCTTCTTCGTAATTCACTCTTCTTGTAACATTGTCGTGAACAAGGACGATGTTATCGTCGGGAACAATACGTTCCCCTGTTTGTCCTTTTTCTGGATAATCAATTTGGCTGATCACATAACGCATGGCCTCCAAACGAGCGCGATCTTTGTTGTTTCCTTTTATCACCACCCAGGGAGTAAGCGGCGTTGCTGTGTTGTCGAACATCACTTTTTTGTAATGGGTATAATCGTCCCACTTGTCTAAAGCCATCTGATCTACCAAGCTCAGTTTCCACTGCTGAAGCGGCTCGTTTCTTCGCAAATCAAGGCGCCGTTGTTGCTCGTGGTTA
Organism: Flavobacteriales bacterium; assembly: GCA_029238785.1. Lineage (GTDB taxonomy): Bacteria > Bacteroidota > Bacteroidia > Flavobacteriales_D > Sanyastnellaceae > CALKGK01. Next base: position 18,255 of record JAQWFN010000071.1, on the reverse strand, counting down.
TCAATGCTGAACCAAAATTTGATCAGAATAATACCATCATCAACGATCATCTTCTCAAAAGGAACCACTTGCTCCATGAACTGTTCGTACTTCTTTTTTGTACAAAAGCCCATCACAGGCTCAACCACAGCTCTATTGTACCAACTTCGGTCAAATAAAACCATCTCTCCCGGATTTGGAAGCTCTTTGATGTAACGTTGAAAGAACCACTGACCTTTTTCTTGCTTGGTAGGCTTCATAAGCGCCACGATTCTGTAGCCTCGTGGATTGAGGAAACGAACAAATCTCATGATTGCTCCCCCCTTTCCTGCTGCATCCCTTCCTTCAAAGATGATCACTACTCTTTTCTTTTTTTCCATCGCCCATCGCTGCATGCGCACGAGTTCTGTTTGCAAATGGATATACTCCGGATCTTGTTCTAAAGCGTATAACATTGTTTCTAGTTCATTAAGGCGAAGGTAGGAATTATGAATTTCGAAATAGGAATTAGGAATTAGGAATTAATGGGGTCTATTCATTAAAGAATGTCAACCTAAACCGCGCCAGCGAACTAAACCGGAGCAAAGCGACCCTAAACCGGAGCAAAGCGATCCTAAACCGGAGCGCAGCGACCTAAACCGGAGCACAGCGACCCTAAACCGGAGCGCAGCGACCCTAAACCGGAGCAAAGCGACCTAAACCGGAGCAAAGCGACCTAAACCGGAGCGCAGCGACCATAAACACCAAAGTGAAGTATTCACACAAAGTACCTTATCTTTGCCCCTCATTCAGAAAACATGAGAATCGACATCCTTACTGTACTTCCCAAATTGCTTGAAGGTCCGTTTGCTGATAGCATCCTTAAACGCGCCCAAGACAAAGGCCTCGTGGAAGTTGTGGTGCATGACATTCGCAAGTACAGCACCAATAAACATCAGAAGGTAGACGATTATGCCTATGGAGGTAATGCAGGCATGGTGATGACCATTCAACCCATTCACGATTGCATCAAACAACTTCAATCTGAAAGGGAATATGACGAAATCATCTACCTCACCCCTGACGGAGAAACCTGGAAACAAAGCATGGCCAACTACTACAGCATGAAGGGAAACCTCATCATGCTTTGCGGGCATTACAAAGGTGTTGACCAACGTTTGCGCGATCATGTGATTACCCGTGAAATTAGTATCGGCGATTTTGTGCTCTCCGGAGGTGAACTTGGAGCAGCGGTTTTGGCAGATAGCATTATCCGACTAATTCCCGGTGTTTTAAATGATGAAACAAGTGCGCTTTCTGATAGCTTTCAAGACAACTTATTGGCACCACCTGTGTACACTCGTCCGGCCGATTACCAAGGTTGGAAGGTGCCTGAAATCCTCACAAGCGGCAATTTTGCCGAAATAGAGGCCTGGCTCTTTGAAGAATCAATCAAAAGAACCCAAGAAAGACGCCCGGATTTGCTTGATAATCAAGACGCTGAACCAAAAGAAAAAAAAGCGAAATAAAAATCTACTGAACACTTCATTCGAATAAAATAATATTCGTAATATTGCACCTCATTTTTGGACACCTAGAACCTGAAGTCATGGACAAGATCAAAGACATCGCAAATAAACTCGTAGAAGTGAAAAACTGGCCAGCATTTTCTGCCGGAGACACCATTTCTGTAAGCTACACAATTAAAGAGGGAGCTAAAGAGCGTATCCAGACTTTCCAAGGGGTTGTTATTCAACGTCGTGGTTCTGGCACTGCTGAAACCTTCACTATCCGTAAAATGTCAAGCAGCATTGGCGTTGAGCGTATTTTCCCACTTTCTTCTCCTTTCTTGGAAGAGATTAAAATGGTGAAACGTGGTAGTGTACGTAGAGCTCGTATCTTCTACTTGAGAGAGTTGACTGGTAAAGCTGCTCGTATCAAGGAAAAAATGAATTTCAAAAAGAAGTAATTAATCTTCTTTCTCGATATTTAGGCCGAACACTTGTTGTTCGGCCTTTTTTTGTTTATCATAAATCATGACAAAGCCCCTACTCGAAATCTGTTGCGCTAACGCAGCTTCATGCGATAATGCTGCTGCCCTTGGAGTTGAGCGAATTGAATTATGTACCGCACTGGAATTGGGTGGTATTAGTCCAAACGCTGCCCTCATCGCCTACGCTGTATCGCTGGAGCTGAATACGATGGTGCTCATCAGACCTCGTTCTGGAGATTTCTACTTCTCTGCTCAAGAGCAAGTATTGATGCTGAAGGAAATTGAAGAAGCCCTGGCCATTGGGGCTGCAGGAGTGGTCATTGGAGGATTAAAAAATGAGCGCCTTGATTTGGATTTTCTTCGCGAAGCTAAAAAGCAATTTCCTAAGGCCAAGATGACCGTCCACCGCGCAATTGATGAGTCCAAAGAATATGAATCCGATCTCCAAGCCATCATCGACCTGAACTACGAACGGGTATTAACGAGTGGTCAAAAAATGACTGCCCCAGAAGCAGCGGTTTATCTTGGAGAAATTCAAGCGAAATATCCGGGAATAACCTTGCTCGCCGGAGGAGGTGTTCGTGCAAATAATGTGCTCGAACTCTTAAATCAGGGAATTCGAGAAGTGCACTTCAGCGCATCATTAAGCGCAACACGTCATCAACAAAAACTCTTCTCACCCAATTACGGCATTAGCGATCGTCAACTCATTCAAGAAATGAAGGTTTTGTTAGAAGCCTATTCGAAACGATGATCAAGCACCTCAACCTTTGGTCGCTTCATCGACGATTGAAACCAACGCGCCAAAAGGTCCTTGTCTTCTGCCCGTTTGCTGGAGCTGGTGCCCAACTTCCATTGAATTAAAAAGGTAGGAACGGTATCAAGCGTATTTTCGCGAACTTGAATAACTTGAGCAAATGCCGCTTGCTCAACATCAACCGTTAACAACTGAATTTCTTGGAGTAGTTTCTTGCTATCGATTCGCGCGCGCTCTTTGACGTCTAGGCGTTGTTTTAAGCTGTCAATTTCCCTGTTTCTCTGGTCGATGAGACCTTGGTATATCATCCTGCTTTGAGCCAAAGACTGCTCGCTGGTGAGGTTCTTCAAATCTTGGATTTCCTGACTGTAGTCTTTTGGTCGGCGAATGTTTAATTGAGCGCGCTCGAGTCCGAAATCACTCAACATCGAATTCCAGAGTGCTTCGGTCTCATCGCCCACAGGGTCGCCCATCAAGGCAATGGTAATTTGAGCGTGATCTTTATTATACACCACCTTACGATCGATAATTGATGTGCCCGTATTGTCTAAAGAGTTTTCAATCTTCACTAAAAAAGCCTCTGCATTGGTAGCGAAAAAGCTCTGTTGTAACACGTTGTAGAAAATGAAAAAACTAGGAATCATGATCAGTGCAACAAAGCTGTAGATCAAACGCTTTACTTTCAACTCTCTTTTTGGCTCAACAAACTCCTTTACGGGAAAACGCATGTACTTGATGTACAGGTAAGTTGGTAAGGCGATGAAAACAGAATTGATGAAAAACAAATACAAGGCCCCGAAAAAATAGTCCCACTGACCCGTTGCCAATCCAAAGCCAACGGTACAAAGCGGTGGCATCAAAGCGGTTGCAATGGCTACTCCAGGAACCGCATTACTTTTGAGCGATCTGGATCCTGCAATAATCCCCGCTGCGCCCCCAAAGAAAGCTACTGCAATAGCTAGCAAGGTGGCTTCTTTTCTGCCCTTCAGCTCCAAATTGATTTCTGGAGTTGGGACAATGAAAAAATACAGCGTGCTGATGATGACTGAAATGATCACCATCACCCCAAAATTTTTCAAACTCTTGGTGAGCAAATCCACGTCGTTGGTTCCCGCTGCCAGACCAATGCCTAGAATCGGCCCCATCAGCGGAGAGATTAACATGGCACCAATGATCACGGCAACGCTTCCGGTGTTCAAACCAATACTCGCAATGAAAATGGAAAAGACTAAAATCCACGCTGCATGGCCTTTGAACTCGACGTCTGCGCGTATTCCTTCAGAGGTGGCCTCTTTGTCTACACCCTCCTTTAAACTCAATATGTTTTGTACAGATTGCCACAAGGACTTAAAGAACAGTCGTCCTGAACGGTTCAATCTCGAATCGTTGGAAGCAGAAGAATTGGGTTCAGTGTTGGGCGTTTGAGTCATTCAATAAAATTTATGTAAACATAAGAAGAACCCCCGCATTTCAACGCACTGATGCAAAATCTTCTCAATTATTAAGAAGGTTTATAAGTTGGTTTAAAGACGATTGATAATCGGCCCGTTGCACTTTATTGGTGATGGTTTGCTTCTCTTTTGTGGTCAAGTGCCAACTGAGCGAAACCTTGGCTGAGCGCTCCTCTTCGAGTTGAAAAGTTACCACATCAATGTCACCTTTGAAGCAATAACTGAGGTAGCGAAATAACTGATCGTGGTTGTAATCTTGGGTTTTGGTGATGTTTCCATAGACCGAGCCCAGCGGCGCCATAAATTTAGACACCAATGAACTGCTTTGCTCTTCGCCCACAAAATCTTTGCGCACATCTCTGCAATTCAAAAGAATAACGCCAGAAGTATTCTCATTGATCCAATCTTTGAAAGCATAGAGGAACTGCATGCTCGATTTAGCCCCAAAATTATCGCGTAGTCCGGCATCCATCACTTCCAAAGTAGGTTCAGAGGGCAAACTAACCATGGGCATGATGTAAGGGAAAGTAGCGTTCATCCTTAAAGCAGAAGTAAACCGTATGTTCCCACTGCCCTGTTCTTCGAAAAAACGAAGAAACTCCACATCCTCCGCTAAAGCCTGCGAATTCATGTCGGCAACCGGGGTGTTCTGACAGAGATAGCTCATGTTTTGGGCCGAAATGAGCAAGCGTCTTCCATCATTCACAATGGCAGGAGCGAAGATGGCCATTGGAATTTCAGCTTCTCTCTCCGGCTCGCGGTAATCGATGAGTCTCCGATCTAAAAAGCCTTCGGTATTGCGATTCAATTGCTGTTCAAAAGCGTAGGCCCTGTCTTTGGTATAGCGCTCATCACCATCGTAAAAATGCTGGTACCTGATGAAAAGATCGTTGGTTGCTGTAGCCAGTACTACAGGATTTAAAAGGTCTTTCGAAATGCAGTCTTGATAATGCCCAATGTCTTGTTTTGGAACACTTTTTTCAGCTTCGCGAAGCAAAATTTCACGCACATAACTCGCCCCAATCATTCCTCCCGAAGAACCTGAAATCAATACGGTTTGATCCATCAACTTGCCTTCCGAAACACTGTCGGCATGCAACAAGCTGGTTAGCGTCCACAAAGCCGAGCGCAAGCCCCCACCACTAGCGCTTACAATCACCAATTTGGGTTTCTTGCCGCTTTCATCGGTATTCTTGGCCTTCCACTTCTCTAAAATGGCGAGGGTGGACTTCATGTCTTGCTCAGCTAAATCTATTTGCTCGTTAATTCCACTGAGGTAATCGCGGTCGTAAACGGCCAAATCACCGGTGTATTTTAGTCCGTATGCCCGATTCTCCAGCTTAAAAAACTTCAGTCCGCTAAACGAAAAATTCACCAAGGCAAAAAGAAGGATGAACACCGATAATGTCCAGCCCTTCACCCAAGAAAACAAGGCTGAGATCAACATCAGTAAAACCGTAAAAAGGAGCACCACACTTGCCGCTGCGGGAATAACGAAGTAGGGATTTTCTCTAAACGAGCCAATAATAATGAAGGAAGCGATCATCACGAGTTCGAAAAGCGATCCGTTCACATGATTTTGGGTGAATACCTTTTGGAGCAGTTCTCGTTTATAGTGCTTCGCTGATCTGGCCAAACCTATTTTGAAAAAGTGCACCATGTAGGTTTCAACGCGCCAATCGGCAGAATTCTTTTCCGCTAAAACCCAATTCTTGTTCTTGTGTAAGTTGGTTTGAACGGTTGGTCCCTTTGCCAAGTTCGCCGACTTTTTCTCTTTGGTATCATAGGCGCCAATGTTCTTGTTGGTGAAGGTGAAATAGAGCAAGGAGATCACCAAGAAAAGGAACATGCCGAAGAGCAAACCAAAGATGTTCATTAGAATTCCTTTAGTGGCTATAAGCTCTTGGGTAAATTGATAATTCACCGAGGAGAAAATATAGACGATGATGTAAGCCGAAGGAATGGCGAAGTTATTGACACTGAACTTGAGAAAAGGCCGGTTCAAGGTGGCAATGAAGGGAAAACGAAAACCGTGTAAAATATAGGTGTACAGGTTAAAAGCCAGAATAAAACCACCAAAGGAGAAGCCCAAAATGGCAAAGCTCAAGAAGTTGTTGTTTCCGCGGTATTCTGGATAAAGGAATTGGTGAGAAACGCCATAATTAGTGGCGAGAAAGTTCATCGTGTAGCCAAAAATCAGCAACCAAAACACCAACAAGAAGTGATTCCGCTTGAAGTGAAGAATCACCAGCTGCAGCGGGAAGAAATACATCACCCGCTGCAACTTTTGTTTCATATTGAGTTTATGCGCTGCTGTCATTTTCGGTGCATTGTCCAGTTGTCATGGTCGTTCTGCAAGAAGCGAGAAGAACCATTTTGGATCCAATGCGCTCTTAAGAACTACGCTAAATGCTTGTCTATTATTGTACGTATTTCCGCTTCGATTTGTTCGGCTTTTGCTTGTATATCAGCGCTTTCCTTCAAGACGCTTTCCACATAGGCCTTATCTTCTAAATCTCCGGTGTTGATTTTCACGTTCATGATGGCTCCCAGAACGGCAGTTCTAGCACACATGGCTCCCACTCCGGCATCGGTAATTGAGTTGGGGTTCCCAAATTCTACCATGGCCTTCATGACACTCATGCTTTTGAGTGCTGTTTTGGCAACGGTGAGTGGAATTTCAATGGCGTATTTCGTTGCTGCTTGAATGGCCTCATGGCGGGCTTTCTTCTCGTCTTCTGTTCCTTTTGGCAAACCGTAGGCTTCCATAATCCTGTTGAAAGCTGCGGTATCTTCATCCACCAAGAAAAGCAGGTCTTGTTGGTATTTCATGCCCTTTTCAGCCCAATCAGAAAACTCTTCCCAACGGCTATCCCAACCGCGTTTGTGAGCGCTCAGGTTGGCTACCATGGTGCCCAAGGCAATTCCCATTGCTCCGCAGTAAGCACTCACCGAACCACCACCAGGTGCGGGAGATTCAGAGGCTGTTTCGTTCGCGAAAGCCACGAGGTTCATGTCGACAAGTCGTTTTCCCGACTCATCTTTAATCATGTACTCAATGATTTTCTCTTCGGCTTTGAAGGAAGCCAAATCGTCTAAGCCCAAAGACTTCACAGCGATTTTGATCTTTTCTTCTTCGCTGATCCCAAGAGAACGCTCTTGTTTTTTCAAATAATGGTCTGCTGCCTCAATCAAAACATGAAGCGGCATCAAACCTACCACTTCACTTCCGGTAACTCGAATACCGCGCTCTGCAGATTTCTTCACTGCTTCGTCGAAAGCAACATGCACGGGAGTAATGTTGATGTTGGTGAGGTTAAGTGAAAGTTGAGCAACGCCGTATTCCTCGATGTACCAACCTATGCCTTTTACCGACTTCAATGAACCGGGAATGCGCACGGGTTCTCCATTCGCATCGAGTACTTTTTTCCCGGTCACCGGGTTTCCTTCACGCTTTAAACGACCGGCTTCTCTGATATCAAAGGCAATGGCATTTGCTCTTCGGGTGGAAGTGGTATTAAGGTTGATGTTGTAAGCCACCAAGAAGTCTCTCGCTCCAATTGCGGTGGCTCCAGTGCGCTTTACGCTGGCATTGAATTCAGCCGGACCAAAGTCGGGCTTCCATTTATCTTGGCTGAGCTTGTCTAGTCCTTCATATTCTCCACTTCGGCAGTGGGCTAAGTTTTTTCTTTCGGGTGATGATGCAGCGCTTTCGTAAAAGTAACCTGGGATGGCCAATTCTCTTCCCACACGTTCGCCCAATTTGTGAGCGAGCGCCACGCATTCTTCCATTGTGATGTTCGCCACAGGCACGAAAGGACAAACATCCGTAGCTCCCATTCTCGGGTGCTCTCCTTTTTGTTTCGACATGTCGATGAGCTCTCCCGCTTTTTTAATCAAGCGAAAAGCAGCCTCAAGCGTTTGCTCAGGAGTACCAACAAAGGTAATTACCGTTCTATTTGTAGAAGCTCCAGGGTCAACATCCAAGAGTTGAACGCCTTCAACTTGGCGAACTTCATTCACAATGGCATCGATTTTCGCTCGATCTCGTCCCTCAGAAATGTTAGGAACACATTCTACTAATTGCTTCAACATGCTACAAAATTTTCGACGAAATTACGGAATGCAGCAGACCTAAGGCAAGGTCTTGTCGTTTTTTATGAGCAGCCTAACTTTTCTTTTCACCACAGGGCCTTCCAACATATTTCAAAATTAAAACTGAAGTGAAGAGCCCGTTTTTTGGAGGTAACACGCAACCTTTCTTTTCCGCTTATGGTCTTGATTTCGGCTAACAACTAAATTCAACTGAACAACTCGGGAGTTCCTTAAAACAGGGGCTCCTTTTTTTTGCCCTTTTTTGGTTCTATTTTTGAGTGCCCTTGTCAAAGCATCGCTCCATGAACAGAATTATAGTCCTGCTTATCGTTTTCTGTCTGCCCGCCCTGGCAATAGCACAACTCCCCTCGAAATACAGCATTCCTTTGCGTCTGAATATGGGAATGACCTTTTCCAACATTGAGCATGAGCGGGGATCATTATTGAGCCAGTTGCCCGGACCCGCTCTAGAATTAGAATCAGGAATAGATGTTCGTTTGAATGACTTCTACATCTTTGGATTGGGGCTCAGAACAGGAGCCATTGCTTACAATTTCTCCTTTAAAGGCAACTACAATCTCGCCTATGTGCTTTACCCTCGGTTTGAAACACATTTGACACGCCGTTTTATCGTTGAAAAAAACAAACACAGCGATGCCTACTTCAGGATGTCCTATGGCCTAACCTGGCACGATGGCTCCACAAGAAGTAATAGCGAAGACGAATTCATGGTGAACACCAGAGTGCTTCGAAAATGGGTTCCTCATATTTCACCAGAAATTGGTTTGGTAAAACATCAAAAAGACGACCAGATTCAATTGGGTTTGACTTACAACTACAGCTTCAGTAACACCCCACTCATTGAGTTCGACTTCAGCGATCGTGCCGCTCTTCCCAACCGAAGTAAAGCAAGCAGTAACCTCAATTTTTTAGCAATCGTCGTGCGCTATAATTTCGGCTTGAAAGAATACAAAAACGACGGCAGCAAAGCGAGTTATGCTCACAGACAAGAGGCAGAAAATAGAGAAACCAGAGAACGAAAAGAGGTGTTTAATTTTAGTCAATCGAGGCTTGTATTGGAACTCAGCGATAACGCACAAGTTGACGGCGATAGCATTTCAGTTCGATTTAACGGTGATTGGATTTTAATGGGAACTCCTATCGATAACACCAAGAAAAGGGTGGTCTTGTATTTGAAAAAAGGACGCAATGACCTTTTGGTTTTCGCCAACAACGAAGGAAGGGTCCCTCCTAATACCGTAAAAGTGAAGTTGATTTCTGGTTTCAGAAGGAAATCGCTTACCATCAGCACCAGTTTGGATAGAAATGAGGCCGTGGAACTGTTTCTCAGATAAACCTACAAGGAATTGAAGCTGCAATCGGGTTGAGCCCTTCTTTAAACAAAGCGCTCACCGTTCACATACACCTCAGAAATGTGGTTTTCACCAAAGGCATAAGGCATGAGGTGAAAGGATTTCATGGGCTTTGTAATCATGAAGTTTGCGCGTTTGCCCAGCGCAATACTCCCAACTTCTTCAGACAATTCCATAGCGGCAGCACCGTTGATTGTAGCCGCATTCACCGCCGCTTCGGGTGTCATTTTCATTTGAATACAAGCCAAACTCACTACAAAATTCATATTACCACTGGGTGTTGAACCGGGGTTGTAATCGGTGGCCAAAGCAAGGGGCAAACCCGCCTCTATTAAAGGCTTAACGGGGGTATAAGGAATGCCAAGAAAAAAAGAACAAGAAGGCAAAGCCACTGGAATGGTCGAACTCCCCTTCAATGCAGCCACATCGGCCTCGGTCAGCACCTCTAAATGATCCACACTCAAAGCGCCGTGGTCAACCGCCAACTTCACCCCGCCAATGGCATTAAATTGGTTCACATGAATCTTGGCTTTCAATCCGTACTTTTTCCCTGCCTCCAGCACGGCCAAGGTATCGTCCAAATCAAAATAGCCCTCCTCTGTGAAGATGTCGACATAATCTACCAAGCCTTCATCGATCGCCTTTGGGAGCACTTCGTTCATCATCAAATGAACGTATTCCGACTTCCTGCCTTTGTATTCTGGTGGTAAGGCGTGAGCCCCCAAGAAGCTCGACTTTACCGGTATCGGAAGTGCTTCTTTTAGCCTTTTGATCACCCGCAGCATTTTCAATTCTGCTTCAGGGTTTAATCCGTAACCACTTTTAATCTCCAAAGCCCCCGTTCCCATGCGGATCAAGTTTTTTGCTCTTTCCAGCGCTTCAGCATACAGCTGTTCCTCACTCATCTTCGCCATTTGAGCCGCTGAATTCAAAATTCCTCCTCCTCGTTGGGCTATTTCTTCATAGCTCAAACCATTGATTCGGTCTACAAATTCACCTTCTCTTGTGCCGGCAAATACGGTATGTGTATGGGAGTCGCACCACAGCGGCAACACGCATTTTCCCTCAGCGTCAATCACCTCAAGATCTCGCCAATCGGTAATTCCAGGCCAGTCTTCCATCGCCCCAAAAGCAACAATTCTTCCGTCTTCCACAGCCAAAAACGCATGCTCAATCATCGGCAAAACGTCCATGTCTTTTCCCGAAACAAGGTGAACGTCTTCGCTGTGTGTTCCGATGAGTTGTTTGATGTTTTTAATGAATAGTCGCATAACTTGAGGTTTTCGCCCACAAAGGAAATGTATATTTGTGATAAGATGAAGTCTTTACTCGCGATCTTATGCCTTCTGAGCTGTTTCCCTACTTGGGCACAGTACGATGTTGAAACGCTCACCATGCCCGATACGCGAAACACGGTAGGCTTCAATCTGACCCCAGCGGCATTAGTGCTTTTTAACGGACTCCCAATCAACACCCGCTTTTCTGCCGTTTACAAGCGACAAATAGATGTTAGTCAGCGCCTTCGTGCCACCTTAAATTACACCATTGAAGACCGCTATTTTGACCTTCGAAACGATACTCCTTTGAACTTTAGCGATACCACCATTACCTTTCTGCTAGAAAGCGAAGACAACTATGGCCTTGATTTGCGCCTAGGAATGGAATACTTCAAACCCAACAGAAAAACCACCATGGTTTATGGCTTTGATGCGATTATTGGGTATTACACGAGCACGAGTATCGATAAAACACAGCCCTTATATATCAGTCCCATTTGCAATTGCTCCCTCCCCTCTCCTTTTGTTTTGGCCGAAGAAAGATCTGCGCAAATTGAATACCTCACAACTGGGGTCGACTTCAGTATTGGTCAGCAATTGAACTTGAACGACTACATGAACTTTACCATCCAATGGATGCCTACTTTAATGCTGAAAATGCCCATTAAAGAGACCTATTCTGAGGAAAGTGCCCGACTAGATCCCGCACAAAACGACCTCGATTTCAACCTTCGGGGTTTTGAGTTGTTCTTCAATTATATCTTCTAAACGCATCACCCAAAAAAATGGCAGGAAATAGCTTCGGAAAAACCTTTGTACTCAGCACCTTCGGCGAATCTCACGGAAGCGCCATTGGAGGAATCATCGATGGCTGTCCGGCAGGAGTTGAAATCGACATCAACTTCATTCAGCATCAACTCGACAGAAGAAAGCCCGGTCAATCAAAAATCACCACACAAAGAAAAGAAAGCGATACCGTTCAGCTCTTGTCGGGAATCTTCGAAGGAAAAACCACAGGAACACCCATTGGTTTCATCATCCAAAATGAAGATCCAAAGTCAAAAGACTACAGCCATATTGCCCATAGCTTCAGACCCAGTCATGCCGATTTCACTTACCAAGAAAAATACGGACACCGCGATTACCGTGGTGGTGGAAGAAGTTCTGCGCGCGAAACCGCTTGTAGGGTTGTTGCCGGTGGGATTGCCTTACAAGTGCTAAAACACTGGGGCGTTTCTATTCACAGCTTTGTTCAACGCGTGCATCATATTGAGGTGGAACAAGACATCAGCACTTTGGATTTTAGTTTGATCGACAGCAACGATGTTCGTTGTCCCGACCCCATCACCGCCCAGAAAATGTACGATTTCATTGATCAAACGCGCAAAGAGGGAGATACCGTTGGAGGCACCATTGCTTGTGTCATCAAAGGAGCTCCTGCCGCTTGGGGTGAACCCGTGTTCGATAAACTCCACGCCGATTTAGGCAAAGCCATGTTAAGCATCAACGCCGCTAAAGGTTTTGAAATTGGTTCTGGTTTTTCTGGTACCTACCTTAAAGGAAGCGAGCACAACGATCTTTTTGAGCTTCGCGAAGGAAAAACACGAACAAAAACCAACCGTTCTGGCGGAATTCAAGGCGGAATTAGCAATGGTGAAGACATCCATTTTAAAGTGGGATTCAAGCCCATTGCTACCATCATGCACGATCAACAAAGTGTAAATGAAGCCGGAGAAGAAGTTTTGGTGAAAGGAAAAGGCAGGCACGACCCCTGCGTACTACCCAGAGCCGTGCCTATTGTAGACGCCATGGCCGCTTTGGTGATGGTAGATCATGCCTTAAGATCGCGAAGCAATCAAATCTGAATCTTAAAAAGCAAAGCACAAGTTCTTCTTCATTTTGTAGATTAGCAGCCTATGAAGAAATTAGCTTTGCACTGGCAAGTCATCATCGGGATGATCGTAGGAGCCCTCGTGGCCTACGCTGCCATTCTCATGAACGGTAGATCAATAGAATTTGGTGGGCAAACCTACCTGCTCGAAACCAACCAAATCATTCTCGATTACCTCAAGCCCTTTGGCGACATCTTTATCAACCTGCTTAAGCTCATTGCTGTACCCATGGTGCTCTTCTCTATCATTTCTGGGGTTGCGTCAATGAAAGACATTAAAAAGTTGGGACGAATGGGGGTTAAAACCCTTGTTACCTATGTGATCACCACCATGATTGCTGTAGTTGTTGGTTTGGTATTGGTGAACCTCTTGCAGCCAGGAGCGCGTGTTTCAGAAGACCTCCTTACTGCAAATAGAATTCGCTACGAACTTTGGGTGAGTGGAAACGACAAAGTGGAGATCTTGGATGAGCGCTGCGAGCTTTGTAAGGATGAAAACAAAGCCTTGATTGCTGAGGTGCAAAAACAAATGCAGGGTGAAGGCAACGATGAATGGCTGGAAAAAGCCATGCTACAAGAAAACAAAAGTGCTGCAGAGGGTCCGCTACAACCTCTAGTAGATGTGGTTCCGAAAAACATCTTCAGTTCGCTTTCTGACAGCAGCATGTTGCAAATCATCTTTTTCGCCATTTTCTTCGCCATCGTACTCATTTCCTTGCCTGAAGACCGCGCCAAGCCTGTTGCGCACCTCATTGACGTACTCAATGAAATTTTCGTGAAAATGGTTTATGTGGTGATGAAAGCCATGCCTTTTTTCGTTTTCGCTTTGATGGCCGGACAAATCGTCAAAGCCGCTGGTAGTGATCCAGAGAAATTTGCAGAATTGCTTCAATACCTTCTGGCTTACAGTTTAACAGTAGTGCTTGGTTTACTTTTCATGATCTTCATTTTCTATCCAACATTGGTACAAACCTTGGTGAAAAAGTTGTCTTACGGTAAATTCCTGAGAGGGATGAGGGATGCACAAATTACTGCCTTCTCTACCAGTTCTTCAGTGGCTACCTTACCCATTACAATTCAGTGTGTAGACAAAAACCTTGGCGTTCCTGAATCCACTTCAAGCTTTGTTTTACCTATTGGAGCGACCGTAAATATGGACGGTACCAGCTTGTATCAGGCCGTTGCTGTTGTTTCGCTGGCCCAATTTCACATGGTTGACCTAAGTTTATTACAACAAGCCACCATTGTACTTACAGCCACTTTGGCCAGTATTGGAGCAGCCGCTATCCCAAGTGCTGGTTTGGTTTTGATGATCATTGTATTAGAAAGTGTGGGGCTTAATCCGGCGTGGATTGCTTTAATTTTCCCTGTAGACCGAATTCTCGACATGTGCAGAACCGTGGTCAACGTTACCGGCGATGGTGCCGTTTGTAGCATTATTGCAAACAGCGAGGGCGACATTGAAGAAAATGAGATTATAGCATAAGAAAATATTCATTTTTTTCTCACCTTTGGGCTATCTGAAATAATAGAGAGCCATGCAATCCAATTTTAAAATGATTTTCTTAGGAGCCTTTTTGGTACTCACTGTCATTTACGTCATTATTCACAACAAGCTTATTCGCAAAAGAAACGCGGTGAGTTATGCCGCTGGAGGCGTTGATGTACAGCTTAAGAAAAGACATGATTTGATCCCCAACATCATTGCATCAGTAGAGCGCTACTTCAAACACGAAGAGAAATTATTGAAAGGAATTGTAAGCATGAGAAATCAGGCCATGACCACGAATGACGAGGACATGAAGTACAAGACCGAGACCACCATTAGTCAGCTGCTCGATACCTTGCGTGTTTCCATCGAAGCCTATCCAGAATTAAAATCGCAAGAAAACATCATTCACCTGCAAAAGAGCCTGAGCGAAGTAGAAACAGAAATTTCTGCCGCGAGAAGGGCCTACAACAGCAGAGTGCTTGATTTGAACAATGCCGTTCAGGTATTTCCAAATAGTTTTGTTGCAGCACTTTCGAATATCCAGAAGTCGGCCATGTTTGAGGCTCCTTCTTCAGAGCGCAAAAATGTGAACGTGAAAGACCATTTTGAGGCCTAGTGAATGAGGCAGTTCGAAGACATAGCACCAGAGCTTCAAACAAAACTCACTGAATTTAACGATTACGCCTCCGAAGAAAAACGACTTCGGAAAAAGTCAAAACCATATACGGTAGGCACCTTTATTGCCTTCTTTGGCATCTTCGCCGTGGGCTGGATTCCCGTTTTAGGCTGGTTGATCGCCGTTGTGCTTTTTGCACTCGTTTTCATCTTGGGTTTCAAGGCTGCGGGCTTCGCTTCTAAATCCAAAGATCTCAAAGACAAGTATAAAACCAAGTTCCTCTCCTGGTATTTCAAAGCCTTGTTGGGTGAGGAAACCAAGTACAGTGTTGATACCAAACTCACAGAAGGCCAAGTACAACAGCTCAAGTTGTTTCCTAAATTCAACACCCTGAAGGCTGAAGATTACGTCAAATCGAAATGGGATGGTTTGGACTTTGAGATGACCGAACTGCACCTCAGTCAAGAAAATGATGAAGATTACGAGCTGAGGTTTAGCGGCTTGTTCATGATTGTTTCTTTTCAAAAAGAACTCAATGGTCAGAGCTACGTTATACCAAAACAGGGACGAAAGCTCCTTTTCAACCGCTTCCCAAAAGAACACCTAGACACCTTAGAAGACGCCCATTTTCACGAGTATTTTGATGTTTATGGGGCCAATAGAGAATTCACAAGGTATTTGCTCTCTCCCAGCATGATGGAAAAGCTCACGAAATTGAGAGAGCAGCATCAATCAAAAGTGTACTGCCTGTTTCAAAAGAAAAACTTCTTCTTGGCTGTTGATTGGCGCAAAGACCTCTTCGAACCCGACAACAATTTAGAAGACCCCATGGCCAATTTCAAATTGATCTATGACGAGCTCGCTTCAGTGAAGGGCATTATTGACGAACTCAAAGACTCCCGCCAAATCTGGGAAGGCTAGAAATGGAAAAATAAGGGCAAAAAAAAACCCCAATGCTTTCACATTGGGGTGTACTAAAACTCTGATATGATATATTAAATCACTTTCACGTTATTAGCGTTCAAACCTTTACGGCCTTCTTTGAGATCGTACTCGACGTTATCGCCTTCTTGTACTTCATCAATCAATCCCGAAACGTGTACGAAGTACTCCGTTTTCGACTCATCGTCAATAATGAATCCAAATCCTTTAGATTCATTAAAGAACTTTACTGTTCCTTTTTTCATTGTAATAAATTATGCAGCAAATGTATACTTAATTCAGGTGCAAAAATGTTTTTAACACAAATAATTTTTCAAAGAAGCGTCAAACAACTCGTAAATAGGGAACTAATTGATTGTCAGTTCATAATAACTTAACACCATCACCCTCAGTTTTGTGAATAAATCGCACACATTTCTTGCATTTTCCCTGCTGAGAAAGCCCCATCCTTTTTACAAAAATTCGCAAAATATGCACTTGCGAAATTGTACCTTTGAACTTGGTCCTGCTAACTGAAACCACACATGAAAAAGCTTTTTAAAATACTCGGTATATCCCTCTTGGTGATCATCTTGGCACTTGCGCTGCTTCCCTTCTTGTTCAAAGGAAAAATCATCGATGTGGTGAAGCAAACAGCAAATGATGAGCTGAATGCTACTTTGGCTTTTGACGATGTTTCTTTGTCGCTGTTTAGCGACTTCCCCAAGCTCAGTGTAAGCATTGAGGCACTCAGCTTAAGCAATAATGCCCCTTTCGAAGGAGTAGAACTACTGAATGCTAAGTCGATAAACGTGAGTATTGACCTCTTTAGTTTGATGGGTGATGAGATGAAAATCAAAGAAATTGGTCTTGTTGAACCCAACATTGATGTGCGTGTTCTCCTTGATGGTAGTGCAAATTACGACATCATGAAGGCCAGTGAAAGTCCTGAAGGAGCAGAAGAAACACCCCAAGAAAACGAAGAAGCTGCTGCCCCCTTCGCGCTCAACTTGAGCAAGTACTACATTGAAAATGGAAACATCTCCTATTCAGACGAAACCTTCCCAATGGTTTTCAAAGCCAAGGCGCTGAATCACCAAGGTAGTGGCGACTTCACCTCAGATATCTTCCTCCTCTCCACTTCAACTACAATTGAAGAAACCACCTTCGATTACGATGGGATTGCTTACCTCAATAAAGCAAAAACCGATATTACAGCCGATTTCGACATCAACATGCTCGAATCGAAATACACCTTCAAAGAAAACAGTACTAAAGTCAACAGCTTCGAAGTGGCCGCCAATGGCTTTGTTGCCATTCCTGGAGACGACATTGAGATGGACATCAGCTTCTCCGCTCCTAACAACGACTTTAAATCCTTGCTCTCTTTAATTCCGCCCATTTATCAAGAAGACATGGCTGGGATTGAGACATCGGGAAGAATTGGATTTGACGGTTTTGTGAAAGGAATTTACAACGAGTTTACCCTCCCCGGCATGGCTTTGAATTTGCGCATTGATGATGGTCGACTAAACTACCCAGACCTTCCTGAAAGCATCGAAAACATTCAACTTGAAGCTCACATTGACGCTTCAAAAGGAATTGACCACGACGCCATGAAAATTGATATTCCTGTATTCCATCTCGACATCGCACAAAATCCTGTAGACCTGAACTTCATGTTGAGAACACCTTACAGCGATCCCTTCATCGACGGGAAGCTTAAAGCCAAACTCGACCTGAGCAAGATTGCTCAAAGTATCCCACTCGACCAAGGTGATGCTTTAGCAGGCTTGATCAATGCCGACGTGCAACTTACAGGAAACATGAGTGCCATTGAGGAAGAGCGCTATGCTGACTTTCTAGCAGACGGTCAAATCATTGTTCAGCAGTTCAACTACACTTCAGATAGCCTTGATTACCCCATAGCCATTAAGAATGCCTATTTGAATTTCGATCCTGCCCACATTGAGTTGAGTGCATTTGATGCGAATTTAGGTCTGAGCGACATTCAAGCAGATGGTAAGTTTGATAACTACATGGCCTATGCTTTTAAAGATGAAGCCCTTCACGGTGTATTCAACCTGCGCTCAAACACGATTGATTTGAATGAGTTGATGGGTGAAGAAGAAAGCAGCGAAGCAGCTGTTAGCCCGGATGATACAGCCCTAGAAAATGGCGAAACGGCGAGCGCAGATTCAAGCATGAGCATCATCCGTTTGCCTAAGAATATTGACTTTGTGCTGAACAGCAACATTGCTCGATTGATTTATGACGATTTAGACATCTCCAAGCTGAAAGGCAGTATTTCGATGAATGAAGGAGTTGCAGCACTTCGAGGTGTTGAAATGGAAATTCTCGATGGTAAAGTACGGGCAGATGGTAGCTATAATTCTGTTCCTGAAGTTCCAACAATGAACATGGACTTTGG
>JAQWFN010000009.1 GCA_029238785.1 Flavobacteriales bacterium | reverse complement strand
CACTCATCAAGCGTCAAGCAAGAACCGTCATCGATGGTTGCTGTTGCATCGTAGTTACATGCTGCTACATCTGTACAACCTGCACAAGAAGTAAACTCACAATAGTCATCATCACAAGAAGCGTTTGGATCGAAGTTACATGCTGTTGCATCGGTACATCCTGAAGTAGAAGTTCCCCCACAGTTGCCGCAGTCATCAAGTGTCAAGCAAGAACCGTCTTCAATCGTTGCTGTGGCATCGTAGTTACATGCCGCTACATCTGTACAGCCTGCACATGAAGTGAACTCGCAAGAACTATCGTCGCATGAAGCGTTTGGATCGAAGTTACATGCTGTTGCATCGGTACATCCTGAAGTAGAAGTTCCACCGCAGTTGCCACACTCATCCAAGGTCAAGCAAGAACCGTCATCGATCGTTGCTGTTGCATCGTAGTTACATGCTGCTACATCTGTACAACCTGCACATGAAGTGAACTCGCAAGAGCTATCGTCGCAAGAAGCGTTTGGATCGAAGTTACATGCTGTTGCATCGGTACATCCTGAAGTAGAAGTTCCACCGCAGTTGCCACACTCATCAAGCGTCAAGCAAGAACCGTCATCGATCGTTGCTGTTGCATCATAGTTACATGCGCTTGCATTAGTGCATCCTTCAGGAGCAATGCAAGAACCATCATCACAAGTTGCTCCTGGATCAAAGTTACTTGCTAGAGGGTTAGTACAACCACCAATTCCATTTGAACCTACCACAGCTGTTGGAGGTGTGAGGTCTTGACAAGAGTTGGCGTCAAAAACAAGAATGGTATAGTTTCCTGGTGCAGCTGGTAAGCTTGATTGATTGATTATTGTCTCACCGTTATCTAAGGAGTATGAATAAGGTGGTGTTCCTCCAAAGGGAAACATATTAATTTGTCCATCCGCTACACCTGTACAAGAGGCATTTAAAGCGGATATAACGTTTGCATTTACAGGAGAAGGTTGTGAAATGGTAAAGCCGGTTGAGTTGGCAAGACATCCTTCTTCATCAATACCATAAATAGTATAAGCTCCTGGGCTAACGTTGGTGAATTCACCTGTTTCATTATCGAATACGCCTGGTGATAAACCGAAATCAACATCTCCAGTTCCACCAGTTGAAGTCGCTATGATTGTTCCTGTTGCTGTTCCGTTGCACAATGCAGGTGCAGAACTTTGTCTGCTCACCACTAGTGGAGCTGGGTTGGTGATGACAGTGCTTTCAGTTGCAGTACAACCTTGAGAATCAGAAACGACAAGATCGTAAGTACCAGGACTAAGGTTATTGAAGAATGGAACAGCAAGTTGGTTTCCACCGTTTAACTGATAGAACGTTCCCCCTTGGCCTCCGCTAGCATTAATTTGTATGGAACCGTTACTTCCATTGGCGCAGCTTGGTGGGTTTGCTGTTACTCCATCAATTGTAAGCGAGCAAGGAAGAGAGCAGCTTCCGTCATCAATTGTTGCTGCAGGGTTATAATTTATTGCAGCTGGGTTTGTACATCCAAACACCGCGTTGGTATCTGATGAAAATGGTGCGGCATTAAATCGTTGGTCATTATCATTTGTTCCATTAAAGAAGCATTGAATATTGATCACACCGCTGAGTAATCCATCTGTGGTGAACTGACCTAAAAGCACTTTAAGATCTGGACCTGCAAAACCATTTACACTTGATGCGCCAAAGGTTGTGAACCAACCCCCACCTACGTCGCCATCTATAACAATATCTCCTCCTGAGCCGAATGAAGAGATCCAAGGATCGTTTGGCGAATCTAGTAAGGTAATATCGTTACCTGGATCAAGTGAAGATGTTCGTCCAATAGTGACCCACGAATCAAATTCAGCATCTGGCACAAAGCCAAAAAATATAGGATTAACGCTTGCTCCTGAGTTTGCTCCGGCAGGGCTTTGGAAAAAGCTTGTTGTGGTAGTAATTTGAAGTGGCGTTGTATTCAGACCAGTGATCGCTGAGATGAAATCATTCTCATTCGTACAAACAGCGTAGAGTCTATAGGTTGTAAAACCAGTTAAGTCGGTGGTTCCAACAAAACCTGTATGCTCTTGATAAACCTCGACTTCTAGTCCGGTTACTTGAGAGCGCAGTTGAAATCCAAAAAGCAACGCACAGAGCGCTACAAGGTAGTTCAATTTTCGCATAGTAATAATTTGGTTAAGACATGACTAAGTTACACAAGTTCGACGAAGCTTAAGTAAATGATGCTGAATATTTTTTTTCGAATGATGAAGAAGACCTCTCCTTAGGCTTTGCATAAGTCCGAAATGGAAATTATTACTTAATTTTAGCCCAACTTATCAAACCTTAGATTTCAGTATGTCGCAATACAAGTCACTTTTACTCGTATTTCTGATCTTTTCACCACTTTTTGGATTTTCTCAAGCTCCGGCTCCGGACAATTTAAATTTAGTTCCATTGCGAACTTGGCTCAAGCAGAATTGGTATGATGGTGGGTTTAACGATTTGGCTTACAATGGGGCTCGAACTCAGATGTATGGTTTTGTTGATGAGAACAATGGTTTGATAACTTGTGTTTACACTGGTTTTCAGCAGGCCTCTGGTTTTGTGACCTTTCCAGACCCTATGAATGCAGAGCATGTTGTTCCTCAATCATTTTATGGAAGTGCTTCTCCCATGAGATCTGACATTCACAACCTCCGTGGAACTCATGGATCGGCGAACTCAGCTAGAGGAAACAAGCCTTTTGATGATGCTACTGGAAACATCAGCTATTATGGAGTTGATGCAAATGGCAGTTATTTTTCTACAGGAACAGCACCAGCAAATGCAGCTGAGTTTAGCAAAGGAGATACCGATTCTTGGGAGCCTCGAGAAAGTATGAAAGGCGATGTTGCACGGCAAGTTTTCTATTTCTACACCATGTATCCCACACAGGCCGGGCCGCTAACAGATGTTGGAGACATCAACACATTATATCAATGGCATTTGGACGATCCTGTTGATGCGGCTGAAGTTTTGCGTAATGATAGAATCAACACCGTTCAAGGTAATTTGAACCCTTACATTTCTTATCCAGAGTTGGTTTTCAGAGCTTGGTTGTTTGCTGAGGTTTTAGGCTGTACTGATGAGACGGCATTCAATTATGACCCAAGTGCTGCTACAGATGACGGATCTTGCATCCCATTGGTAACAGGTTGTACCGATGAGCTTGCCATCAATTATGATCCTTTGGCCAACACGGACGATGGTTCATGCTTATTTGAGGTTTTAGGTTGTACTTATGAGGCGGCATTAAACTTTGTTTCGAATGCTACTGTTGATGACGGATCTTGCTTGTTTCCTTCGCCAGGAGTTCTTGGCTGTACTTATGCTGATGCCAACAACTACAGCCCGAGTGCCACTGATGATGACGGAAGTTGCGATTTTGACCCAGGCGTGCTGGGCTGCACTTACAATCAGGCGAGCAATTACAACGCCAATGCCGTTTTAGACGATGGCACATGTATTTTTGAAACCCTGAATACCTGCCCAGAAGACATTGACAACAATGGTGTTGTGGATACTACTGACTTTCTTCTACTCCTAGGGGCCTTTGGAAGCAGCTGCGAATAAGACTTGAGCATGAACCGAAATAACAAGGCTTTCTATTCAGCTTTGACCTATTTGTCGTGCTGAATATACGGTCTGAAAACAGGCTTCAGATTAGGCTAAAATGTGCCCTAGGGACAGCACCCTTTTGCCCTAACACAAAGTTACAGCGCTCCACAAAACTCCTTTGAATTAGTTTGTGTTTGCCGCGGTATTTTTGGTAATTGAATCTCGTGATGCGTTTCGTGAGCAAAGTTCAATGCTTGATTTACGATGTTTTCTTTTCTTGAAATTCACGCTTTCACAAAAAATGCCACTCCCTTTCGGAAGTGGCATTGCATCTCATGTCGATGAAGAAAACTGACTTATTTCTTTTTCCCTTTTTTAGAGCTCTTCTTTTTGCTTGACTTCTTCTTAGCGGTGACTTTAGCTGTTTTAGAAGCTTTCTTTTTCGCTTTTTCCTTGCGTTTTTTGTCGGCCTTTTTCTTTGCTTCAGCTTTTTGAGCAGCAGCTTTCTTGTCGGCCTTCTTTACTTCAGCTTTTTTAGCAGAAGCTTTCCGTTTTGCTACTTTCGCTTCCTTCTCCTCTGATTTCAATTTAGCTTCAGCCTTCTTTTTTGATGATGCCTTCTTATCGTCTGCTTTCTGAGCAACCTTCTTCTCTGCTTTTTTTGTTGATTTTACTTTCCCCATAGGTACCGGTTTGTGGCGCGACCTCTCGTCGGGCCTGATTTTATGTTGTTGAGCACTCTGCTCTAAGTAACATTTAGTTTACCGCAAATTAACGTTAGCATAACATACTAACGCAAGTAATGTATGTTAAGAAATGCTCGTAAGTTCAATTCTTAACATTGGAAGCCCCTTCACTATAGACCATAATTGCAATGAGCCAGGTATTCTTTGCTCGGTTTTAGTCCTTCTTGAATCCAATCTGGATGAGCTAAATAAACCTCTGCAAGAACCCTATGACCTTCAGTTTCAACAAACTTTTGTTTCCTTAAATAGTGATGTGGTGCTCCCTCATAACCATCCAATAAGTTCATTGCAGATAATGGAACTTGATATAATACGCCTTCAACAGATTCACTTTCAGAAACTTCAATATTAGCATAGGCGGTTTTCCCACAAGAAGATCTCTTGTTGAAGACACGTCGATATCCCTTGAGGACTGCCAAACTACGTTCAGAAAAGCAAATCCCTCGCTCCGTTCGCATTCTATTTGGATTCTTATTCGACCCGTAAGCGAAATAGTACATGCTCTTTTCTTTATGACTGCGATCTTCCGAGTTAAAAAAATCACCGCTTGCATAAATTGGTGCCATGTTTTCTTTCCGATTGAAGTACATCTGCGCTTGGCAAGAACGTTCTGTGTGGTTAAGCACCACCTCTACCTCTTCTCTTTCATACCAACTTGTTTCTGGAGAATGAGGATAATACGATTCAAGACGATCCAGCACCTTCATCTTTTCATCATTTAAGAGATATACTTCACCATGTATTATCGATACTTCTTGTGCATCACTCACAAATGGAATTGAACTAGCGCGCATTAGATATCGCTTTTTCGTTCTAGCATGGCCAATAAAGGTACAATTGCTTAAAAGATAATGATTACTGCCTCCCCTTCTTAAAGTGCCATATACAAATACTGCTGTCTCTTTCATGTATTAAATGTTTGAGCAAATATGAATCAATAAGCAGGGAATTTCAATTGCTTACAAGCTTGCACGCAGCTTTGATGTGAGCTATTTCTAATGGTGGTGTAGGATAATTCTGATTCAAGAAATACATGATTCTATTTTCCAATATCCATTCTAATTTGCCCAAAAATGTAACAAGATGGATGTTCAAGCGAATGCTCACTTTCTGAAAAGCTAGGTTAGCAAAGTATTGAATATTTAATTGAAAACACCCTTTACGAAAACAATGAAACTATTAAGAAGAACTTGCACCATTGCAATACTATTTATCCTGTTCGGTTTTCAGTCTCATGCTCAAATGGGATTTGATGGAAACCTCACAGTGAGCGTTTCCAATACCGTTGTCAACAAATACACTGCATTGAGCGCAGATGCTTCGGTTGGCGACAGCCAAATCGCAGTTTCTGAGGTATCGGAACTCGGTAGTTTATCTGCAGGAGACCTTGTACTGATTATTCAAATGCAAGGTGCTTTGATTGATAACTCCAATTCCGCGAACTATGGAAACATCACTTCATATAACGGAGCTGGAAATCACGAAATGATTTATGTTGACCGAATTGCAGATAACACCGGGATAGCGGATACAATCTACTTCTGTTCAACTTTAACTTATCCATTTCTTACATCAGGACACACCCAAGTAGTACTTGTGCCGCAATATCAAAATCTAGCCGTGCTTTCCGGCGGATCAATCACTGCTCCTTCTTGGAACGGAATTACGGGAGGAATTGTCGCAGTAAGTGTTTCAGGCACCTGCACCTTAAACGGGGATATTGATGTGTCTGGAAAAGGCTTTCGTGGTGGTGTTCGAGACAACAACACTTCCGGTACCGGAACAATTGTGAGCGACTTCATTTCCAACAGCTCATTTATAGGAGCGGAAAAAGGTGAAAGTATTGTGGGTTACCACGCTGAATACGACGCCTTAGGTGGAAGATATGGACGAGGAGCTCCCGCCAATGTTGGTGGTGGCGGATTAGCATATAACTCCGGTGGTGGAGGTGGTGCGAATGCTAGTAATGGCAACACTTGGAACGGACAAGGTGTGATGAGCACAGCTGAGCCAAGCTGGAGCCAAGCATGGGCACTTGATCCTGAATTTGCCATTGCTGGTAACCAACTTTCAAATTCATCTGGTGGTGGTAGAGCAGGATATTCCTATGGATCTAACAACCTTAATGCATTAACTACTCCACCAGGTAATTCTGGGTGGGGAGGAAATAGCCGCCAGCCAAACGGTGGTTGGGGTGGCCGACCACTATGATCTTAAGCGGAACCAGAGTTTTTGCTGGAGGTGGTGGTGGAGCTGGAGACGGAAACAACGACGCCTCTGAATCTGGAGCAAATGGTGGTGGATTGATTTTCCTAATCACCGATAATCTTGCTGGTTCTGGAAACATCATCGCAAATGGTGACGCAGCTCGCGATACCCGAAATGGAGGTAATGACGCACCCGGTGGTGGAGGTAGTGGTGGTTCCATTGTGCTTGTTGCCAACAACTCCTCCGGCGTTGCGCTGATTGCAAATGGTGGTAATGGTGGTAATCAAATCATCTCTAGCTCTGAAAACGAAGGACCTGGTGGTGGAAGTGTAGATTTCCCACTTGAAGCTGATACCGATTACAGCATTCGCTTTGAAAAGAAAGGCTTCTTCGCCAAAAATGGAATGTTCAGTACCGTGAACATGATGCCAGGTGTAATTGAGATCAATAAGTATGTTGATCTTGAATTTGAGGCCATTGAACTTGGTAAAGCCATTAAAATTGAGAACATCTACTACGACTACGACAAATCGTTTATTCGAGCAGATGCAGCCATAGAGCTCGACAAAATTGTAGCGCTCTTGATTGAAAACCCAAGCATTAAAATTGAAATGGGATCGCAT
This sequence comes from Flavobacteriales bacterium, assembly GCA_029238785.1. Taxonomy (GTDB): domain Bacteria; phylum Bacteroidota; class Bacteroidia; order Flavobacteriales_D; family Sanyastnellaceae; genus CALKGK01. The sequence continues at coordinate 3,173 of JAQWFN010000009.1, read as the reverse complement.
ACCGATGCTCGAGGAAGCGATAGTTACAACTTGAAGTTATCAGACCGAAGAGCCAAAGCAGCCATGGAGTACCTTGTCAAAAAAGGCATTGCTAGAAATAGAGTGACCTACAAAGGCTACGGCGAAACGGTACTTATTAACGACTGTGCTAACGGCACCGAGCGTAGCGACGAGAAGCACCAAGAAAACCGAAGAACCGAATTCAAGGTCATAGGGTTTCTATAATCATTTATTCAAAAAGCATATGAAGCCGGCAGCGAAAGTTGTCGGCTTTTTTTGTGCTAGTCAACCTGCCATTTTCAATCACTCATTCACAGGTATTGGGAAGCTCGGATTAATGCATCTTCACCCAAATATCAAACATGAAAAACACATTTACCTTTCTACTTGTCTTGGGCATCAGTCTCACCATACATGCACAAACATTTACTAGTCAGTCTTTTTTAAACCCTACCTTCCCTTCTGTGACCATTGGCAACATGGATTATATCGACCTCAGTTCTTCCACTGGTCAGAATCAAACTTGGGATTTGAGTACACTCGATCCCTTCAATGAAGTTCAACAAGAAGTGGTAGCTCCGGCTTCAGGATTGGGCAGCGATGAATTCCCTGGAGCCAATTTTGCCTTGAATCTTTCTTTGGATGGTTTGCCTGCCACCTTGTATTTCAACGTCAACGCCAACGCGATTGAAGAGATGGGCTTTTATAGTGAAGAAGCGGGCTATGCTTTTTCACAGCAGTTTTCCAATTACAAGCGTTACTTCACTTTCCCTTTAAGTTTTGGCGACAGCGGTAGCGACACTTTTGAAGGCGAGTATCAATTGCCAGGAGGTATTGTATAGGTGATTTCTGGTGAAATCGACTATGAAGTTGTGGGCAGTGGGAGCATCATCACTAACGCTGGGACCTTCAATAACGCCTTGATGGTGCGTACCAACGAAACCAGCACCTCCACCATTGAAATTGCGGGCATGCAGTTTCAAACCACCACAATAAGTGAATCTTTTGATTTTCTCGTTGAAGGTTTCCCAATGGCCATTGCCTCTATGGAAAGCTGGACCAGCACAGGGCAAGATGGTGCTGACAGCGATCAAGAGGGCTATACCTTATTGTCTGCTGACAACCAACTTACCCTCCATCCAAATCAAGGAGCTCGCTATCTACCCCAATCCAGCCCAAGATTTCTTGAATATCTCCATGGGTGCAATCAGTGGTGCTGCTCAAGTTTTCATTGTAGATTTAATGGGAAAAACTGTTTTGAGCAAAGAGCTGCAAGGCCAACAAAACCGTCTTGCTTTGGATGGCCTGAGCTCAGGAGTTTATGTTGTTTTAGTGGAGATGGAAGGGATTGTTTTGCGGGAGCGTTTGGTGGTGGAGTGAACGGGGTATTGGAAAAGTCGTTTTGGTGACTTTAAAAAGTATAAATTTGAGTGACTCATTTCCAAATCATCAAAGAATCTCCCATGAACGGCACTTCTGCATTTCACCTGGTCTTGGCTTTCAAGAAAAACAAGGCAGTTAAAGAAGGTCGGCCTAAAATTGTCATTTGTGTTATTGCTGCCAACAATTCAGAACGTTGGGAGCAAATGAGTTCGCAAAATGACAAAAAAGAGAAAAACCAAGCTCTAAAGGAGTGTTTCAGCAAGCAGTGGAAAAAGTACAGAAGAATCGGATGGAATGAGCAAAGGCATGAGGCAAACACAAAAGCCGATGCTTATCGGATGGCCTATCAATGGCAAATGGAGCTCGCAACGCAAAAAAGACCCTCTGAGGTTCATGGAGATGGTGCTCAAAACAAGCATAACATTTATGCTTTCGAAATGTCTCCAGAGGTTTGGTTGGATAAAAAATTTGAATCAGAAAATGAGCACATCCAAAAAGAGCAACAATCCAAAACCATTGCATTCTATGTGGGACAAACATCTAAGTCTATCGAGGAACGTTATTTAGCTCACATTTCTGATCCTAAAACTTCTAGCAAATGGGGAAAAAAGTATTTCAAATCCCCATTCTCCAATGCTTTCAAACAACTGAACAAACAACTGATTCAAAAGTATTTTGAAGATCACGCATTACTCGTTGGAGAACCTTTGAGCTACGGGATGTCTATTATTCACGAAGAACAGTTCACAGCATTCCTTCGCGAAGAGGGCTATGGTGCATATTCGAGGTAATCTATGAGTGGATTTCATTATCACGCTGAAGGGGAAAAACAGGCTTCGACTTGATTTTCTGAGTTGTTTTCGACTACCTTTGAGTTGTATTCCGAATCTTTAATTAGATACCAACCGAGTGAAGACACCACGGTGGTAAATCAATACGGACTGTCAGTCAAAATCAACGAGACGAATTTCCAATTGCTTTTCGGGTACAAATAATTCATTAAAACATTATTTGTATGAACCATTCAACACAAAACCCAGGTAATTTTAAATCAGGGTATGGTAGCTTCCCTTATGTCATTCTTCGGGTAAATAATCTCTTATTTATGCAAATCCCTATACATTTTTTGGGGGAAGACGAACCAATTAACCTTGAGAAACACCCTGGTGCACATTTAAGCAACATTTCACCTAAAATTCTTAACAAAAGTAAAGACCAACAAATTCAACTACTCCACAACCGATTGATTGAATTAACGGTCAAGATCTACAACAAAATTGAAAAAGATAGGGGCATCGCGCCGAAACTTTGTTTGGTTGAAGGGCCGAATAAAGCCTTTTTCTATCAAAACAAAGAATTCAAAGAAAGCATCACAATCCCTAGTGGAGGAGCGCTCATCAATCAGCAACACGAATTAATTGCAATGGGCCGAGCTCATTTTCATGAAGATTGACGATAGATGAATTGAAGTCCCGATGAGAAAATGTACATCAATCGAGTATGGTGATGTTCTCTAGGCATTTCTTCAAGTTTGGATTTGATTGACCATAACTCACGACTTGAACGTCTAGAGGGGTGTTTTTAAACTTATTGAGCGCAAGCTGTAATGACTCCAATATCCATGATTCCTGATTGCCAAATGCACCGCCTCCTACCAAGGTCAGAAATACCTTATTGCATCCAGAGTTCTCCATGTTCAAGACAGCAGCATGAAGGGTTGATTCATACGTTGCTTCTAAGATGAGTCTAGCAAAAGCTTCCCAACATGAAGGCTCTACACTAGAATAGGC
>JAQWFN010000005.1 GCA_029238785.1 Flavobacteriales bacterium | reverse complement strand
CCCGATGCAATCGGGATATTCTAACCAACTGAACTACCAGACCAGTTTTTTATTCTAATAATTCACTTGGCTTGCGACCCTCCCGATGCAATCGGGATATTCTAACCAACTGAACTACCAGACTAGTTGTGCTTCTCGTTCAAAGCGGTGGCAAAGATATGCTAACACTTCCTTTCGTGCAAGAACTTTTTTCAAAAAAATGAATCTCCTTTAAAAAGTACTTGACCATCAAAAACTTAAGCTTAAAATAATTTTTGTCTCTTGATCAAATACTGTAATAAAATGGGGTTAACTCCCTCGTTTACGTTGGCTTCTACGAAGTCGATGCCGTATTGCCCGCACTTCACCTTCAAGTTACTTCGGAAGGCTTTCATCTGTTCGGTGTATTGCTCTCTGATGTCAACGGGGTTCACCTTTACCTCTTCTCCGCTCTCAGCGTCAACGAAGGTGTATGGACGATTAGCGTAGTCGAAATCGAGCTCCGTGGCTTTATCGCTTACGTGGAATACGATCACTTCGTGCTTATTGTGGCGTAGATGTTGAAGTGCTGCAAAAATCTCATCTTGCTTTTCACTGTTGTCCATCATGTCACTAAAGAGCATCACCAGACTTCTTCGATGCGTGCTTTCTGCAATTTCGTGCAGGGCTTCCACGGCGGAGGTGCTTTTTGAAGGGGGCGAATTTACCTCATCGAGAACGGCTTCTAATTCACTGTAAAGGTAGTTGTGATGAGCGTTGGACGACTTACAAGCGGTGTGCAGATTTAAGGCTTCGCCGAATAAGCTCAAACCTACCGCATCTCTTTGCCTTTTAAAAAGTTCAATGAGCGCTGCAGCGGCATAAACCGAAAACTTGATTTTATTGAACTTGTCGCCATCCGGTTCTACTGGTCCGGGAAAATACATCGAAGCACTACGGTCAATCACTAACTGACACCTCAAGTTGGTTTCTTCCTCATAGCGCTTTACAAAAAGCTTCTCAGTGCGGGCGAAGAGCTTCCAGTCTATGTGGCGGGTTGAATCTCCTTTGTTGTACAAACGGTGCTCAGCAAACTCCACAGAGAAGCCGTGGAACGGACTCTTGTGCATTCCAGTGATGAATCCTTCTACCGCTTGTTTGGCTAGGAACTCGAGCCGACTTAATTGTTGCAGTTGCCTGCGATCGATGTTGATGGGCATGTTTATGCTTTAGGAGGTGTAAGGTATAAACGAAAAAAGTCTCTCCCAAGTTCGGAAGAGACTTTTAAATGCTTTTTTCAGCTCCTAATTAAAGGAGGTTATCAATTTTCTCTGCAAGTACGTTCTTAGGAACCGCTCCAACAGATTTGTCAACCATCTCTCCGTTCTTCAAAAAGATAATTGTTGGGATATTACGGATACCGAACTTCGCCGAAATCTCAGGATTGTCGTCAACGTTGACTTTACCAATCACTGCTTTTCCTTCATACTCGTTCGACATCTCTTCTACGATTGGTCCTACCATGCGACAAGGTCCGCACCACTCAGCCCAAAAGTCAACCATCACTGGTTTATCAGATTTCAATGCTACTTCCTCGAAATTAGCATCTGTGAATTCTACAGCCATAATTCTATTCTTAGATTTTGAATAATTCAAATGTAAATGTCTCAAGTGGCTCATCAAAATATTTGCCACTCCTATTTTCATGTCAGTATGACACCTTTTGTTAACAACTTAACACCTTCATGGCCTAAGTTACTTGGTATGAATAAGGTAGTCAAATACCTTCAAATCTTCAACCCCGTTCAAAAATTCATTCGAAAGGGCGATTCTGGTTGTTCTTGATGGCATGGAAATACCAACACCTAAATCCTTAATTTGAAGCGTCATACCACAAGTTCCGGGGTTTGCTTCACACAAATTCACAAGGCTTTCTACGATATCGTCGCTCAGCATGGACAAGTCGATTTGAAGGGTAATTCTTCGGGCCTTTTTCTCTCGAACGTCTGCCAAAAGTTCAATTGTGTGAATTTTGAACTCCAATTCATGTTCATTAAATTTTTTCGATTGCACCCTTCCTTGAATGAAAAGGAACCAACCGTCTGACAGATAGTTTTTGAATTTAATATAATCATCCCCAAACAAAAAGATTTTTTCGCCGTGCTCGTAATCTTCAATTTGGAACACACCAAAGGGTTTTCCATTTTTAGTTGTTCGATGGGCCACATCAGAAAGCATTCCTCCAAAACTCAAGTCGCCCTGTTTTTGGGCGGCTTCCATATCGCTAAGCACCTTCAAACCGCCTTTAGAACACAAGTGCTGCATCTCCAACTTGAATTCGTCGAGTGGGTGTCCGGAAATATAAATCCCCACCACTTCCTTTTCACGACTCAATTTGTCCATAATGCTCCACTCTTCAGCCTCTGGAACATGAGGCTCTGGGAGTTCAACATCTTCACTTTCACCAAATAAACTTACTTGCGCAGAGTCCAAACCGTCTTGATGGGCATTACCGTAACGAATGGCATTTTCAAGCAAGCTTCTGCCCTTTTCATCCATAGCGAAATACTGTGAGCGGTTTAGTCCAAATTCATCAAAAGCACCACCAAGAGCGAGACTTTCAAACACCCTTTTATTACAATCTTTCAAACTCACTTTTCGCGCAAAATCGAAGAGTGAGCTGTACCTTGATTCTTCCCTATTTTCTACAATACTTCTCACCGCTCCTTCACCTACCCCTTTCATGGCACCCATTCCACAGCGAATTGCACCTTGATCGTTCACAGCAAATTTGTAAGCCGATTCGTTCACGTCAGGCCCCAATACATCAATCCCCATTCGCTTGCACTCCTCCATGAAGAAGGTAACTTGCTTGATGTCGTTCATGTTATTGGAAAGCACCGATGCCATGTACTCTGCCGGATAGTTGGCTTTTAGGTAAGCCGTTTGATAGGCCACCCAAGCATAACAAGTAGAATGTGACTTATTAAAGGCATAACTCGCAAAGGCTTCCCAGTCTTTCCAAATTTTTTCGAGAATCTTTTTGTCGTGACCACGCACATGACCTTGCTCCAAGAACTGCGGTTTCATCTTCGCGAGGAGGTCTAGTTTCTTCTTACCCATGGCCTTTCTCAGCGTATCGGCCTCACCTTTTGTAAATCCGGCCAATTTCTGACTCAGCAGCATTACTTGCTCTTGGTAAACCGTAATTCCATAGGTTTCTTCAAGGTACTCTTTGCACGCTTCGAGGTCATAAACGATGGGCTCTGTTCCGTGTTTCCTCCGTACGAAAGAAGGAATGTACTCCAAAGGCCCCGGTCGGTACAAGGCATTCATCGCAATCAAATCGGCAAATTTCGTTGGCTTAAGGTCTTTCAGGTACTTCTGCATTCCGGCAGATTCATATTGAAAAATCCCCACCGTTTCACCGCGCTGAAAGAGCTCATAGGTTTTCTCATCGTCCAAAGGAAAGGAGTCTGGGTCGAGGTCGATTCCATGCCTGAGCTTCACGTTCTTTACGGCATCTTTAATCAAGGTGAGTGTTTTCAGCCCCAAGAAATCCATCTTCAACAAGCCGGCATCCTCTGCCACAGCGTTATCAAATTGCGTGCAACACATGGCTGAATCTTTTGCAGTAGCCACAGGAACGAAATTGGTAATATCACTTGGTGTAATGATCACTCCACAGGCATGAATACCAGTATTCCGAACAGAACCTTCGAGTTTTCTAGCTGTATTTACTGTATTGGCTTCCAAGGAATTCCCCTTCGACAAACTGATCAACTCCTGGGCCCTGTTAAAATCGTCCTGGTTGTCTTTCAATTTCTCTTTGAGCGCTTTGTCATCCAATCCAAAAAGCTTCGACAAACTGATGTCTGGAATCAGCTTCGCAAGGCGGTCGGCATCTGACAAAGGTAATTCCATCACACGGGCTGTATCTCTTATTGAGGACTTGGCTGCCATGGTTCCGTAGGTGATGATTTGGGCTACTTGTTTCTGTCCGTATTTTTCGATCACATAGTCGATCACTTTTTGTCGTCCTTCATCGTCAAAATCGATATCGATATCGGGCATCGACACCCTGTCTGGATTCAAGAAACGCTCAAAAAGCAAATCGTATTCAATGGGGTCAACGTTGGTAATTCCAATGCAATAAGCCACCGCTGAACCTGCTGCCGAGCCCCTTCCTGGTCCAACCGAAACGCCCATTTCTCGAGCTTTCGTTGTGAAATCCTGAACAATAAGAAAATAACCTGGGTAGCCCGTCTTTTCGATCGTAGCTAGCTCAAAGTCGAGACGTTCTCTAATTTCATCATTAATGGTTCCATAGCGCTTCTCAGCACCAACATAGGTGAGGTGGCGCAAGAAGGCATTCTCCCCTCGTTTGCCACCGTCTTCCGCATCTTGTGGCTCAATAAACACCTCTGGAATATCAAAAGCAGGAAGTAATACATCTCTTTGTAAAACGTACTCTTCGCATTTATCGGCAATTTCTTGCGTACTCAAAATCGCTTGAGGCAGATCGGCAAAAAGCAGCTTCATTTCTTCGGGCGACTTCAAATAGAACTCGTCGTTAGGAAATCCGAAGCGAAACTCTCTCCCTCGTTTACCGATGTATTTTTTCGGACGACTTTGGTTTTCCGCATCCTTCACGCACAAGAGAATATCGTGTGATGAAGCATCTTCTTTCTTCGTATAATAGGTGTTGTTAGTAGCAACATAACGAACACCGTACTTCTCACAAAAACGCAATAGGGTGTCGTTCACGACTTGTTCTTCTTCGAGTCCGTGACGGTTCAGTTCAGCATAAAAGTTGTCGCCAAAATGTTCTTTGTACCAAACGAAAGCCTCTTCCGCCTGAACTTCGCCTACATTCAAGATCAAGCTCGGTACTTCACCCCATAAGCCGCCAGTGAGCACAATGAGATCATCTTTGAATTCTAAGAGTTGTTCGCGATCGATTCTCGGCAGGTAGTAGAACCCGTCCATATAGGCCAAACTCGACAGTTTAGCGAGGTTATGATAGCCTTTTTTATTCTTGGCGAGGACGCTTGTTTGAAAGCCGTCGTCTTTCACCTTCTTATTGGCGTGATCTTGGCAAAGGTTAAATTCACAACCTACAATGGCTTTTATCCCTGCATTTTTTGCTGCGCGAACAAAGGAAAAAGCGTGCATCATGTTACCGTGGTCGGTAATCGCAATCGCCGGCATCCCCACTTCAACGGCATGATTTACGATACTGTTTACATTGGAAGTGGATTGAAGAATGGAGAACTGACTGTGCACATGCAAGTGGATGAAGTTCTCGTCTTTGAGTGCTTCAATCTGCGCTTTACTTCCTCCTCCTTGATCCACTTCGATTTCGATATCAGCCACAGCAAAGTTGGCTTTCTCCAGTTTTGGTGCTTCGTAAGTGATTTCATTTGGGGCCAAGAGACCTTCTCTTTCCACAACTCCTGCTTTTACTAAGCCAAAGAAACAGCGGCTGGTGGCATCAACATCATAAGCTGCATCGTGTGCATCGCCAAAACCTTCGCCAAAAAGTTTTTCGTGCAATTGCGTTAGTGTTGGCCATTTGAACCTTCCTCCTTTACCACCTGGAATGGCGCAGAAATCGGTTCCTTCTTCTTTTGTATCAATGCTCGCCTTGGCCATGAAGGCTTCCGTATCGGTACCTAACCTCACCAATTCCGACCCAAGCACGTTGATATCAAACTCAATATTGTGTCCCACCACATGCGTCGCCCGGTCCAGATCGGCTTGAAATATCGCCATCACCTCAGCCAGTTCCATCCCTTCTTCCATGGCCCGTTCAGTGGTAATACCGTGTACTTTAACCGAGTTAAATGGAATAGTAAATCCTTCTGGTTTAGCGATGTGGTTACCTCTACTCACCAGTTTGCCTGAGCCATCGTGCAATTGCCAAGCCAGCTGTACCAGTCGGGGCCAGTTGTCTGTATCGGTAATTGGTGCGTTGTAATTCTGGGGTAATCCGGTGGTTTCAGTATCGTAAATGAGGAACATGGGCGAAGTTGAATTAGGGAGGATAAATTTAGTGCTTTCTCTTCATTGAAGGAAGGGTGATTTATTAACAGGGGGAAAATCGAATTAGGAATTTGGAATTTGGAATTTGGTGTCTATCCTAACCGTCATATTCGTCGATTATCTGCACGCAGCAGTTGCAATTACAAAACATAAAATGTTACAGACAAAGTAATTCTGTTTGGCATGTATGGAAGCCTTAGATTCGTTTTGAATTGATTCAGGTTAGGGCAAGTATTGAGCTTTAGTGGTGAAGTTTGAGCTTGCGTGGCGATTCGTTCTGAAGCGTTTTTTAACGAAAAAACAAGCAGTGACAAAATGAGGGGATTCATCCACAAAACGACTTCAAAACCATTTTGAAGTCAGCCATGAACTCCCGAATTTCGAATCGCTGGTTGGGGGAGGGGGGCTAGGGAGGGGCCCGATAGGGCTGAGTGTTTTTGCGGCTTTAGAACGAATC
>JAQWFN010000068.1 GCA_029238785.1 Flavobacteriales bacterium | reverse complement strand
AGAGGGAATTGACCTTATTTTAATGGGACGAAAGAGCTATGAAAAGATCTTAAGTTTCTACATTGAATGGCCTTACCCCAATTGCCAAACGGTGATTCTTTCCTCACAACAAAATTTGGAATTGAAGAGTCCAAATACCCGCCTGATCTCTAATCTCGATTTCAATGCCTTAGAAGAGCTTCGCGAAGCTTCACAAAAAGGAATTTGGCTCTTAGGAGGAGGAGAGGCCATCAAATCCTGCCTGGCCATGAAATCGCTTGAAGAAATGCACCTCGCCATCATGCCCATTACCCTTGGAAGAGGGATTCCATTATTTCCAAAAGGCAGAGTGAGCTCCCAGTGGCAACTAAAGTCGAGCCAAGCTTATGATACTGGAGTGGTGATGTTGAGCTACGAGCTGCATCAATAAATCATCAATCAAAAGAAGCTTTTTTCCCTCCCAAAATTGTCTCATTTTTGCACTCACATCCTTTAATGAGAACAAGACATGTCAGACGATAAAAAAGTGATTTTTTCAATGGTGAAGGTGAATAAAACCACCCCAACCGGAAAACACATTCTAAAAGATATTTACCTCTCTTTCTTCTACGGAGCAAAGATTGGAATCATTGGTTTGAACGGATCAGGTAAATCAACGGTGATGAAAATCATTGCTGGCTTAGACGATGCCTACCAAGGAGATGTTGTTTGGAGCGACGGTTACACAGTGGGCTACCTGCCTCAAGAACCGCAACTCGACGATGAAAAAACGGTTCGTCAAATTGTTGAAGAAGGAACGAAAGAGATTGTTGATACGCTTGCTGAATACGAGGAAATCAACAACAAGTTTATGGATGAAGAAATCCTAAACGACCCAGATAAAATGCAGGCCTTGATGGACCGTCAGGCGCAAGTTCAAGACCGAATTGATGCTCTTGGAGCTTGGGAATTAGATACGAAATTGGCCATTGCTATGGACGCGCTGCGTTGTCCGCCAGAAGACGCCAAAATCAAAAACCTATCAGGTGGTGAACGAAGAAGGGTGGCTTTGTGCCGCTTGTTGCTTCAAAATCCAGATGTTCTCTTACTCGATGAGCCTACCAACCACTTGGATGCAGAGTCGATTCACTGGTTAGAACAACACCTCCAACAATACTCAGGAACGGTGATTGCGGTAACGCACGACCGTTACTTCTTGGATAATGTTGCCGGCTGGATTCTTGAATTGGACAGGGGAGAAGGTATTCCTTGGAAAGGGAATTACACCTCTTGGCTTGAACAAAAGTCAAAGCGATTAGCGCAAGAAGAGAAGCAAGAATCAAAGCGTAGAAAAGAATTGGAGCGCGAGCTGGAATGGGTGCAGATGAATCCAAAAGGGCGTCATGCGAAAAATAAAGCCCGTCTTCAAAACTACGATGCCATGATGGCACAAGAAGGCAAAGAGAAGGAAGCGCGCCTGCAGATTCCAATTCCAAACGGACCCCGTCTCGGAAACAAAGTCATCGAAGGCATTGGCTTGAAGAAAGGCTTCGAAGATCGCTTGTTGTTTGAAAATCTCAACTTCACTTTACCACCTGCTGGTATTGTAGGGATTGTTGGTCCAAACGGTGCTGGTAAAACAACGCTCTTCAGAATGATCATGGGCGAAGAAAGCACCGATGGAGGAGAGGTTATGATTGGTGAAACGGTTAAAATCGGTTACGTCGATCAGCGCCATGAAGAAATCGACCCAAACAAGTCGATTTACGAGGTGGTTTCTGGAGGGAATGAGCACATTGAAATTGGCGGACAGCTTGTGAATTCTAGAGCTTACGTTTCGAAATTTAATTTCAACGGTTCAGATCAACAAAAGAAGTGTGGTGTACTTTCAGGTGGTGAACGAAACCGCTTGCACTTGGCCATGACCCTTAAAACAGAAGCCAATGTGCTCTTGCTCGATGAGCCTACCAACGATATCGATGTGAACACGCTTCGTGCGCTCGAAGAGGGGATTCAAAGTTTTGCAGGATGTGCGGTGGTGATTTCTCACGACCGTTGGTTCCTTGATCGAATCTGCACTCACATCATGGCTTTCGAAGGCGATTCGGAAGTGGTGTTCTTCGAAGGTACTTACTCAGAATACGAGGCGAACAAGAAGAAGCGCTTGGGTGATACTGGGCCTACTCGAATTCGCTATAAGAAGTTGGTGAAGTAATCGGTATGGTTTAGGTCGCTGGCGCTCCGGTTGAGGGTCGCTTGCGCTCCGGTTGAGGGTCGCTTGCGCTCCGGTTTAGGGTCGCTTTGCTCCGGTTTAGGGTCGCTTTGCTCCGGTTGAGGTCGCTGGCGCTCCTGTTTAGGGGTGCTGGCGCTATGGTTGATGGTCGCTTCGCTCTTTTTTGCTTGCTGCTCTTTGGTTGATGATTGCTGACGCTCTGGTTGATGGTCGCTTCGCTCTTTTGGGTGGCTACTTTCCGATTGATAGTTGCTTCGCTCTTTTTTTGTCGCTGCCCTTTTTGGTGATTCTTGGCATGAGTTTAGACCCTGTTAAGCTTCAATCATTCTTGAGGTGCTTTCATGAAGTCGATTGAGTTTTGTAGCAAGTTTTTGACACGATACGCTGAAATGAGAGAGTGAATTGTCATGAATATAACCTAGTTGATTCGACAAATTAATTTGGCTATATACTTCCATTAGACTTGAATAGGCATATTCATAAAAACGAGCCTTGTCTCGTGCAGACCTTCTTCCAGATCCTTCAGCGATATTGCTTGAGATAGAGACTGATGACCTTCTTAATTGGGAAATTAGGCCATATTTTTCCTTTGAAGGGAAGGTGTCTGTTATGATGTAAACGCGCTTACTCAGTTCACAGGCGTCTTTCCAAACGACCAATTTTTCGAATGAAAATGTAGTCATACCTCATTTTTATTCAAAAGTACTACACCAGAGAAAAAAGACCTCCTTCATTGATAAACTCAGGAACTACGTTCACAAAGTTCTTCTCCAATAAACCCCAATTTCGAGCAAAGCGAGCTTCAACCCGAGCGCAAGCGAGCTAAACCCGAGCGCAAGCGAGCTAAACCCGAGCGCAAGCGAGCTAAACCCGAGCGCAAGCGACCCTAAACCGGAGCGCCAGCGACCTTAAACCGGAGCGCCAGCGACCTTAAACCGGAGCGCCAGCGACCTAAACCGCCGAAGCCCTCACCGAACTCAATGCTCAAAAACCCCCGTAGCTCCAGCTAAGACTTTAACATTAACGTGATTGTTCGAAGGAGGCACCGGACAACTAAAACGATCGCTGTATGCGCAGTATGGAGCGTAACAGAAGTTAAAGTCAATGGTGAGCTGCTCGAGATCTGAGATTCGAAGGTCGAGGTACCTCCCTGTGCCGTAACTCTCTTCTCCTGTGCTCATATCGGTGAAAGGCAAGAAAAGGTAATCTTTATAAAGCGGGTGAGTGCTGTGCGACTTGTTGCGATAAACGGTGAGCTTGCACTTTTCACCTTTCAATTCAAAGGAGATGGTTCCATATACCAGGTACTCGGCCATACGGTCGGTGCTGGTTTTCATCACTACCGTTCTGCGTTTTTTGGCTTTTTTAAAACGGGCTTCAACCCGATAAGTACTATCGATCTCGAAGAAAGGGAGGTGATCGAAAGTTGGAATCAAGGCGCTGTCTAAAATGCTGGTTTCAGGATCGGCAAAATGGTGGTTGATGCTGTCGCGATGCTGCTCCAAGTGTTTCACATAGGTGCTTTGGGCATTCATGTTCACCAACATCATCACCCCGAAAACAAAAAATACCAAGCGCATTCTATTCTTCACAACTCCATTCTTTTCCATACTTACAATTGGCTAAACTACCTTCAATCACGACTTTTTCCTGGAATTGCTCGCCTTGCATACAACGCTGAAGAAAAGCCAGCAATTCGTCTTTACTCTCGCGAATAGGCGCAACGGCTCTTCCGTGTTTTCCACCGCAGGTTGCCACAAGTTTTACGGTTCCGTTCAATCGTTTTACTTGCTCATAAATGCTCAAGGAACCGTGAAGAGGGAGTCCGCCAACACTGTTTTCCGGACAAAAATGATGAATGGCCGAACCGTAAGGAACCAAGGGGTCGCAGGTGCCGTGGTACATCATCATGGGAAGCATGTTTTCTTTGGTGATGAGCGAAGTATCGACCATCGCACCGGCAAAAGCCAACACTCCGGCGTACTTGAAATCATCGAATAAATTGGGCTTGTCCAAGTTCATTTCTTTGGCATCCCAGAAAGGTGCGTGCAATACCACTTCGGCCCCAGCGCTCGATCCAGAAATGAAAACTTGATCTTCGTTAATAGTTCCCCCATACGTTTCTAAAATGAATGCCGTAGCTGATCTAAGGTCGCTCACCGCCGTGCGAAAAGCGTTGATCTTCTCCGCGCTGGGTTGATCACAATGAAAACTTTGTCCTTTCAAATACAAGCGGTAAGAGATGTTCACCACCACAAAGCCTTTTTCGGCAAACCAACGACAATACTCATCAATGTCGCTTTCCTTTCTCGTCCCAGTATAAAAACCACCGCCATGCACAAAGAAAAGCACGGGTTTTGGTGCTTCAATGGCATCGCCGATGTAGTTGTAAACGTCCAATTCCAAGGCCTCTTTTTCTTTCTCCGCATAAACATGCGTAGTGAACATCAAGGTATCTTGAAAAGCTTCGTTGTTGATTAAAGCACTCGTGGAATCGTCGATAAGCACCTTTTCATCAGCCCTAAAACAAGTAGCGCTGAGCAAAGCAAACAAGAGAATAAGAGGTACAAAAAGGAGCTGTTTCATGCTTTTAAGGTAAGAAAGGAGGGAGGATAATGCCTATTTCACGCCATTGATTTCTTCCACACTTGGAAAATGGCGATGATCGAAACTAAAGTAACGCCAAAGGAGTTTTCCGCTTTTACTCACCAAATACATGGCGTTGGCGGGAAGTACATCACCAGCTCCTTCGTTGCGCTTTTCCGTATTGTAAAACTGAAAAATCTTGAGCGAGTTGGCGAATTGCGGACGAAGGGCAAAGGCCACTTCATAGAGCTCCATGGTTTCTTTTGATACGGTACAAACTGTTACTCCAGCAAGCACTTTTTCGCTTCTTTTTGTTGAACCTTCCAATTCAGGTGTGAGCACAATCAGCTCAATTTTCTCTCGGTCTAAACTGTCTTTTAAGTTGCTGAGAAAGCGTTTTGCCTTGGTGTTCCAAGCTCCTTTGTAAAAGAAAAGAAGCTGTCGTTGTCCGGCCTTTGGAGTAGTTACGCTAGCACCAGCCCAAGTTTGATGCTCAACACTTGGAGTAAAAGCGCCCACAGCCAAACCGCTCGGAACTGTTTGCGTGGTGTCCACCCCGTATTCAGAAAGTTCTTGAGCAGATGCACTCATCACGCTCATAAAGACAACAAACAGTGCTACAATTCTCATGGTTTTATTGGATGATAAAGGTTTTTGTAATCATGCTTCCCTCATTCATTTTCACCCTGAGATGATACACTCCAGGATTCATTTCAGGAAGGCTGATTGAACTTCGCGGTGCATTCACCAGCTGTTCATTTTCATACACGAATCTACCACTTGCGTCGATCACTGCAAGCTCCACTAAGGAGCTTTTTTCACAAACTAGGTTAAAGCGTGCTTCCCTGTATTGAAGGGTGCTGCCAATGATTTTGTTTTCTTTTTTCTGGGTGATGTCGGAGCTGTTCAGCGCGAGATCAGTTTGAAGTTCCATCACCACGGGCAGGTGGTCGCTCATGTGATAAAGCGCGTTCAAAATATACATGGGCACGTCATTGTCTTCATCACAATTAATAATGCTTTGGTTGTAGCAAGTACCATTATTACCGAGAGCGAAATAAGAGTTTAGACTGTAATGAATAGGACTAATGGCATTCATCAATGCATCGGTAGCCATAATAAAGTCGAAACGGTCGTCCATTCCACCCCCAGCACCATCACCAAAAATAGAAGAGCTGCGCGTGCTCTGGGTCAGAATTTGCTTGAAAGGGTAGTTACCGTTCGACCAAACACCAGGAGCGTTAATGGGATCTTGCCATTGCAATAGGTTGTTGGGAGATAACAAGAGTTGATAGGCGGGTTCATCGCTTGAATAAAGATTGAAATCGCCGCCAAAAATGGCCAAAGCGTCGGCAGGTAGGGTGTTGAAATATGCGGTAAAGGCCTCCATCATTTCCAAGCGCAATTGCTCGTTTTCAGAGCCCTGACTGCTTTTCAAATGCGCTACAAAGACATATAAAAAGGTGGTATCGCCAAGTAGATGAGCTTCATCCTTTAAATAAAGCTTGTAGCGGTTCATGTCGCGAATCGGACTGGTGCGGATACCCTCTTCGGCCAAACCAAACAAACGCTCGTTGTAAATTAAACTTTGTTGCAAGGGCCAAGACGAACCGGGGTTGGAGTTCTGAGGCACGTAAGTTACTTGTGCAAAAGGGTCTTGCAAATCGCTGAAACAGCTGTTATAAATGGTGTTGTAGCCTGCTTCCGATTTGAGCTCTTGGATGAGGAAAAGGTCGGGCTGCACATAATCTAAAATCAAGGCGAGTGTATCTTCTCTATTAGGGATTTCACCTTGGGGATAATTCAAAACATTGTAGCTCAGTACCTTAATCGATGTTTGAGCAAAGGCATTAAATTGCAGTAGCGAGAATAGGACGATGAGTCCGCTTATCCAAGTTCTTTTCATACAGCGAAAATAGTTGATTCAACTTTGTTTTGAAGCGTGAAGGAACAATAAAAGCACCTCAAAGTGTAGCAAGAACAAATTGTTTTGAAATCACCATGGTTTTGCTGTTATTTTCACTTCTTTCATGGCGTCCAGGAATTTAAATAGAATGAAGAAAATGTGTTTCTAAAGAACGAGAGGGTGGAGATTCCAGATTTCTTTTTAATGCTTGTGCTCCATCATCAATCAGCACATATTTCCCACTACTTGGCTTATAATACATCAGCTCCATCCAAAAATCCCCTATTGTTTCGGTCATTCAAGAATGATTATCTCCCTTCGAAATAAATATGCGACCCCGCTGGGGTCGGAAACGAACGGCTCATTTTGAGGTGAAGCATGCGCCAAAACCATGATTATGTGACTGTAGGTCCGTAAATAGCCTTGACTGTTTAATTCTCAATTCCTATTTCTTTCCCCTCGGATGATACCTCCCAAACTCCTCCCGCAAAAAACTCCGATCCAAATGGGTGTAAATCTCAGTGGTGGTGATGCTTTCATGGCCTAACATGTCTTGAACAGCACGTAAATCAGCGCCGGCTTCTACGAGGTGCGTGGCAAAACTGTGGCGGAAGGTGTGCGGACTAACTTTCTTTCTTACCCCAGCAAAAATGCAGGTTTCTTTAACGATATTGAAAATCGCTACCCTGCTCATGCCGCCGCCACGATGGTTCAAAAATACAATGTCTTCATCACCGTCTTTGATGCCCTGGCGTCCGCGATCTTCCTCGATGTAATGAAGCACAGCTCGCATCATCGCTCCTCCAGCAGGTACCAAACGCTCTTTGTTGCCCTTACCAATCACACGAACAAAACCATCGTCGAAATGGAGTCCCGATAATCTCAAATTGCATACTTCACTCACCCTTAAGCCACAACCATACAAGGTTTCTAGAATGGCCACATTCCTTGCACCTTGGGGCTTACTTCGATCAACGGCGTCAATAACTTTACCCACTTCTTCGATGCTCAGTACATCGGGGAGTTTTCTGCCCAAACGCGGACCTTCAATCAGCTCTAGTGGATTCGATGGTATGGCCTTCTCAAGTAGTAAAAATTGGAAAAAGCCTTTATTGCCGCTGATGATCCTGCCTTGAGTGTGTGCAGATAAGCCCAAGTCAAACAAGTGGGCCAAAAAGTTTTGGAAATGCTGTGAAGTAATTTCGGTAGGAGAGGAGAGTTGAAGCTGGTCTTGAGAAAAATGCATGAGCTTGCTTACATCGCTGGTGTAGGCCTCGATGGAAGGTGCTGCCAAGGAACGCTCCAAGAGCAGGTACTGCTGGTAAGATTTCAATGCTTGATTCCAGTTCATGGTGCTTCTAAAAAGCAGAAGCCCTCCACACGTTAGCGGAGGGCAGTTTACCTAAACAAATTCTACTATAATTAACCAAAATTACTACTTGTATATGAGTGTCGTGCTCGTTAGCCGACTATTTATACCACTGTTGCTTGGTGATCATCAAGGCTTCTTGAACCGTGATGCGAACACCGTCGTTGTAGGCCGTAACAAACGGACCACGAAAAGAGAAGGAATCGCGAATTTGATTGCGATCATCTCTTGCTGATTTATACACTCCATGAGAACCGGTGGTGTACTTCACCCAACCTTCGTGATTCTCAATGTTCACCGGACGAGTGAATCCGTGCTTCTTGGCAAAGTAAGCTTGTCCTACCACTTGGTGCGATGCTGCAATTTGCACTCGGTAACTCACGCCAGTTTCAGGAGCAGGAATGCTGCTGGCAGCTTTCTTTACTTCAACAACTTCTTCCTTTACATCTGCCACTGCTTCTTCAACTGTTTTAACAGGCTCAACTTTAGGGCTTGTTTTTGCCTCTTCCTTCACTTCTTCTGCAATGGTCTCAGGCGTCGTTGCAGCTTCTTCTTTAATAGGATTAGGATTAAGCGTCTCTGGCGCTGCTGCTTTGCCTTCTTCTTGAGTGCTCGCTAGGTCGCCGGTTTGAGTGATGATCGGACCTTTAACGACATTTACTTCTTTAGGAGCATTGTTTTCTACGTAAGAGAAAACACCAGAGATATTCGGGCACACGCTGCTAGAACTTGTCAACCTGTAGCTCACTTCAAAGCGGTCCATCTGAGGTGCTTCAAACCAAACATACTTAATGCCTCGATCGCTAATGGTTACCACGGCACCATCGCTGTCTTCCTCGCTCACTACATAGCCTGCAGGAATGTTTTCTTGAATTTTGGCGAAATTTTCTAGCTTGTTTTCTAGAACAGTAAGTTTAACAATGTATTCCTGATCGTTTGTCTCTACAATACTTCTCACACAACGCATTCCGCTTCCGCCAAAGGCACTCAAGTCGTTATCGATTGGCTCATTTGTTACCTCAGTGCCTGAAGTTTCTGTAGGCTCAATATCACTAACTGAATCGGCCATAACACCTTCACCAATACGAATCACTTTCGATTGCAATTCGTAATCTACACGCTGGTTAGATTTAATGTATGAGAAGGTTCCTTTTACAATTTTATTCCCTGAGGCTGACGAAGCTGCAGTAAGCTTATAACTCACGTTGAATTCTTGGTCGGAAGGAAGCGCCATCCAAATGAATTTTGCTTTTTGGTCTTTAAAACTGAAAGATGCACCGTTTGTTTGAATAGGAGTGGCAGACATGCCTTCTGGAAGTTCTATTTCCAGCTTCGCGAAGTCCTCAACAGTACCTTTATTAATGGTGATGGTAATGTTCGCGGATGAACCGGGTGTCATGGAGCTTGGCGTGTTGTCTTCAATGATAACCCCATCGGCCACAAAGAAAAACAAGAGGGTGAATCCAAGTATTCCAGTTAACAGTTTAAACATAGCATTCTGCAGTTGAGCCAACTAAGTGTTGGGATTAAAGCAAAGCTACATCCTAGATGCAAGCCCACGAAGGACCCGCTTTGTAATTCTAAACACAAAAATGTGGATAAGGACGAAAAAAAGCGATGACTTGATTTTTCGTTTTCTTCTAGTCGAACTGAGCAAAGTAATACTCAATGATTTCATCAATGCGCTTTTCATTAAAACGCTGATCACCAAAAATATAAGCTTCAATAGCAAATTGTACCTCTTCAGCATCAATTTTAGCATTCTTGTTGATGTCCAACTCGGAAATGCTTTCTGGTAGTCCGTCTGCCGAACTGGCAAACAATGCTGAACTAATGAAGATGCTAAAAACGAAAAGTAAATTTTTCATGCCCATTGGTTTACACCGATGAAAGCAAGCGGAGGTAGAGTTCCCTCACATCGGCAATGAGGCGTTCTTTGGTGAAACGTTCAAAGGCCAAGCTTGTTCCATGGTCTCCCATTTTACGGCGAAGGGCAGGGGAGGTTACAAGTTCTTGAAGGGCAAAGGCGAAATCGTTTGCTTCCTGGCTCACAATAAAGCCACTTTCTTGATGATCAATCACATCTCGAACTCCACCCACATCGGTGCTCACAACGGGCACTCCAGCGGCTTGAGCTTCAATGAGGCTCACGGGTGTGCCTTCGTTCAAAGAGCTCAAGGCCACGATGTCCAAACCGGCCAAGGCCCAATCGATGTTGGTAATCCAAGAACACAAGCGCACCTGCTCTTGCGAAACACCGTATTCGCGAAGCCAGGTTTCAATGTTCGCCCGCTCTTCGCCATCACCAATAAAAACGGCGACCTTATTAGGAGCATCAATTTTAGAAAAGGCTTCGATAAACAGGCGGTGATTTTTAATGGGGGCGAACCTGCCAATAATCCCAATGGCCACTTGTGCATCGCTCAATTCAAATTGCGCGCGAAAGGTCCTGCGTTTTTTTTCTTTATCTCTGGTGAAGCGATTCAAATCAAAGCCGAGCGGGACAATGTGGGTTTTACTGGGCGATGCAATCTTGTGCTTTAAACAAAGTTCTTCCTTTTGTTTTGGGCTGATGGCGATGATGGCTGTTGACTTTCTAGCGAGGCGACGTTCCACACCTTTGTAAAAGCGGGTTTTTGCCTTGCCGAAGTAATGCTCGAAAACATGACCATGAAAAGTATGCACCACAACGGGAACTTTTTCACTAAAAGCGGCCCACCTGCCTATAGCTCCGGCCTTGCTGGCGTGTGTGTGCACAATATCGGGCTTAAACTCCCTAATAATGGAACAGATTTCACGGTAAGCCGCTTGGTCTTGCTTGAAATTGATGCTCCTGCGCAAAGTGGGGAGTACCTTGTAATCAATGCCCAGTTCGTCGTTAATATAGGTGCTTGATATTTCGCCTTCCTCGTGCACGCCTCCAATGAGCATGGTCTCGAATTCCCCGCTCAAACCCGCGGTGAGGTAAGCGGCATTGTAAGTTGGACCACCTAAATTAAAACGGTTAATGATTCGCAGTACCTTTGGCATGGCTCGAAGATACAGAGAGCAAAAAGAAAATGCACATTCAAAGCGTTTTTTCCATTTGAGATATAAAACATTTATTATATCTTTGCAGCCCCGTAAAAGAACTATTGAAGATGAAAGAAGGAATACACCCAGATAACTACCGTTTTGTTGTGTTTAAAGACATGTCAAACGAGTATGCGTTTTTAGGTAAGTCAACTGCAAATGCCAAAGAAACAATCGAATGGGAAGACGGAAACGAATATCCATTGATCAAATTGGAGATCAGCAGCCAGTCTCACCCGTTCTTCACAGGTAAGATGAACTTGGTGGATACGGCAGGTCGTATCGACAAATTCCGCAACAAGTACGCTAAATTCTCGAAGAAGGACGCCGCTGCGGATAACAACGAAGAAGCAGCAGGAGAGTAATCATCTCTTGTATATAAAATATAAAAGCCACTTGTCGGAAGACGGGTGGCTTTCTTGGTTTCTGCACTATTCACGCTAAGCAAAGCCGAACGTAAGCTGAACGAATCCAAAGCACCGGGCTGAGCGGAGCCGAAGCGGCGGGCTGAGCGGAGCCGAAGCCCAGGTTAATTGGAATCCGCAGAAAGATTAGAGTCGAAGCCCAAAACCGCCAACAAAACACTCTCCCCAAGCGCAACACTCTTCTCCGCACTCCAGCCTTGCTCAGGATCGGGATCTAAATGGTTGTCTTTAAACGGCATCTCAATGGTGTAAGCCAAACAGCCAAACTGCTCGGCAATCTGATTGGTGCAAACGCCCATGTTGGCCTTGCCGGGCTCGTCTCTGCCGTAGTTGTAGGTGTCTTGGAAGTCCGGACAAGTACTCATCCACATGGCTTTGAACTTCTCTTCAAGCTGGTGGAGCTCCTCGTTGTAAGAAGGAATGCCTTCAGAGCCGGCCACGAAGTTGTAGGGAATGGCTTCGTCTCCATGTACGTCGAGGAGCATGTCTAAACCGTAGTTACGCATGGCGGCGAGGGTGTGGTAGACTTCCGGACTCTTTTCCAAACTCGGTGAAGCCCATTCTCTGTTCAAGTTGGCACCGGCTGCATTGGAACGGAGATTACCGGCGATGGCACCGTCGGGGTTCATGTTGGGAATGAGGTAAAAGCGGCATGTTTTGAGTAGTTTCCTCGCTACGGCGTCATCATCGTCCAAAAGCCGACCAATTACTCCCTCCATAAACCACTCGGCCATGGATTCTCCGGGGTGCTGGCGAGCGATGAGCCAAATGTTTTTCTTCTCGCAAACATCGTCGCTCTCGATCTTGAGCAAATGCATGTCGCGCTGTTCAACGGTTTTTCCAATCACCTCTAAACTGCACTTGGGGTCGCATTGCGCTTCGTGCACCAAGTCCAAATGCTGCTCAAAAGAGTAGGGGGCGAAGTAGGCAAAGAACACGGCATCGCATTCCGACTCCAATTCAAAGCTCAACACCCCATTTTCATAAGTGCTGGGCACCCTGAACCAGTATTTCCGATCGTAACTCGCGCAAACATGGTAGTCTTCCCAGCCGTCCGGGTAAGAAGTTTCGCCGGCGTCGGTGATACTGAAAGTACAATGCTCACCAAAAACCCCATCAACCCGAAAATGAAACCACTGAGAAAAGGCTGAATTGGTGTCTTTGCGAATGTTCAATTGGGCGCTGAAACCGTCGATCTTGTTTACGATGATGTTACCGCTGTCGAAATTGCTGGAAATGTTCATGATGCTGCTTGATCTAACTAATGCTTGATGGTGTGCTTATTGTTTTGGCTTATTGTTTCTGAAAGCGGAACGATTGATACTCCTGTCCGAGAAGATTGATCACATAGCTCCCCGAAGAAAGGGCGCTCAAATCGATATGAAATAACTCCGCGTCAATGCTTCCAGCACTTACTTTCCGACCTTGAAGGTCGATGATTTCGTAGCTCGACCCCATTTCAGCCTGATCAATGAACAAGCTGTTTTGAGCGGGATTGGGGTAAATGCTGATACGGCTTTTGTTTTGCTGAAGGATGTTGTCTGGAACATCATTGGTTTTATAGCTGATGGAAGATGTGGCACCAAGTAAGCTGTTCACTTGAAGCACAGGGAGGCCTTCATCCAAGCTCAACCAATGGTATTCCACCGTGTTCCTCGGGATTTCAAAACCAAAGTTGAACTGATTGATGTAAATGCTGTCCAGCGCTTCAATGTTCATCGTAAGGCGAAGCACTTCGTATTCACCATCGGGTAGAATCAAGGTGCCATAGCCATCAACCACATAAGAGCGGGTTTGCTTGAGCTGATATGTGGCAGTTTCGGGCACTTCAATGAGCCACTCGCTGTAATTCTGGTGGGTGGAATTCATGGTCATTGGGAGCGAGTAGATGACATCAATGGGATTGGTGCCTGAAGGAACGGAAATGCCACTCAAAGTTGCTCCATAGCCAACAGCGCTGAGAGCGGTAGCACTTACTTTGTTGAATTGAAAAAACTCGTCCAAGGTAAAGCCCAAGCCCAAATCAATGCCCTCGCCTGCAACGGCATAGGAGGCTTGGTAATTCGGACTCAAAGGGTTGTTGAAGAGGAACTGATAAAGAAACGGCGTTTCGTTAATGCTAATGCAATTTGTTGTCGTCAAGCCCGTACTTTCAAGTGAAGTGTAGTCCCAAATTTGGCCTTCTCCGGTTTGAGTGAAGTCGAGGTCAGTAAGTAAGTTTCCGTTGGCACGAACATAGTTGTTGCCAGCACTGGGCATGTCGCTTTGGTCGATAATAATCTGAGCGAAGGAGGGGGATGCCATCGCGAAGCAAAAAATAAAAAGGACAAGTAGATTCTTCATGATCGAAAGTTTGCCCCAAGTTAGCTACTTTTCTTGCAATCGGAATAATTCCTGTAAACTGTTAAACTCTTCTTGAAACACAATGCCCATTCCTTGGGTGTTGTTGCTTCGATTGGCGTTGGTAACATCAAATTCGTTGCTTTCATTATACACAATGATGCGAATTTTCCCGTTGGGAAGCACCTTGTATTCCACCTTTAAATCGCCA
>JAQWFN010000067.1 GCA_029238785.1 Flavobacteriales bacterium | reverse complement strand
TCCCAGAAATCAGCGCTTACCTTAGGGTGTTGTTTGAGTTGCTGAAGTACCTTGTTGATGTCTTTCAGAAGGGCTACTTCATCTGGATGAAGCGACTTCTGCATGAGCACGAGCTGACTTTTTAAATCGAGGTCATGGGCAATTTTATTGCTGCCATTTAAGGCAATAAGGTGACTCAAAGGTGTTTTAATTTGTTCCTTGATGTGCTGAAAATACACCGATACATCTTGTCCTTCTGGGAATACCTGGCCGGTGCCTTTCACCGTTTTTTTGAAGAGTTTCACTTGTACTTTCAGCTTTTTAAGGCTCAGAAAATAAAAAAAGTAGTGGCCACGAATCACTACCATCAAGAAGGCTTAATCGCTGCTTGCCGAATGAACAAGATTAAGTTCTTTGAGTTGCAACACGGACTCATGAGCAAGTGCGATATTTACTACGCTTATCCAGAACAAGTGCTGCCCAGCATTGACCTGCGTGAGGCCTTTTTTGCTGATACCCTTTTCTTGTATGGTGAGTTTTGGAAAGGCATTTTACGTCAGGGAGGAGAACAAAAAAACACCCAACTAGAAGTGGCCGGAGATTACGTGCACAAGCAGCTTCAAAGTCAAGATGAGCAGCCTGAATTAGTGAAGAAAAACGTGATTTTCATTGGCGCACAAAAAAACATGCACTTGGAATATGTGGCTTATTTGAAGCAACTTTTGCCTCTGGTGGAGGAAAAACATCCCGATTGGATCGTTCAAGTGAAGCTTCATCCTTTAGAAAAAAAGGCCGATTTGTATTATGCACTTGAACACCCTCAATTAGACATCCGTTGGAATGAATCTGATTTGAGCACCTTGCTTCGCGAAGCAAAAATTCAGATCAGCGTTTACAGCACTACCTTGTATGACGCACTTGGTTTTGATGTGCTTAATCTGTCTATTCAGAACTACACTGCATACAAAGATTACGCTGCGGAAATGATCGACATGAAGATTGCTTTTCCGCTCGATTTTGACGCAGACCCCATTGCCCTTCTCGATGAATTCCACATTACAGAACTCACTCCTCGCGAAAGGGTTTACAGCACTTTTGACCCAAATGTATTTAAAAATCGCTTAGATCATGACTGAGCAAAAACACCTTGTTCTTGTTAATTTCGACTTCCCTCCTAATAGTGGTATAGGCGGAAGAAGGTGGGCGAAGTTTGCGCGTTATTTGGCAGAGAATGAGGTGGTGGTGCACGTCATTAAAGCCGCAGCTTTAAAGGGAGATCAGCCATCAATTTGGGCAGATGAGGTGAAGCACAAGAACATCCTTATTCGTTCTTTGGAGCGGCCACTACCACAGTTTTTCACGCATCCTTCAGGTCAGCTTTGGGACAAGGTGCGCTACCATATCTTTAAAAACAAGTTGCGCGCTCGTTGTTTGGGAACCATTTATGATCAGGCCATTGACTGGGAGTCCGCTTTAATTGAAGCCCTTACAGATATCACCCAAAAACACCCCATAAGCACCATTATTGCCACTGGTGCTCCCTTCAATATTCTGTATTATGTGGCCAAATTTAAAGCCCAGCACAAGGATTTGCAGTTCATCGCAGATTATCGCGACCCTTGGTTAAGTGCTCGAAATTACGGTATGCCTGAATTAAGCGCCGAACAAATGGCCCATGAAGTTCAAAAACAAGACGAAGTACTAGCCCATGCAGATATTGTGTTTAGTCCGTACTTGTCGCTTTCCAAAAAAATTCAACAAGAAAACACCAAGGGCTTGGGGAATGCTAATTACCTAGAACTGGCACATTGTTACGATCCCGCCAATCTTCCACCTCGAGAAAGCACCAAAGAACGTGAATCCGATACCTACACTATTGTTTATGGAGGGGCTTTATATCAAGGGGCAGAAGAACAATTTGATCGTTTAGACCGCTGCTTGGATGAGCTCCAGCTTCGTTCACCTCAGCACCATGAAAAAATACGTATTGAGTGTTATTCGCCGGATTACCTCAGACTGAAAGCTCGATTCGCCCATCAAGAGAAAATTGTTTTTAAAGCAGCCATAGGTAAAGAACTCTTTCATCGGATCGACGAATCCAGTGCGGCCATGATTTTACTTTCTGAGCACAACCAAGATTTTAAAACCACCAAATTCTATGAGTTCCTCAGCAGAAAAAAGCCCATCCTGTATTTGGGTCCGAAAGGCGAAGTAGCTGAATTTATTGATAAAGAAAACTTGGGTATTAACATTGAAAGTGCGGCTGACTTGATCAATTTGATGGACCACAAGGCGTGGAGCGATTACGACTTGAGCCAGCACGAGCTCGATAGTCTTGGAAAGAACTTGTTATCTTACCTGCGATGAGAATCTTGTATTTCAGTTCCCACCCCAACATTCCGCTCAACAGTAAATCTGGTCCGGGCACTCACATGCGTGAAATTATAGCTGGGTTTCGTGCTGAGGGGCATGAAGTTCAGACCTTAATTATGGGCGGAAACAGTGAAGAGCAGGAAAGTGGAGAGCAAGCGCCAACAACGGCATCACCAATCAAACGCCTCGGAAAAAAACTCTTACCTACGGTGCTTTGGGAGAGCATAAAAGACCAGCGTTTAAATCGTTTTGATGCGCATTGTGCCCAAGAACTTCGCCGAGTTTGTGAAACATTTAAAGCAGACATCATCTACGAAAGAGGCTATTTTTCCATGCTCTCTGGGGTGAATACGGCAAAAGAGCTCGGGATATTTCATGCACTAGAAATGAACGCCCCTTACCCTGAAGAAAAAGTTCAAATGGAAGGAAAGGGACTCTTTCATCACAAGGCCATCGCAGCAGAACGAGAGCAATGCCTTAAAACAGATTTATTGCTTGTTGTATCTAGTGCTTTGAAGCGCTATTTTATTGAGCGCACCGGTGTGGCAGAGAACAAAGTACTCATCACCCCAAATGCAGTTAACCCAAAATATTTATCCAAGACCTTGAGCAAAGAAGCGGCCCGTGCTGCTTTTAATTGGAGCAATGAGGATTTGGTTTTTGGCTTTGTGGGAAGCATTTTTCCATATCACGGAGTAGATAAGCTCATTGAGGCCTTTGCTTTATTGAAGTGCGAAAACAAAAAGTTGCTCATTGTAGGAGGAGGCGAACTCCTTCCGCAGTACAAGCAAAGGGTAGAAGAATTAGGGATATCGAATCTCGTTGTTTTCACAGGAGCCGTGCCTCATCAACACGTTTACAATTTAATCAGCGCTATGGATATCGCCATGATGGCCGACAGCAATTGGTATGGCTCGCCTGTGAAAATCTTCGAATACGGAGCCCTTGGAAAAGCTGTAATTGCACCAAATACTGAACCTGTTTTAGACGTGATGAAAAATATGCAGGATGGTATTTTATGTAAGAACAACATCCCTGACATCTTATCCGCCATGAGCCAATTACAAGAAGATGAGATGCTTCGCGCTCAGCTTGCGGTTTCTTGGCAAGAAAAGGTGCTGAAATACCATAACTGGCGGGTTGTTTCGCAAAATATCATTGAGCAAATTCGGGTGCTAAAAACCACATAGAATAATATCTTTGTAACAAACTTCACTTTTGAGAATTGCCCTATTAACAGATGGAATTTTCCCTTACGTCATTGGGGGAATGCAAAAGCACAGCTATTATCTAACTCGTTTCTTTGTTGAATTGGGCTTGGATGTAAGCTTGTTCCATTGTGTTACTGAAGGGAAAATACCTAGTGAGGAGCAAGTGCGTTCTGATCTTCAGATTCCCGAATCATCCAATTTTAAAAGCATTTGTATCAGATTCCCCAAAGGCAACAAATTGCCCGGACACTACCTTCGCTCGTCTTACTTGTACAGCATTCAGCAGGCAGAAAAAGTTAAGCAGGAAACTGCATTTGATTTCATTTATAGTAAGGGCTTTTCGGCATGGGCGCTTCTTGCTGAAAAACAAAAGGGCAAATTCAACACGCCTATTGGGATTAAATTTCATGGCTATGAAATGTACCAAACTCCGCCTAATTTAAAAGCCAAACTGCAATACCTCATGCTACGGGGACCGGTTAAATTCTGCAATCAAACGGCAGATGTTGTTTTCAGTTATGGCGGTAAAATCACCCCAATTATTGAAAGTTTAGGCGTTCCTAAAAAGAGAATCATCGAAATTCCAAGTGGTATTGAATCAACTTGGCTTAATCAAGAGGCGCGAAAAGTAAAGCCCGAAGGAAGCGCGAAAAAACTGCTCTTTTTAGGGAGATACGAACGCCGAAAGGGAATTGAAGAATTGAATCATGTATTAAGTAAGGTTCTCGACCAAGTAGCATTCAGCATAGAGTTTATTGGGCCAATACCTCAAAGCAAGCAAATCAAGCACGATCGTGTGCACTACCATGGGAAGATCATGGATCAGCAGCGAATCAAAGAAATTATGGATGCCTGTGACGTGCTTGTAACTCCTTCGCACAGTGAAGGGATGCCCAATGTCATCATGGAAGGAATGGCTCGTTCTATGGCCATTATAGCAACTGATGTTGGTGCTGTTCCCATTCAAGTTGATGAGCACAACGGCTGGAGAATTCAAGCTGCAAATGAAAATGAATTGGAAGCTGTTTTAACAGCGCTCGATGAACTAAGCTCTGCCCACCTGCACATCTTACAAATCGCCAGCAAACAAAAAGTTGTTGATCTCTTTCAATGGGAAGATGTATCAAAATCAACTTTAAGTGCAATTCAAACCTTCCTACTTTCACACGCTAAGGACACCAAAGAATGAGAAAGGATGCGATAGTTTACTTCCCTGGCTTAAATGGCCTGCGCTTTTTTGCTGCATTCGCTGTGATGATTACCCACATTGAATTGATGAAAAAGTACCTCGGTTTTACAAACCTTTGGAGCGATATCTGGGATATTCGTTACGGAATCCGAAGTACGGCTTTTGAGGCAATTCAATTAGGTCAACTGCAGTGGTATCAGCCCATCATTTCAGAACTTGGTCCGCTTGGGGTTAACTTCTTTTTCGTCTTGAGTGGTTTTCTCATCACCTTCCTCTTGTTTGAAGAAAAGCGCAGAACCAAGACCGTTCAAATTAAGCACTTCTACCTCAGACGGATACTGCGCATTTGGCCACTCTATTATTTCGTTTTGGTCTTGGGTTTCTTTATTCTGCCTCACATTCCCTTTTTCAATGTGCCTGGACAATCTGAATCATTAGAAGAAAACTTCTGGATTAATCTTACCTGTTACGCCCTCATTTTACCCAACTTGGCTTTGGCATTTTTCACTGGCAAAGGCGGCGCCGTCCCAAATATTGGTCAGTCATGGTCGATTGGGGTTGAAGAGCAATTCTACCTCATCTGGCCCCTCATTTTAAAGTGGACAAAAAACCCTTTAGCGCTTATTGGCTTTGCTACTGTTTTTCTTTTGATTGTGAAGTTCATTGTTCTAGTAATGGTAGAATCAGATCCTCAACCTTGGTTAATGACGCTAAAGAACTTCTTGGTCATGAGCAAAATCGAAAGCATGTCTTTGGGAGGTTTAGGAGCTTATTTTCTCTTCAAGAAAAACAACTTTGTACTCAATATCGTTTACAACCCATTGACGCAAATAGCAGCCTTTCTGTTACTTCCTTTCCTCCTGTTTTTTACGCACCGTATGTATCAGGATGGTGTGTACTTGATATCATCTTTTAGCTTTTTGATCATCATACTCAACGTAGCGAGTAACAAAGACACCCTGATCAAATTAAGGCATAAAGCCTTTAATGTTTTAGGTAGAATCTCTTTTGGAATTTACATGTACCACATGATGGTGATCGTTTTTGTGCTCAATTTGCTCAAGTATTTTGAAGTTCCTTATGATGGTTTGGAAGGAATTAAGGGAGGCTTCTTATATTTGGTGATAACAGCCCTCACTTTGCTTATTGCTTACCTATCTTATACTTACTTTGAGGTCTTCTTCATCAAGAAGAAAAAAGCGTTTACCAAAGTAGTCAGCGGAGAAGCTGTTAGATAAGCAGTATGAACAAACTCATCACCATAGGCATCTATATTACGATCTTTATCAGCTCCTATGTGCTGTTTAAAGCGCCCTTTGAAGGCTATATCAGCTACATTGTGATGTTATTTCTGTTCCCCGTGATGCTTGTGCGTTATGGTGTTCCACGACTTCCTTTGCTTATTTTCTTACCACTCTTGATTTCTGGAGGCATCTACATTTTAGCTGGCGACAACAACATTGGGAGTTTCATTAAAATCTTCATCGGTTTTTTCGCCGCGGTGCTTTTTTATAGGTATGTTCTTGAGCTCTACGATTTTGATGTCAATCAACTCTTCGAATGGTACGTTAAAGGAGCTGTAATTATTTCTGTGATTGGCCTAATCCAAGTGCTCTCATTCAGAGTAGGTTTCAAGCCGGGCTACGACTTTCGTTGGATCTTCAATAAATGGGGGCTTACTCCTGGGGGACTGGGAATAAGGATGAATTCTGTATTCTCAGAACCGGCCTATTTTGCCGCGGTTATTGGTCCGGCATTCTTCTGCGCCATTCACAACCTGTTTTGGAGAACCCGTTTTTGGATGACCAAAAGACAAGCCATCATCATTGTTGTGGCCTATCTCCTCACCTTTTCTAGTTTAGGAATCTTGGCGATTTTCTTGGCGATTTTGCTTTTGTTGCTCAATTATGGTTTTGTACGCTACGCCATCATTTTCATCCCTTTAGCATACTTCGGATTTGGATTTGTTTATAATAACGTCGACGAATTCCGGGAACGCTACGACGGAACACTTGACGTATTTGTGGATCAAAACATCCGGGATTATGACGTCCACGGCTCAAGCTTCGTGCTCTATAATAACTTCACCGTAGCTTATGAGAACTTCAAACGCAATCCCATTTTTGGTACCGGACTTGGTTCGCAAGAAACCGCATTCGACCGTTATAGTTTAACTCGTTTTGCTGATGTGGTACAAATCGACTTTAACAAATCAGACGCCAACTCCATGTTCCTGCGTTTGATGTCGGAAACTGGCTTATACGGAATCATCTTCATTGTCGTTTTCCTCTTTAGACATCACATTCCTCGAACGAAATCTGCCAATGATTACAATTGGCTCATCAGCAACGGCATTTTGATGGTGGTACTCCTCTATTTGGCCAGGCAAGGACATTATTTCATCAATGGATTCCCCTTCTTCTTGTGGTGCTATTATTACATCAGCAAATCGAATAAAAAAGCCAGAGCAGAAGCACCGCAAGTTGTAGAAACAGTTCTACTCAACCCCAATGCAGAAAAAGAACGGAAGCCTGTGAAGCACTTTCCTGGTTAAAAACAAGCTCACCAAAACTTAGTACCTTCGTACACTTGCTGAACACCCTATCATGAAAGCCAGAACTGCTCTTTTTCTTTACACCGAATTGGCCGGATACATGGTCAATTGCATGAATACGCTGGCTGAGGAAAAAGGCATTGAGGTGCACGTTGTGGCCTACCCAATAAACGCAGAAGCACCCTTCCAATTCGACTTCCATCCTCAACTCACAATACATAATAGAAATGAGCATGAGGAGGGTTCTTTGACTGAACTCATTGCCCTGCTTAAACCCAACTGGATCTATTGTTCTGGCTGGGCAGATAAGGCTTACCTCAAAGCCATAAAAGCTCATTCGCACATCCCAAGTGCACTCGCTTTTGATAATCAATGGGAAGGAAGCGCTAAACAAAAGGTACTTTCTCTAGCAGCGAGATTTATCTTCCCTCGTCAATTCAATTTTGCTTTTGTACCGGGCGAAAGACAAGTGAGCTTTGCGAAGAAACTCGGGTTTAAAAAAGAGCAAATCAAAACGGGAGTGTACTGCTGCGATGTTGATCTTTTCAAAAGCTATCAATCAGATAACAAAAGCAGGGCGCTACTCTGGGTGGGAAGATATATCCCACAAAAAGGAGCTGAACTTCTTTGGAATACATTTTTAGAATTGAACGCGGAAATGGACAATAAATGGACCCTCCACTGCGCAGGAACCGGGGCCGATTTTGATCAGCGCGTTCAAGATGAAAGCATCATTCACCACGGTTTTGTTCAACCCGAAAACTTAAAAACCATTATTCAAAAAAGCGCCTGTTTTGTTTTACCCAGCCACTTTGAACCTTGGGGCGTGGTGGTACATGAAATGGCCGCAGCCGGTTTGCCCATCATCATCTCTTCAGCCGTAGGTGCTGGTGATGTTTTTGTTGATGATAATAAGAACGGAATCGTGTTCACCTCAGAAGACCGTCTGGAACTCAAAAATGCCCTGCGAAAAATCATGAGCAAATCACCCGAGGAACTGCATAAAATGGGAGAGAAAAGCAGCAAGATGGCTGAAAAAATTGTCCCAAAGTCTTGGGCCGATACTGTTGAATCAATGATGTACCTTTAAGCCATGGCAAGAATCTTAGTAACCGGAGGAGCTGGCTTTATCGGCGGAGCTATGGCAGAAGCCCTGGCAAAAGACCCAGAAAATGAAGTGCTTGTTTTCGACAATCTCCTCACAGGTGCCTTGTGCAAATTGCCGCGTTCTGAAAATAATAACGTTCACTTCATCCAAGGCGATGTGAACCACTTCGAAGATATTGCAAAGGTTTTTCGAGCTTGGGACTTCGAATACGTTTTCCATTATGCCGCATTGGTTGGCGTTTTAAGAACACTTCAATCGCCCATTAAAGTGCTTGAAGATATTGACGGAATTCGAAACGTATTGGAACTCAGTAAAATCGGAAATGTAAAGCGGGTGTTCTATTCTAGCTCATCTGAAGTGTATGGTGAACCCTTTGAAATACCTCAAAACGAACAAACCACTCCGCTGAACTCCAGACTTCCCTACGCCATCGTGAAAAATGTTGGCGAGGCCTACCTCCGATCATTTCACCAAGAACATCAGCTCAATTACACGATCTTCCGCTTCTTCAATACTTATGGACCAAAACAAAGCGACGATTTTGTAATGACCAAGTTCATTAAAGCAGCGCTGAAAGGAGACGACATTACCATTTACGGCGATGGCGCACAAACACGAACCTTTTGCCATATCAAAGACAACGTGGCGGCCTGCAAGCGTATTTTTGAGGCGAATTTGCATTTGAACGACACGGTGAACATTGGCTCAGATAAAGAAATACCCATTATCGACTTGGCTAAAAAGATTCTCGAAATCAGCCAAGGAAACGGCAAAATCATCCATCTCCCCGCATTGAGCGAAGGAGACATGACACGACGTTGCCCCGATAACTCAAAAATGAAAAACATCCTCCAACGAGAACTCATCTCACTCGAAGATGGGATCAAAGAACTTTGTGAATACCTGAAAGAAGAAGAACATGTGCGGAATTAGCGGTATTTATGGCTTAGAAGGGCTTTCAAACCCAAAAGAGCTCATTTCTAAAATGACTCAAAAATTGGCGCATCGTGGTCCGGATGCTGAAGGCTTCTTTATCAACGAACACCTCGCTCTCGGACATCGTCGCTTGTCCATTATCGACACATCGGCAGACGGCAACCAACCTTTGCACAGTCACAATGGTAAATTGAGCCTCGTATTTAATGGCGAATTGTATAATTACCTCGAACTGAAAGAGGAACTTAAAGACTACCCCTTCAAAACGAAAACCGATACTGAAGTTGTACTCGCCGCTTTTGAAACCTGGGGCGATCAAGCCCTTCAGCGCTTTAATGGCATGTTTGCTTTTGCTTTGTGGGATGATGAAACAAAGGTCTTAAAACTCGTGCGCGACCGTCTCGGAATCAAACCGCTTTATGTAGCTTCTGTAGATCATCACTTCCTCTTTGCATCTGAAGTTAGAAGCATTTTAGCCAGCGATTTAGTGGAACGAAAGCTGTCGCAAGACGGACTCATTGACTACCTCCGTTACCAAACTGTGCACGGTCAAAATACCATCATCGAAGGCATCAAGCAAATACCTCCAGGAAGCATGTTGGTAATTAAGGAGGAAGAGCAATTCATAGAAACCTATTGGAGTCTGAGTGAAACTGCCAACATGGAAGCCAGCAGGCACAGCAGAGACGAGCAAAAAAAGAACATCCGAGCACTATTGAGCAGCAGCATTCAATACCGAATGCGAGCAGATGTTCCTTTTGGTGCCTTCCTTTCTGGAGGAATAGACAGCAGTGCCATTGTTGGCTTGATGGCCGAAGTGAGCTCTCAGCCCGTTTCAACCTTCAACATCAGCTTCAAAGAAAATGAATTCAGCGAAGCACCCTACGCTCGAATGATTGCGAAAAAGTTCAATACAAAACACCATGAGATTGAACTGAGCGTTGAAGAATTTAAAAAACTGATTCCAGATGCACTTGCAGCAATGGATCACCCTAGTGGCGACGGTCCCAACACCTACGTGGTATCGAAAGTAACCAAGGAAGCAGGAATTACGATGGCGCTTAGCGGACTCGGGGGCGATGAGCTTTTTGCCGGTTATCAAATCTTCCAACAAGCCACCTCACTCTTGAGCAAACGCTGGTTAATGAGTTTCCCACCACTCATCAGAGGCTTGGGAGGTGATGTGCTTAAAATGCTCAAACCAAGTGTTGCCTCAACAAAAATGGCAGGCATTCTTAAAGAAGACTATCTCGACTTGGAACACATTTACCCTTGGTCGAGACGCATTTTCACCGATCAAAAAATTCAGCAAGTCTTGAAGAAAAAAGGACTCTCTGAAAATGCGGTGATGAAAATTCTTATGGACAGCTTCCAGCTCAAGTCACGAGGTGCAGACCTGCCCTTCTTGAGCAAGGTAAGCGTTGCCGAAATTCAGAGCTACATGCAGCACGTTTTGCTTCGCGATAGCGATCAAATGAGCATGGCACACGCCCTTGAGCTCAGAGTGCCTTTCCTCGATCACAACTTGGTTTCCTATGTGCTTGGAATTGGCGACCGAAACAAATACCCGCATACGCCCAAAGAATTATTGGTGGATAGCCTTGGCGATCTGCTACCGCGAGAAATCGTTGACCGACCAAAAATGGGCTTTACCTTGCCTTGGGAAATTTGGATGAAGGGCGATTTGAAGTCCTTTTGCGAAGAACACATCACTGAATTGAGCAAAAGACCTTATTTCGAAGAAAAAGAAATCATGAAACTCTGGCGTGATTTCCTCGCTGGAAAACCAGAAACCACCTGGAGCCGAATTTGGCCCTTAGTAGTACTAAACCACTGGATGAAAACAAATCGCATTGACTGAGGCCATACACATATTGATTTTTATCGACTGGTTTTCGCCAGGATATAAGGCCGGCGGACCAATTCGTTCCATCGTGCATTTGTGTGAACAGCTGCCCTACCGCTTTTCAGTTGTTACTTCGTGCTTCGACCATCAAAGCGATCAGGCTTATGAGGGCATTCAACAAGGAGCTTGGCTGCAGCGAGGAGAAAATCTTGAGGTGATGTACCTCAATCCAAAAGGTGTCACCAATGCCTTTTTGAAGCAAGTCATCAAAGAAAGAAATGCCGATAAAATATATCTGAACAGCATGTTTAGCATGCCTTTTTCAGTGAATCCAATGAAAGTAGCTAAGAAATTAGGCCTAAGTCATCGGATCATACTCGCTCCAAGAGGCATGCTCAAAGCCGGAGCACTTTCCATCAAATCGAAAAAGAAAAAAACCTTCCTGTTCACCAGCAAAATTCTGGGCTGGCACAAAGGAATTAGCTGGCATGCGACGAATGAAGATGAAGCTGAAGAGATTCGTAAGGTATTTGGTAAGGACTGTAAAATTCTCATTGCACCTAACCTTCCTTCATCACCAAAAGCCAAGTTAGCACTCGCCCCAAAAAAAGAAGGAGAACTAAACCTGGTGTCCATTGCTCGTGTGAGTCGCGAAAAAAACCTGCTCGGTGGCCTGAAGTACCTAACTTTACTTCAGCAAGAGGTAAATTGGTGGATTTATGGGGTGAAACAAGACCAAGCTTACCTGGAAGAGATGGTGAACTTGGCGAAGGACTTCCCTAAGGTGAAACTTCATTTCGAAGGAGACATCGCCCCAGAAAAAATGCCTCAAGCCCTGAAAAAAGGTCACTTTTTCTACTCCCCCACCTTGGGCGAAAATTACGGTCATGCCATTGTAGAAGCCCTCGTTTATGGACTCCCTGTAATTATTTCAGACAATACGCCCTGGCGGAATCTAGAAGAAAGCAAGGCCGGTTGGGACCTCAATTTGAATAAGTTGTACTTTGTTCCGGTGCTTCAATTCTGTTCTTCATTGGACGAAACGAGCTATCAAGAATGGAGAAGCGGTGCACATCTCTTGGGCAGCACTATTGCCTCAGATGAAACTGCTATCAATGCTAATAAAGTCCTTTTTTCATCATGACAAAAACAGATTTATCTCGCTTCAATAACGACTGGTACCAACCGGGAGGAGCGCTCAAAAAACTACTTTGGTATTTCTGCAATGTGCTTGTTTTGAAGAACCACCTTTGGTTTCACGGTGCTTCGAAGATTGCGCTCTTGCGTCTTTTTGGTGCGAAGATCGGGAAAGGTGTAGTTTTAAAACCGGGAGTAAGCGTTAAATACCCCTGGCTTTTAAGCATTGGCAATCATACTTGGATTGGCGAAAATGTTTGGATAGATAACCTCACTAGGGTTGAGATTGGCAGCCACGTATGCATTTCACAAGGAGCGCTCTTGCTCTGTGGAAATCACGATTACAAGAAATCCACCTTCGATCTCATGCTGGGCGAAATCACCCTAGAAGACGGTGCTTGGATAGGAGCTAAATCAGTTGTTAGCGGAGGTGTCAGGGTAAAATCGCACGCGGTTTTGAGTGTGAACTCAGTGGCATCGAAAGACCTCGAAGCGTATAGTATTTATCGTGGAAATCCGGCAGAAAAAGTTAAAGACAGAACGATTAGAGTATGAAGATTTCAATCATCACCATAGCTTACAACAGCGCAGAAACCATTGAAGACACCATTAAATCGGTACTCGCTCAAAGTCATGAAGACCTGGAATACATTCTGGTTGATGGTGCTTCAAAAGACGCTACGATGGACATCGTGAACAAGTATAAATCGCGCATTTCAACCATCATTAGTGAGCCAGACAAAGGCATCTACGACGCCATGAATAAAGGTGTGCTGGCAGCGAGCGGAGATGTGATTGGCATTTTAAATAGCGATGATTTTTATGCTGATGATGATGTTTTAAAAGACGTCAACGCTAAATTTGAAGAAAGCCCAATCGAGGGGCTTTATGCTGATTTGGTTTATGTTGATCGAAACAACCCGCTTCGCATCATCCGAAATTGGAAGTCTGGAGCCTATGAACACGGTCTATTTCGCAAAGGATGGATGCCCCCTCATCCTACTTTTTTTGTCAAGAAAGCGTGTTACGACCGGCTGGGTATTTACAACACGAGCTTAAGGAGTGCAGCTGATTATGAGCTCATGTTGCGCTTCATTCATAAAGAAGAAATCAAGATCACGTATTTACCAAGAATCATCACGAAGATGCGTGTAGGCGGTCAGAGCAATGTGAGTTTGAAAAACCGCATTAAGGCCAACAAAGAAGACCGGAAAGCATGGGAAATGAACGGCTTAAAACCAGGCTTATTTACCCTTGTAAGAAAGCCGCTCAGTAAAATCAAACAATACCTTAAATAAGTTACTCTAAGGGAAGCCTCCTGTGTGGCATGCTTTGGTGTGGAACAAGCAGGGTTTATATTTACCATCGGTGAAAATCAGCATAGCATTAAGACCTCCACCTCAGAGACCATGAAAACACTGTCTTCATGAAGCGATTTAAGTAAATCATCATTCATAAAAAAACCCTCACCGAATTCGATGAGGGTTTTTTATGCTTTTAAGCGCGATCGTCGATTAGAACTTAGCTCTAGATCTACGTGCTCCACTTCTGTTTTTCAACCAGCTGTACTTCGATCTGTAGAAGTTACTTCTACCGCGAATCACTTTACCAACAGTTAATTGAGTTGTCAAGAAACTATCGTTGTTGGTTGGGTCTCCACGTTTTGTTCTTACTTCCGGACCAACCCACTGGTGATCGAATACAGTACCCGCACTTGGGTCGTTAATGCTTTCAATCAATTCCGGATATGATTGACTGTAGAAAGCACGGGCTGGATCACTCATCAAAGCAGGATCTCCATAAACCGCTGAAATATCATCCAAGTAATCGGTGAAGGTTGTTCTCCAGCTCAATTCCCATCCGATTCTCCACTCTTTATTGAAGGTAAAGTTCAAACCAATACCTGCAGGAAGCGCAACCCCGTAATAACCGTAACCCTCGTATTCACCGTTTCCGGTATCTTCTGTTCTAAAGTCGCGAAGATCCCACCATTCTTCTTTGCTGAAGGCAATAGGATCATTAGGGTCTTGATAACGAATTTGTCCTTGTGGGTTGTGTCTAAAAGCTGAAATGCCACCAAATACATAGAACTTGAAGCTTGGGTTGTAGTAACCACGACCACCTACGTCATTGTCGTAAAAGAGCGTTAATTCACCACGAAGTCCCAATTCGAACATCCGGTTTCTGAAGTTCAAGTTTCTTGCAACACGGGCAGGATTCGTTGATTCTGAATCTGAATCATTGATCTGCAAGTAAGTAAAGTTACCAGCTAAAGAGAGTCGCTTAGAAAATTTGAATCGTCCGTAAAGACCAACAGCGACGTTGGTTTGGTTCAGGTGCATATCGAACACGAAATCTCTACGAGTTTGTTCCTTTCCACCAATGTCTCCAAGATAATTGGCACCACCAATTGCTACTCCCCAATCCCATTGGTATTGCGCACCAGCGCCAAGAGAGGCAAGAAAG
Organism: Flavobacteriales bacterium; assembly: GCA_029238785.1. Classification (GTDB taxonomy): domain Bacteria; phylum Bacteroidota; class Bacteroidia; order Flavobacteriales_D; family Sanyastnellaceae; genus CALKGK01. The sequence goes on along the minus strand of JAQWFN010000067.1, from coordinate 30,054 downwards.
ATGATAAAAGTAAATAATTGTTTCATTGACACTTCTTTAGTTCAGCTAATAAACAAAAATACAATAAAACGTGGAAGCTCAATAAAATGATTCAAATTACTGAAACTTCTCTTGTTATATTCGCCACAAAATCAGCACAAATGAATAAATCAGAAGCACTTCAAAACATTCTTCAAAGCAAATACCCCATCATTCAAGCGGGCATGGTTTGGTGCTCTGGGTGGCGACTTGCTGCTGCCTCATGCAATGCTGGGGCCTTTGGGGTTATTGGTGCAGGGAGCATGTATCCCGAAATTTTAGATGAGCACCTGAGTAAAATGCGCTTGAACACAAATAAGCGCTTTGCTGTAAATCTTCCTTTGATGTACCCTTCCATTGAAGAGCACATTGAGCTCATCATCACACACAAAGTACCGGTGGTCATCACTTCCGCAGGCTCTCCCTCGAAATACACAGGGCTACTCAAAGAGGCTGGAATAAAAGTGATGCACTTGGTAAGCAGTGTAGCCCACGCTATAAAAGCAGAACAGGCCGGCGTTGACGCTGTAATTGCAGAAGGATTTGAAGCGGGTGGACACAATGGGAGAGACGAAACCACCACCTTCGTACTTTGCCCAAGCGTTGCCGAGGCAGTGAGTATCCCCCTTGTTGCAGCAGGAGGTATTCGAGATGGACGAGGAATTGCTGCCGCTTTTGCCCTAGGAGCTAATGGTGTCCAAATTGGGAGTCGCTTTGTTTTGAGTGAAGAATCATCTGCGCACCAAGCCTTTAAAAATTTACTTCGTGAAACTGATGAAGGTGGCACTTCACTCACCCTGAAAGAATTGGCTCCAGTTCGATTAATAAAAAACAAATTCTTCGAAGACATCATGGACGCCTATAAACAAGGTGCAGATCAAAGTGAATTGAGAGCGCTTTTAGGCAGAGGCAGGGCAAAAAAAGGAATGTTCGAAGGTGATTTGGATGATGGAGAATTAGAAATCGGACAAGTAGCCGGGTACATCAGTGAGATTTTACCTGCGGCTGAAATCGTCAATTCCTTGGTGAGTGAATTCAATGAAACCCTAGATAAATTGGGCAAGACAGCCACTTGGTAAGCAAGCAACCTTTTGTTTAATTCAGGTGTTTTTAAACTAAGTAGGCTTTATCAACGTTATGCCTGTGTGTTGACGTCTTTTTTTATGAACTTTGTGCGCTTGAACTGGTCTAAACAAATAATCCTCTATCTGCTCCTCTTTTGTGGTGCAAATGCAATACGCGCTCAGGTAAGCGCGCCAAACTTGGCATGCATCAGCACTGATCTTGGTGGAAATACGTCTTTGTCTTGGGCCCCACCTGCAGATCCTCTGAACCAATTTGTTAGTTACGACATTTGGACTTTCAATATTTTCACGGGCACAAGCAATTTAATTGGAACAGTTGGGAACATCGCAGCTACGAGCTACACCCAGAATGGAGGACTTGGAAACTTTCAATCGGTGTGTTACTATGTGACTACCAATTATAACGATGGAGTATTGCAATCTAGCACTCCTTCAGACACCATTTGCAACCTATACATGCAAGCCAACCCATCAATTACCCCAGGCTTCGTTACCCTGGAATGGAATGAGGCGTATTATGGTGGTGGTACAAATCCTAACAGCTATCTGATTTCTGTAGAAAACCCAATAGGCGTGTGGACGCAAGTTGCTAGCATCCCTTATGACCCAGGGTATAACTTATTTGAATACGAAGTTACCGAGTGCAACGCCGATTTAAATTTCCAGATTCAACTTCAAGGAAGCACAGGTTGCTTTTTCTCAAGCAATATTGACGGAGGAAACTATTCTGACGAAGCAGATGCACTGCCGCCAATTGTCAACACGGTTAGCGTGGACTCTCTGCTTGAAAATGCGTTTATTGAATGGGAACCTTCTGTTTCTGCTGATGTTGCTGGATACATCATTTATGAGTGCATCAATAATTTCACCTTCGCTATTGATACCATTTTCGACCCAAATGCCACCTCATACATGAATAATACTTCGTCTGCAAACACCAGTTCTGAAGGGTATACGATTGCGGCCTTTGACGATTGTTTTGTGATGGGCGAACCAGACCCTGGTCCGGCAGCTAACGGGTGCAGTGAAACCATCTACCTGCAAACCTCATGGTCGGCTTGCCAAAGCGATGTCACCCTATTCTGGTCGGCCTACGATGCATGGACCAACGGCGTTCAGGAATACCGCATTTTCGCGCAAGAAACAACAGCTCTTGGACTTGTTCAAGCTTCTTTTTTATTAGCTACCGTTGACGGCAACAACACCAACTTCATTCACACTGGTGCCACCTTGTCGAGCACCTATCGTTACCGCGTTCAAGCTGTAGAAAACATCACCGGAAACACTAGTGAATCGAACACGAGAGTCCAACTACTCTTTTATCCAGAAGCACCAGTAGGAACCAGAATAGCTACGGCAACGGTGCAAGCTCCAAACGACGTACTCATCGCTGTTGAAGTTGACGAGAACAACATCTTTACCAACACCTACATTTTAGAGCGAAGACAGCTCGGACAATCCATTACTGGTCCCTTCGAATTTGAAGAAATTGCCGTTCAATCTGCTGGAGCTGGAGCAAATGCCATCTCCTTCAACGACTTGGATGTAAGCACTAGTGATACTCAATACGACTATCGCATTATTGTTGAGAATGGATGTAACGATAAAATCGACACTACAGAAATTGCTCGTCCCATGCTCTTAACTGGGGTTGCCAATACAGAGCGTCTCGTGAATACCATTTTCTGGACACCTTACATCGATTGGGACTTTGGGGTTTCTGATTATGAAATCTACAGAAGTAATGAGCCCGGAGAACTTGGAGATCTCTTAGTGAGCATGCCTGGCGGAGTCTCAAGTTTCGAAGATGATGTCAGCGACCTCCTCTATACTCCAGGAGAGTTCTGTTACACCATTCAGGCGAATGAAACACCTGGCTTCAACATCGCCTTTAACTCGCTCAGTAATCAGCGTTGCATTACCCAAGAACCTAAAATTTGGGTTCCCAATGCCTTTGTTGTTGGAGGATTTAACAGCACATTTCAACCCGTCATCTCATTCGCTGATTTTGAGCGATATGACATGTATATTTTTAATCGATGGGGAGACCTGGTTTACGAAACCGACCTCATCGAAGAGGGTTGGAATGGGGCCGCGAATGGCAATGAAAGCGGCGAAACCTTAATGGAAGGAGTTTATACCTATTTCATCAAAGTTCAAGACGGTGCCGGAAGAGTTTATGAGCGCAGGGGAACACTCACCCTTTTGAATGGTAAAGAATAGGCGCTACCTCATTTGATTTTACTAAATTTGCCAGAATTTATTTTTGTATAAGTTCAATCTACGCTATGTCTGCATTTGACAATAAGTTCATTGGTGAAGGCCTCACCTATGATGACGTTCTAATGGTACCTGCCTTTTCTGAAGTATTACCTAGAGACGTTCAAATCAAATCAAAATTCACTCGTAACATCGTACTGAACACTCCGGTGATTTCAGCTGCTATGGATACTGTTACCGGTGCAAAGATGGCCATCGCTATGGCACGTCAGGGCGGTATTGGTGTTGTGCACAAAAACATGAGCATCGAACAGCAAGCTCATGAAGTGAGAAAAGTGAAGCGCTCTGAAAGCGGAATGATCCAAGACCCAATCACTCTAAATCAAGTGGCTGTTGTTGGTGATGCCTTGAACATCATGGCTGAGCATAAAATTGGCGGTATTCCTGTGGTAGATGACAACATGATTTTGGTTGGTATCGTTACCAATAGAGACTTGCGTTTTGAGAAAGATCGATCAAGAGCCATTACTGAAGTAATGACCTGTGACAACATCATTACAGCAGATGCGAAAGCTGATTTGAGCACTGCTGAGGCCATCCTTCAAGAGCATAAAATTGAAAAATTACCAGTAGTGAACGAAGCCAATAAACTCGTTGGCCTCATTACCTATAAAGACATCATCAAACTTCGCGAGTACCCAAATTCATGTAAAGACCAGTATGGCAGACTTCGCGTTGCCGCTGCAGTTGGAGTTACTTTCGACACCATTGATAGAGCTGAAGCTCTAGTAAAGGCTGGAGTTGATGCCATTGTCATCGATACGGCTCACGGACACAGTGCCGGAGTTGTTCGCGTATTGAAAGAGGTTAAAGCGAAATTCCCACAAGTAGACATTATTGTTGGTAACATCGCCACAGGAGAAGCTGCTAAAATGCTAGCAGACGCCGGTGCAGATGCGGTGAAAGTTGGAATTGGCCCTGGTTCTATTTGTACCACACGTGTTATTGCAGGAGTGGGCGTTCCTCAACTCTTCGCTGTAATGGAAGTAGCAAAAGCGCTTGAAGGTACTGGAGTTCCGCTTATTGCCGATGGTGGTATTCGTTTTACAGGAGACATCGTAAAAGCCATTGCCGGAGGTGCAAACACTGTCATGGTTGGGTCAATGCTTGCGGGTGTAGAAGAGAGTCCGGGTGAAACAATCATTTACGAAGGACGAAGGTTCAAATCATACCGAGGAATGGGTTCTATTGAAGCCATGCAGAAAGGATCGAAAGACCGTTATTTCCAAGATACAGAAGACGACATTAAAAAATTAGTTCCCGAAGGCATTTCAGGAAGAGTTCCTTACAAAGGTTCTGTGCAAGAAGTGATGTACCAAATCATCGGAGGTTTGCGCGCGGGAATGGGATATTGTGGTGCTCCCGACATCGAAAGTTTGTGGCGTGCGAAGTTTGTTCGCATCACCAATGCCGGTGTTAAAGAGTCGCATCCACACGATGTATTCATCACCAGAGAAGCTCCAAATTATAGTATCAGATAGCCCTTTACATTACTCCAAGCAATTCATTACTTTTGTGTGCCTTGCGCAAGGAAGTAAGGCTCAGAACATAACGCTCAAACAATGAAATTGAAACAAATTTTCTTAACGCTTTTTATTGGCGCTGCATCTTTCAGCGCAATTGCTCAATCATCAGACATCATCCTAACAGTGGAGGATGAAAAAGTGACCAGAGAGGATTTTGAAAGCATCTTTCGCAAAAACAACCGCGATAGTGTGATCACCACAGCTTCTTTGGATGAATATATGGAGCTCTTCGTCAACTTTAAACTAAAAGTGCGCGAAGCAATAGAACTCGGACTCGATAGCAGCAGTAGTTTTCAACGTGAACTTCTCGGTTACAGAAAACAACTCGCCCGTCCTTACCTTGTAGATCAAGCTTTATTGGACGAACTCATCTTTGAGGCATACGAGCGTCAACAACAAGAAGTAAGAGCCTCACACATCTTAATCAAGTGTGATGACAATGCTTCACCTGCAGATACGCTAAAAGCTTATAATAAAATTGTAGAACTTCGTAATCGCATTGTGAATGGCGAAGACTTCGAAACCGTTGCCACCGGTAAAAATGGATCTCAAGACCCTTCAGTTAGAGATAACAAAGGCGACTTGGGTTACTTTACCGCTTTTCAAATGGTTTATCCCTTCGAAGAAGCTGCCTTTACCACGGAAGTTGGAGACATCTCTCAGCCGCTGCGCACTCGCTACGGTTACCACATCTTAAAAGTGCACGACAAGCGCGATGCCCGCGGAGAGATCCTTGCTGCGCACATCATGATTCGTGTTGACGAAAACAATCCTACGAGCGCTCAAGAAGGTGAACAAAAAATCAATGAGATCTATGCGCTTCTGCAAGAAGGAAATGATTTCGCGGAGCTCTCAACAAAGTACAGCGATGATCCAAGTACAGCTAAACGAGGCGGTGAGCTTCCTTGGTTCGGCACTGGGAAAATGGTAGAAGAATTTGAAGATGCCGCCTTTAATTTGGAAAAGAATGGCGATATCTCTCAACCTTTCCTTTCTCCTTATGGATGGCATATTGTAAAACGCATCGACTACAAAGCGATTCCAGATTTCAAAACAGCGAAAAACGACATCAAAAGCAAGGTTAGCCGCGATGCCCGTGCTGAACTCACTAAATCTTCTTTCTTGAACAAGCTCCGGGCTGAATACCAAGTTAAAGTGGATGATAAATGCCTCAAGGAAATTTACAAAGCAGCAAGTGCCGATAGTGCCTTTTTTGGCAAAGGTCTAGCTCCGATTAAAAGCAAAACAAGAGCAAAAACCTTGCTCACCATTGATGGAACTGTTCGCACCCTTGGCGATTTTGTTGATGAACTTGCACAAGCAAAAATCAGAGACAAACGTTTGCAATCAAACGAAATTGTTGACCAACAGCTCGAAGCCTACATCAATGACGAGTTAATGGCCTACGAAGACAGCAGACTAGAAGAAAAGTACAATGATTTCCGTCTTTTGATGAACGAATACCATGATGGAATTCTACTCTTTGAGTTGACTGATGAAAAAGTATGGTCGAAAGCAGTTAAAGACACGCTCGGTTTGCAAGCGTTTTACGAAGGACACAAAGACCAGTTCATGTGGGAAGAGCGCGCTGACGTGGTCATCTACACATGTAAAGACGCCAAAGTTGCGAAAGCACTAAGAAAGGCAATGGGCAAAGGTCTTGACCTGAATGCCATCAACGACCAGTTGAATGAAACCACAAGACTAAACTTCAGCTACGAAGAAGATGTGCTTGAAAAAAGCGACAACCCGCTTTTGGAAAAAGTTGATTGGAAAGTTGGCCTCAGCGAAAACATCGATGAAAACGGTCAAATCATCATCGTTCAAATCAACGAAATCAAAGCTGCTGCGCCAAAAACACTGGATGAAGCCCGCGGTTTGATTACTGCAGAATACCAAAACTACCTCGAAGCAGAGTGGATTAAATCCTTGCGCTCGAAATACAGTTTTGAGGTAAACGCGAGCGTCTTGCATTCGATTAAATAATGAAAAAGAAGCTCCAACTGCTTGTATGCGCATTCATGTTGCTCTTCGTTCTATCTTGTAAGATGAAGCGAGATGAGGTACCAACAGAACAGCTAAATGCAGTTGCAAGAGCTTACGACAAATGGCTTAGCACTGATGAGCTTAGCGAGATGATTCCTGACAATAGCAGCGAAGAAGACTCAATTGCCTTAGCTCAACGTTTCATTAACAATTGGCTAAAAGAACAAAGCGTTCTGCACAGAGCAGAAAAGAACTTGCCTTTGGAGCAACAAGGCTTCGAAAAGGAACTTGAAGAATTTCGCAGATCACTATTGACCTACGCGTACGAAAGTCAGCTCATTGAACAACGCCTGAACACCGAAATTTCGGAAGAAGAGATGGCTGCTTACTACGAAGAAAACAAGGATATCTTTAGGCTTAAAGATTACATCGTTAAGGTCAAGTACTGCATCCTAGAGGAGAAATTGAGCAAGCCTAAAAAGTTTGAGAAACTCTTTTATAGTGATGATGCACAAGATTTGGTTCGTTTGGAACAATACTGCGTTGACCAAGGCATCAATTACTACCTCGATTTAGAATCGTGGATGTTTTTTGAAGACCTGCTCCAAGCGTTACCTATTGAGGTTTACAGCGTGAGTAATTTGCTAAAATCTCAAAAAAGCATCCGTTTTGAACGCGAGCAACGCGTGTACTACGTTAAGTTCGTAGAATATGAATTGAAAGACAACTACTCTCCTTTGAGCTTGGTTGAAAATCAAATCAGAAACCTCATACTTAACAGACGAAAACAAGAACTACTTTCGCAACTGAGAGAAGATTTATACCGAGACGACCTCAGCAAGAAAAACATAGAAAATTTAACTGAATGAAGTACCTCATCGCCACATTGGCCTTAGTCGCTTTTAGTGCAGCAAATGCCCAAGACAAAGGTGAATTGATTGATAAAGTTGTTGCCGTTGTTGGGAATGAAATTGTTCTCTTGTCTGAAATTGAGTCACAGGCCCTGCAATACAAAGAACAAGGAATGAATGTGGGCCAAACTGAAAAAGGTCAAATTCTCGAAGACCTCCTTTTTCAAAAGCTCTTGGTGCATCACGCTAAAATCGATTCTTTAGAGGTGGGCGATGCCGCTGTTCAAAGCGAAATCGAACGACGATTAGAATACTTCATCCAAGTGTTTGGTTCTATTGAAGCCTTTGAAGAGTACTTCGGCCAATCGGTGGCTCAATGGAAATCTGAACTCCGCGATCCAATTGAAGAACAACTCCTAGCTCAACAGATGCAAGGACAAATCGATAGCCGTGTGCGTTCTACCCCAGCGCAGGTGAACGCGTTTTACGACAAACTCCCATCAGACAGTATCCCTTTGATTAATGCGGAAATTCAGTACGCCATGATTGAGCTGAAACCAAGCGTTAGGGAGGACGAAAAGGAACGCACGCGTCAGTTTCTGGACAGCATCCGAACACTGGTATCAAAAGGCGAAATGCCCATGGACTTGGCCGCCTTCAATTACAGCGAAGACCCTGGCTCGAAATACAAAGGAGGATGCTACGAAGCCGTGAGAAGAGGTCAGTTCGTCCCCGAATATGAAGCCGCTGTTTTTATGGCTGGAGAAGGTGCTTTTACTCCGGTATTTGAATCTGATTTTGGTTACCACTTCGTTCAAGTGAATGCCATTCGTGGTGAAGTGTACAACTCATGCCACGTTTTGATGAAACCAAAAGTGAGCGACGCTGATGTTATTGCTGCACAAGCAAAGATGGACAGTGTACTTGCGGCTATAAAAGACGAACGCTTGAGCTTCAAACAGGCGGCTATTCGCTACAGCACGAACGAAGAAAGCGCCAATCAAGGTGGAATTGTCTCAAATCCTCAAACCGGAGGAAACCGTCATGATGTTACTGGAATTGACCCAAAAGTATTTTTCATCTTAGACAAGTTAGAACCCGGAGAACTCTCCACTCCTAGCCTCCTAACAGATGAAGATGGTGTGAAGAAATTTGTTGTTTACAAGCTAGTTGATCGCATTGATGCTCACCGAGCAAACCTTCAATTGGATTATTTGTTATTCCAACGTCAAGCAGAAGATGAGCTCAGAGAGGAAGCCCTTTCAAAATGGATTCGCAAAAAACTCGCCGCAACCTACATTTGGTTCAATGAAGATGTAGCGAATTTGCCTTTGAAAAACCGTTGGGTAAGCAGCGAGGGATAAGTTTAACTAACTTGCACCAACAGAAAGCCTAAGGAGTATTGATAATAACGAGAAACCACAAGAGATAAGATGAACTTTAAGTCTGATACTGAAGCACTAGATAGTTTAAAAGTAAAATACAAAGCACTTAGCGATGAGCTTGGAAAGGTGATTATAGGCCAAGATCAAGTTATTCGTGAGGTGATTATTAGCATCTTGGGTAATGGCCATTGTTTACTTGTTGGTGTCCCTGGATTAGCGAAAACACTTCTAGTAAACACCATCTCTCAAGCCCTAGGTTTGAGCTTTAACAGAATTCAGTTTACTCCAGATTTGATGCCTTCAGATATTGTAGGTTCAGAGATCTTGGATGAAAACAGAAACTTCCGCTTCGTTAAAGGCCCTTTGTTCTCTAACATTATTTTGGCTGATGAGATCAACCGTACGCCTCCTAAAACGCAATCTGCTTTGTTAGAGGCGATGCAAGAACGAGGAGTAACTGCGGCCGGTCAACGTCACAAACTCCCTTCGCCATTTTTCGTTCTCGCTACGCAAAACCCAATTGAACAAGAAGGTACTTACCCACTGCCAGAAGCGCAGCTCGACCGTTTCATGTTCAACATTTGGGTAGATTACCCAAGCTTCGCTGAAGAAGTAAGTGTGGTAAGAGCTACAACTGGAAGCACTACTGAAAGCATCAACAATGTGTTAACCGGTGAAGAAATTGAGTTCTACCAACAACTCATCCGCAAGATGCCTGTGAGCGATAACGTTATAGAATACGCCGTTTCTTTAGTTGCTAAAACGCGTCCAGGAAGAGAAATGGCACCTGAAATGGTAAACCAATTCTTGAGCTGGGGTGCTGGTCCGCGTGCATCCCAATACCTGATCATCGGCGCAAAGGTAAACGCTGCCTTGAACGGGAAATACAGTCCTGATATCGAAGACGTCCAAGCTGTAGCTACCCCTATTTTACGACACAGAATTGTGCGCAACTACAAGGCTGAAGCAGAAGGCTACAGTATCGAAAGAATAATTCAGGAATTGTTCTAAGCGCGTTTTGTATTCGCTAGTTTTTTGAAGCGAAGGGAGTCCAAACTCACTTTCGGCAGGTCAATAAATAAAGCATACGCGAATATCATTGCAAAGGCAAAATCCCAAAGGTGCATCACCAGACCTATGAATAGGTGAAAACAAAGGCCTACGATCAACAGTGGTCGCTTTATCCATTTCACCCAAATCAACAATCCAAAACTCGCTTGGTACCCCAAGCCCACATAAGTAAGCACTTTGAGCATTGTTGGGAACTGGTGCAGGAAATTGGCTGGACCTTCATTCACAAGAGGTCTGTAATACAAGACATAGTGTAAACTTGTACCGTTCAGCCAGGTTGTGCCTTCGAATTTGTAAAAAGCCGCCACTGCATACACCAAAATGAACTGGATAATGGCTGCTATAAAGGCCAAATTACTGAACAAAATAGCGCTCGGTCTATTGGCCTTTGGGTTCATGAAAATAGCAAAAGTACCGAAGAGCATCATCAATAAAAACCCACTATTAAAGGCTGGAATGGCCGAGTAATAAAGCATCCAACCTGTTATTACCACTAAAATTTTTGGAATGAAGCGAAAATAGCCCAGCAAGGCAATTAAAGCAGAAAGCACGTGAACTGCCATCACCAAAACATTGTAAGAGCGGAGGTAGTTAAGTATATAAATGACGTTTTTTAGCGTCCCGTCTCCTTGTCGGATCATCGGCATTAATAAGGCCTCATGCCCCCAAAGAACATGAAACGCCGTAGAAATGTAAATGGCATGTCCCAAAAACCATACATAGACCAACTTTAGAAAAAGGTTTTGGTTTTCTGGGCGAAGTAAGGCCTGGTACAAAGCGTCAATTCTCGACCAAAAGCCAGCGATATGTGAATTATTTGAGTTCAAACCAAGGGAAAATATAACTTAGGTTTTCATTTAAAGGCGCTCCTTCAGGTGTTTCAGGATAAATCACATCCAATTTTATCTGAATTGAATCTGGTCTACTTCCTGTTTTTGCTCGTTGCAGCTCTCCTGCAAAATAGACAAAGCTCAGGTAGCCCCTGCCGTTCTGAACCAAGTCGTATTTCATGGTATCTCCAGCGAAGTACAGGTCTTTCTTCATGTCGGCCATCAACATCAAGCTCAAACGGTTTGCTGCATAATTCAACTTCCAATGTTCGCTAACAGCTTTGTTACTTCCAAAAGGAACCCAAGCCGTGTCAAAGCTCGCTGGCATTGTTTTAAAATACACCCTCCCATGATATAGCGGAACATCAGGTGCAAAAAGCTGCCAGCCCTGATGAAAAAAGGGCACCATGTATTCGTTGCTCGACTGCCTTAAACTCTCAGCCAACGGCTTTTCTGGAAAGCAATAAACAAGGGTTAAAAGAAAGTGGAACAACAAAAACAGGAGTCCCCCTAAAGTAAAAAACCGAAGACTTTTGTTCGAAGTGTTTGCTGCAGATGTTTTAGTGCTCAAAGGCATGGCGATAAAAGTACACAATTGCCGCTGAATTTCTATTTTTGTGAAAAGCACTTAAGCATGATAGCAGCCAATAATCCTCAACTCACTTCTTGGGTTGAAGTTCCAGAAAATAGCGATTTCCCAATTCAAAACTTACCCTTTGGGGTTTTCCAAACCAAGCAACTCACTCCTCGTGTGGGCGTGGCCATTGGCAATAAGGTCTTGGATTTAAAAAGTCTCCTTGTCTTGGGTTACTTTGAAAACCTTCCTTTTGAAAAAGAAGACTTCGACACAGACAGCCTGAACAGGCTTATTTCTAAGGGAAAACTAGCTACAAGAGAACTAAGAGGGCGATTGAGCAAGTTGCTTCGCAGCGATGTGTCTGACCTTCAAAACAAGCACCACCACGTTGATCAATGCTTGATTGACCAAAGTGAAATCGAAATGATTTTGCCCGTTCAAGTGGGCGACTATACCGATTTCTACTCTTCCATTGAACATGCCACAAACGTTGGAATCATGTTTCGTGGAAAAGAAAACGCACTCATGCCCAATTGGAAACACATTCCTGTTGGCTACCACGGTAGATCTTCTTCAATTGTTGTTTCCGGAACCCCACTGCACAGACCAAAAGGTCAAATCAAACCAAACGACGATGAGCCGCCAATTTATGGTGCTTCGCGTCTACTCGACTTTGAGCTTGAAATGGGCTTCTTTACTTACCCTGGAAAGCCACTAGGCCAACGCATTAATATGGACGAAGCGGAAGAACATATTTTCGGTGTTGTTCTTTTTAACGATTGGAGCGCAAGAGACATTCAAAAATGGGAGTATGTGCCACTCGGGCCTTTCCTTGGGAAAAACTTCGGCAGTACTGTTTCCGCCTGGGTAGTGACTTTAGACGCTTTGGAACCTTATCGCGTAGCCGGACCAGTGCAAGATCCTCCTGTACTTCCTTACCTGGAGTACGAAGGAGCTAAAAATTACGACATCAAACTACAAGTCGCCATTAAGCCACAAAACCAAGAAGAAACCCTTATTAGCAATTCCAACCTGAAGTACATGTATTGGAACATGTGCCAGCAACTCGCTCACCACACCGTTAATGGTTGTAATGTAAGGGGTGGTGACTTACTAGCGAGCGGAACAATTAGTGGTCCTACAGAAGACAGCTACGGTTCAATGCTCGAACTTTCATGGCGAGGAACAAAACCACTTGCAATGAATGGTGGTGGAGAAAGAAAATTCATTGCAGACAACGATGAAGTCATCATGAGAGGACACTGCGACAATGGAGAAGTTCGCATTGGATTTGGTGAAGTTCGAGGTAAAATACTACCTTCCATAGACTAATCTAGAAGACATTTGGAAATCGATTTAGTTAAGGAGAAAAAGGAAATTCTCCGCAGGTATCGCGGCCTTTTAAGGGCTGCTGCTCGATCAAAATCAGCACAAGACAAAAGACGAATTCGCAAGGCATTTGATGTTGCTCTCGAAGCACACAAAGACATGCGCAGAAAGTCTGGAGAACCCTACATCTACCACCCCATTGCGGTAGCGCGGATTTGTGCCGAAGAAATCGGTTTAGACACCACCTCTATTGTTTGCGCTTTGCTGCACGATACAGTAGAAGACACCTATATTACCTTAGATGACATCAAAAACCTTTTTGGTGAAAAAGAGGCCATGATTATTGACGGACTAACCAAGATTTCTGGTGTGTTCGACCATGCAAGCTCTGCTCAAGCCGAGAACTTTAGAAAAATGTTGCTCACCTTGAGCGATGATGTGCGGGTGATCCTCATTAAGATTGCTGACCGGCTACACAACATGCGAACGCTAGACCACATGCGTCCAGACAAGCAGTTGAAAATAGCCAGTGAAACGCTGTTCATGTATGCCCCACTTGCTCACCGTTTGGGTTTGTACAACATGAAAACCGAGCTCGAAGACCTTTCTTTGAAATTCAAGGAAGCAGACACTTACCAAGAAATCACCCAAAAGCTTCAGAAGACCCAAGCGGTTAGAACACGATTCATCAACAAATTCAGCCTTCCCATAAGGCAGGCTCTCGAAGCCCAAGGAATCAACTTTGAAATAAAAGGACGAACAAAATCCATCTACTCTATATGGAATAAGATGGTGAATAAATACGTCCCATTTGAAGATATTTACGACGTTTTTGCCATCCGAATCATCATTGATGTGCCTCTAGAATTGGAGAAAAGTGAGGCCTGGAAGGTGTACTCCATTGTTACCGATTTCTACCAACCCAACCCTGATCGACTCCGTGATTGGATTTCTATGCCAAAAGCCAACGGTTATGAATCGCTCCACACCACAGTAATGAGCCCAACCGGTAAATGGGTTGAAGTTCAGATCAGAAGCAAGCGAATGGACGAAGTGGCAGAGAAAGGTTACGCCGCTCACTGGAAGTATAAATCTGGCGGAGAAAGTGCTGAAAGCATTCTTGACAACTGGCTCTCTCAGATTAGAGAAGTGTTGGAAAGCTCTGATGATGATGCACTCACTTTTATTGACGACTTTAAACTCAACTTATTCTCTGAGGAAATCTATGTTTTTACTCCAGACGGAGATTTAAAAACACTTCCAAAAGGAGCTACTACTTTAGATTTTGCCTTTAGCATTCATACCGCTATTGGTTCAAAATGTATCGGGGCGAAAGTGAATCACAAGCTCGTTCCATTGAGTCATGTTTTGCGCAGTGGCGATCAAGTTGAAATCCTCACTTCGAAAAAACAAACCCCAAAGGAAGATTGGCTAGGATATGTTGCCACCGCCAGAGCGCGCGCTAAAATCAAAACATCACTCAAGGAAGAAAAGAAAAAAGTTGCCGCTGAGGGGAAAGAGATTCTTCGCCGAAAATTCAACGGACTTGGCATTGACTTCTTGAGCGTTAATATCACCAATTTACAAAAGCACTTTGGTGTAGATTCTGCGCTAGAGCTTTATTACCGAATTGCAATAAGCAAAATCGACCTGAAAAAACTCAAGGGCTACACCATAGAAAACGGAAGAATTCTATTTGAGCGCTTGACAGACCTCAAGTCGAAAGACACCCAAGAGTACATTAGCCCAGTTCCCGGCAAAAAAGATGCACTGCTTATTGGCGACGAAGAACAACAGCTTGATTATAGCTTAGCGCATTGTTGTAACCCAATTCCAGGCGATGATGTTTTTGGCTTTGTTACTGTAAGCGGAGGCATTAAAATACACCGAGACAATTGCCCTAACGCAACTCAACTGATGAGTAACTATGCTTATCGCGTCATTCGCGCACGCTGGGCAAGTAAAGAACTCACCCAATTTGAAGTTCAACTGCGTTTTACAGGGATTGACGATATAGGACTTGTTAACAGTGTGACCAATGTGATCTCTGCCGATATGCACGTCAACATGAAAGCCATCAGCTTTGAATCCAACGACGGAATTTTCCTAGGCATGGTAAAAGTGCTGGTTCACGATACAGAACACCTTTCCTCGCTTACTGAAAAGCTGGAAAACATCAATGGGGTGACCATGGTAGAACGTGTTCGTAAAGAAGATGTTGAAGGACTCAATTGATAGATGAAGAATCACTATCTTTGGGGCTTGCTTGATTCAGAATGAAGAAGGTTGATATTCAAGAGAAAGTAAGAGATATTTTTGCGGCTTATTTAGAACAAAATAAGCACCGTAAAACACCTGAACGTTTTGCCATTTTACGTGAAATCTACGATTACGAAGGTCATTTCGACATCGAGTCGCTCTACGTGAAAATGAAAAACAAAAACTACCGGGTTTCTCGTGATACCTTATATAATACCACAGAGCTGCTCCTCGCGTGCAACCTCGTTAGGAAGCATCAGTTTGGGAAAAACCTCGCTCAATTTGAAAAAGCGCATCAAAACCAACAGCACGACCATATCATTCTCACGGATGGTTCACAAGTGCTCGAGTTTTGCGACCCGAGAATCCAGCAAATTAAAGCCACGCTCGAAGATATCTTCGATATTGAAATCCTCCACCACAGTTTGAATTTTTACGCCAAAAGGAAAGACTAATGGATGGTCAGTTCGATATATTTCAGCAAGGAAATTGTACCGTTTATCGTTTGAACCAAGCCTATCATGGTAAGGGCATCGATAAGGAGACACTTCGGCTTTTAGCAGAGCACGTCAAGCGTGGCGACTTGAAGGTGCTTGTTGACCTTCAAAACAATGATAACATTCATGTAGCAGACATTCAGGCCCTGGTTCGAATGATCAAATACGTGAACGAAAATAGTGGCAAAATTGCCGTAGTTAGTGTGCCTCCTAAAGTTATGGAAGTACTCAATCTGATTAAAATCAATGCTGAAATGGCCATTCTCAACAATGTTGAAGATGGAGTTCATGCACTTAACTAATACTGATGAAAGTAGACGTACTACTGGGCCTCCAATGGGGCGATGAAGGAAAAGGAAAAATTGTTGATGTTATCACTCCTGATTACGATGTGATTGCACGATTCCAAGGTGGTCCAAATGCTGGGCACACGCTTGAGTTCAACGGCATCAAACACGTTTTGCATACCATCCCCTCAGGAATTTTCCATGAAGCCAAAATCAATGTTGTTGGAAACGGTGTGGTTATCGATCCAATTATCCTCAAAAAGGAAATCGACAAGTTGATTGAAATGGGTGTGGACGTTCACAGTAAACTACTTTTCTCAAGAAAAGCTCACCTCATCCTTCCTACGCACAAATTGCTCGATGCAGCAAGCGAACAAGAAAAAGGAAAGAATAAAATTGGTTCTACCCTAAAAGGTATTGGTCCAACATACATGGATAAAACAGGCAGAAATGGTTTGCGTATTGGAGACATCTTCGAAGATGGTTTCGATTCAAAGTACGACAAGCTTAAAGCCAAGCACGCTCGCATGTTGAGCTTTTACGACTTCGAATACGACCTCGCCCCAATGGAAAAGGAATGGTTGGAAAGCATCGAATACATGCGCCAATTAACCGTTATCGATAGCGAACACTACATCAACCAAGCCATGAAGGCAGGGAAACGTGTGCTCGCCGAAGGTGCTCAAGGTTCTTTGTTGGATATCGATTTTGGTTCTTATCCTTTCGTGACCTCATCAAACACCATCACCGCAGGTGCTTGCACAGGTTTAGGTGTTGCCCCTAACAAAATTGGTGAAGTCATTGGAATCTTTAAAGCCTACTGCACAAGAGTTGGTAGCGGCCCCTTCCCTACTGAACTTGAAAACGAAACGGGCGAAGCCATCCGTGCTGCAGGTCATGAATTTGGAGCTACAACTGGCCGACCAAGACGCTGTGGTTGGATTGATCTTCCAGCATTGAAGTATGCCATCATGATCAATGGTGTTACTCAGTTGACCATGACAAAAGCAGATGTACTTTCTGACTTCGATACCATCTACGCTTGTACCCACTACAAGTACAAAGGTGAATTGATCGACTACTTGCCATACGACATCGATGAGTCGCTAGTAGAGCCGGTATATGAAGCATTGACAGGTTGGAGTGAAGATTTGACCGGACTAAAAAGCATGGAAGAGCTTCCTCAATCTTTGGTAGATTACATCGTTTACTTGGAAGAAAAGCTCGAAACACCAATCAGCATCGTATCTGTTGGTCCGGATAGAACACAAACTATTCCCCGAAAACACGCAATGGCATGATCATTTCATGCGTTCAAGCAGCATGATGACTCGCTTACTTTGGTTCTCCCTATTGTTTACCTTGAGTAGCCTCGCTTTTGGCCAGGAAAAACTCAAGGTAGAAATCCTTCATGCCGATGAAGTCGTTATGGATCCAAAGATTTCGCCTGCCCAACGATTGCTGGGAAATGTGCGTTTCAAATACAAAGAAGCCTTGATGTTCTGCGATAGTGCCTACCGCTTTACCGAAGGAGATTTCATTGCCTACTCCAGAGTGCGTATTGTTCAAGGCGATTCCCTGCAGTTGTTTTCAGATGAATTGACCATCGATAACACCTCGAAAGTCGCCCACCTAAAAAACAACATTCGTTTGCGTGAAAACGACATGACCCTCACCACCGACCTGCTCGATTACGATTTTGAAACCGATATTGCACACTACTTTGGTGGAGGGAAAATTACCTCGAAAAGCAACAACAATGTGCTTACCAGCGAACAAGGTTTTTACGATACTGAATCTAAGTTCTTTCAGTTTCGGGATGATGTGAAATTGGTGAATCCGGAGTACAAGATTTACTCCGACACTCTACGCTATTCGTCAAATGCAGAGCAGGCCTTCTTTTACGGACCAACGCGCATCATCAGTAAAGACACCGAAATTTATTGTGAAAACGGTTGGTACAATACCATCAGCGACCTCTGTCAATTCAACGAAAACGCTCAAATCACTTCGCACACAACCATCATGAAGGGCGACAGCATCTTCTACAACGGCAGAACCGGTGATGGTGAAGTCTTCAGAAACGTCGAAATACAAGACACCACTTCAAATTACCTTATCCAGGGCGATTACGGAAGGCACAATGAAAAAGAACGGCGCAGTTTGGTAACAGGACACGCAGAGATGATTCAGTTTTTTGATGGCGACTCTTTGTTTCTTCATGCCGATACCCTTTTAGCTTTGCCAGACAGCCTCGGAAAACAAATCATTCATGCCGCTCAGCATGTGAAGTTTTTTAAAAGTGATTTGCAAGGAAAAGCCGATTCCTTGACCTACGCTGAAAACGATTCCACCTTGATCCTTTTTGGCTCGCCCATCATTTGGTCTAAGTCCAATCAAATTAGTGGAGAGCGCATCGATCTCACCCTCAATGGTGGTAAGATCAAAGAAATGCTGATCAATAAGAATTCCTTCATTATTTCGGAGGCCATTCCTGGGAAGTACAATCAAATCAAAGGAAAACGCACGGTGGGTTATTTCAAAGACAATGAACTCCACCGCATTGATGTTTTTGGGAACGGGCAAATCATCTATTTCCCTACAGAGCAGAAAGAAGAGCAAACAAGTATTTCCGGACTAAACAGGGTGGATTGCAGCGATGTGAGCTTGCAGGTTTCAGACAATGAAATCGTCAAAGTATCGCTACTCACCAAACCAAGTGGGGCACTCCACCCAATGAGCAAGGCACAAGAGAGTGAATTTACTTTAGAGGGATTCTTCTGGGACACCAGCCAAAGACCGATGTCCCGCGAAGATATTTTCTTTTGGTTTCCGAATTAAGCCATGAATAAAGGACGCGGGCTCATGAAATCGTGAACCTCCGATTTAACTTTAGCCAAGATTGCCTCATCGCCTGAGTTCATAATCACCTTATCCATCCAAGCAACGATTTGTTCCATATCGTTTTCCTTTAAACCACGAGTAGTGATCGCAGGTGTTCCAACACGCAAACCACTGGTTACAAAAGGAGAACGATCATCAAAAGGCACCATGTTCTTATTTGCCGTGATGTGTGCTTTCACCAAAGCCAACTCAGCATCTTTACCCGTAATGTCTTTAGAACGAAGGTCAATCAACATGCAGTGATTATCTGTACCCCCAGAAATCACTTGATACCCTCGAGCCACAAGTGCATCGGCCATGGCGCTGGCATTGCGCATCACTTGCTCTCCGTAACTTCTGAAGCTCGGCTGAAGGGCCTCTCCAAAAGCAACCGCCTTTGCTGCAATGATGTGCTCTAAAGGACCACCTTGAGAACCCGGGAAAACAGCACTATCAAGCAGCGAAGAGAACATGCGAAGTTGTCCTTTGGGCGTTTTTAAACCAAAAGGATTCTCAAAATCTTCACCAATCATAATCAAACCACCTCGTGGTCCGCGCAATGTTTTGTGTGTTGTAGTAGTAACAACATGGCAGTGCTTCAAAGGGTCGTTCAACAACTTCGCCGCAATCAGTCCTGAAGGGTGCGACACATCGCCCATCAACAAAGCGCCAACTTCATCTGCAATTGCCCTGAAACGGGCATAATCCCAATCTCTTGAGTAAGCACTAGCTCCGCAGATGATTAGCTTTGGTTTTACTTCACGTGCCTTTTGGGCCACCTTGTCCATATCCACCATTCCGGTTTCTCTTTCCACACCATAGAAATTGGCTTGGTAAAGTTTACCAGAATAATTCACCGGAGACCCGTGCGTTAAGTGTCCGCCATGGCTCAAATCAAATCCGAGGATCGCATCGCCCGGCTTCAAAAGCGCCAACATCACTGCTGAGTTGGCAGATGCACCACTGTGCGGCTGAACGTTTGCCCATGCCGCTCCAAAAAGTTCTTTTACGCGATCAATGGCCAATTGCTCTACCTGATCAACGATTTCACAACCACCATAGTAACGCTTTCCTGGCAAGCCTTCTGCATATTTATTCGTTAACACAGATCCGGCTGCTGCCATCACCTGGTCGCTAACAAAGTTCTCTGATGCGATTAATTCTATGCCTGTTTTCTGACGATTGTGTTCTTCATTAATCAGACTAAAAATGTGCTCATCTTGCCACATGATTCTTAGGGGTTTATTTCACAAAAAAAGAAGAGCAAAAGTAAGCTTTTCCTTCTTAAAAGAACTTGTTGTTCATCCGCTACTTCTTCTGCTTTATTCCTTCTATTTTTACACTAATGAAAAACGTGCTCATTCTTCTTAGTATTATCGCTCTTCTATTTCTTTCGTGCAACCAAGCACCAAAAGGCTTACATGAAGAGCATCAATACACCAATGCCTTGGTAAATGAAAGCAGTCCTTACCTTCTTCAGCACGCACATAACCCCGTAAATTGGATGCCTTGGGGCGAAGCTGCACTTGAAAAAGCAAAGAAGGAAAACAAACTCTTGCTCATATCCGTGGGCTATTCGGCCTGCCACTGGTGCCATGTAATGGAAAGAGAAACCTTTGAAGACAGCACTGCCGCAGCCTTCATGAACGAACATTTTGTTGCGATTAAAGTAGACCGAGAGGAACGCCCAGATGTAGATCAAATCTACATGGATGCCGTTCAAGCCATTACTGGTAGCGGAGGTTGGCCCTTGAACTGCTTTGCTTTAAGTGATGGCCGACCAGTGCACGGAGGAACTTACTTCCAACAAGACGAATGGATGAAGGTGATGCAGTCCATCGTCCAACTGAAAGAGGAAAGTCCAGAAAAGCTCGAATTCTTTGCAGAACAATTAATGAAAGGATTGCAAGATCAGGCGGTGCTTAAGGTGGATGAAGATCTCCCCGAAATCGATCCTGAAATGTGGCGAAGCATGGTTCAAAACTGGAAAAGCGATTGGGACACAAAATACGGTGGAGCCAATAGTGCTCCGAAATTCCCCATGCCCAACAGTCTTGATTTCTTGCTGCACTTCGGTGTTTCACAAAACGACCCCTTAGCACTAGAGCATGTTTACCGCACTTTGAACCACATGGCAAAGGGTGGGATTTACGATCATATTGGCGGCGGTTTTGCTCGCTACTCAACTGATCAAAAATGGAAAGCCCCTCATTTCGAGAAAATGCTCTACGACAATGCCCAATTGATTGAACTGTACTCGCTGGCCTATCAAAACAGCAAGAACCAAGAATACAAAAGAATTGTTGAAGAGAGTATTGCTTACCTTAAAAGAGAAATGAGTAATGGCAAAGGTGCCTTCTATGCCGCGTTAGATGCTGACAGCGAAGGCGAAGAAGGGAAATTTTACACCTGGACCAAGGATCAAATTGACGCACTGCCCAAAGAACTTCAAAAAGAGTTGACGAAGTTTTATGAGATCAACCAGAAGGGGGCTTGGGAAGGAAAGTACATTCTCCTGCGCGAAGAGAATGATGAAAAGGCTGCCGAGAAACTTAAAATTGATCTTCAAACCTATCAAGCTCAATTGGCATCACTTAATAGCGCTTTACTTCAAATAAGGGGCAAAAGAGAACGCCCTGGTTTAGACGACAAAGTATTGTGCTCATGGAATGCCCTTGCCATAAGCGGACTTTGTGCTGCATCGCGAAGCTTAAAAAATGAAGAATACATGCGCATGGCCATTCAGTGCGGCGAATTTTTGTGGACTGAAATGCAAACGGCAGGAAAATTAAAGCACACGTATAAGAATGGAAAGTCCAGCGTAGAAGGACACCTTGACGACTATGCCTACCTCGCAGCGGCGTATCTCGACCTCTACCAACTCACCTTCGACGAAGCTTATATTGAGAAGGCGAGTATTCTTTGCAACACTGCCATTGATTTATTTAGAGAAAGTAACTCGCCCTATTTCTACTTCACCTCAAAGGAAGAGCAGCAACTGATTCTGCGAAAGCAGGAGCTTGAAGACAATGTGATCCCTTCAGGAAATAGCACCATGGCTAAAAACCTCTTTTTATTGGGCACCTTGTTAGATCGAAAGGATTTTAAAGAAAGCAGCGAAAGCATGCTCAACACCATTGCACCGCAAGTGAGCTATGGGCAATACTTCAGCAACTGGGCCAAACTGGGACTGTGGATGAAGGGTCCGTTTTACGAAGTAGCCATCACAGGAGAGCATCATCAAGAGAAAAAAGAACAATTCGACCAGCATTATTTGCCTCAAGTGTTATTTATGGGAGGAAGTGAGGGACAAATTCCTTTGCTCCAGGGTAAGTTTCTGGATGGCGATAATATTTTCGTTTGTCAAAATAAAGTATGTCAATTCCCAGTTATTGAAGTCGATGAAGCCTTGCAACAAATGCCTTAATTGGTTTTTCTTTCTTTTTATTTTTTTTCTGAGTGATGGGCTTTCTCGTGCTCAAACCATCTTGCCCGAGCAACAAGGCGGCAGGTATGAGTCGATGGTATTCAACGCGCTTTTCCAGTCGAAGAACAAAGTGAAGAAAATGACCGGTACTTTTTCTGAAAAGCGAGACAACATGCCCATTGAGAAGAAGCCCGGCCGCATTGAAATCGAGTTTGATCGTGACGGACGAATGCTTCGACATTTTAGAGCGAGATCCATTGGCAGTTTGCGCGACACCTCCATTCACATGTGGGAGTATCGTGAGGGAAAGGTTGTGGCTGAAACCGTGAAAAATGGTCGCTCTTTGCTTCGAAACATCAGTGTTGAGCGAGGCGACACCTTATATACATCCAGTTTCCGCGTGGAAGACGAACAAGAGTTCAGAGATTTAGATCAACTCGAACGCTGGTGGCACTTTGATTCGTTTCAAGTAAGGAAAGGTGATAACCAGCAACAGATCATCACCTATCATAACGAACTGCTTTTACCCTTTCGCTGCGAAACATTAAGGTATAATGATCTAGGTTATTTGATTGAGCGCATAGAGGTGTACCTCATGACGAATCGAAGTGACATCGTTACTTTAGAATACAATGAAAGTGGTCGGCTTTTAAAAAGAACCTTGACCAAAGCGAATAAGGACAAGGAGGAGCATCACTTTTCTTATGATGCATCTGGTTTGATGTTGACTTGGGATGTGTATAAAAATGGAAAGAAGTATCAGCACCTCGAAGTGCTTTATGATCAACGAGGGCTTGTGGAGGCATTTATTACTAAGTTTGAACAGACCCAGCGCATTGAAATTGTGCAGTATGATTATGAATTTTACTCTTAAAGCATGAAGTTTCTCCTCAAGTACTTGTTCCTTTTGTTGGTTTTTGTACCAACTATTGCCTTTACTCAGGGAAGAAAAGAAAAAAAATCTCGCAAGCCCAAACAAGAAAATGCACAGCCTGCAGCAAACAATAGAGCTGAATCGGAATCCAAGCTAGGTGCTCATAGAAAGCATCATTTAGACATCCAAGACAAGGCCACTCGCAAGCGAATGAAGCGCAACGAAAGGAACAGAAGACGCGCTAACAAAGGGCGAACGCTGCCTTTCTGGAAACGCTGGTTTAGAAAGAAGCATTAACACAATCATTCCCGTCTGACGTTAAAATCAGACACAGACTTCCAATATACTGCCCAAACTGTTTCTCATTCAAAATGTAGACCTGTATAGAAATACAAATGAATGAGCTGTTAAAATTTCATTATCGCATTTGCTTGACTTACTTTTGGTTATGTGAGCTTCGAGAAAATAGAAGCTTGTAGTATATCAGGTTTACACCTGTTATTAATTGCTACTTTTCGCAGCCACATGGGTTTTGAATACTGGATATTTAATTTCTATATTTACGCCCGTTTGATGAGAAATAGTACGTAATCCAAAGCCAAACTCTATGTCACGTAAGATCTATTCAGTTCTTTTGCTGGCCTTCCTTTTCGGTACAGGCGCTCTAGCGCAGTCTGGGACACTTAAAGGTAAGGTAACCGACGCCGAATCAGGTGAAGGCCTCCCATTTGTAAATGTGGTGGTTTTCCTTAACGGTAATCAGGTATCCGGTACTAACACCGATTTCGATGGTAACTACACCATTAAACCGATTAATCCAGGAACGTATGACGTTCTCTTTTCATTTGTCGGTTATCAACCACAAAAAGTTACAGGCATCTCTGTAGCTTCTAACAAAATTCAATTCGCCAACGCTAAATTATCTTCGGGTATTCAGCTTGAAGAGGTTGAAGTTGTTGAGTACACCGTTCCTTTGATTGATAAGGATGGTGGTGCATCAGGTGGAACAGTTACACGTGAGGACATCGACAAGATGCCGGGTCGTTCTGCTGGTGCCATCGCACAAACCGTAGCCGGTGTGGGAACATCAGGTACAGGTGGTGGAATCTCCATTCGTGGAGCTCGTACCGCTTCTACTTGGGTTTACATTGACGGTATTAAGGTGCGTGGTTCTTCTGCATTGCCGAAATCAGCCATCGAAGAAGTTGCCGTATTAACAGGAGGTATTCCTGCGAACATCGGTGATGCAACTGGTGGGGTCATCAACATTTCCCTTCGTAACTCTTCTAGCAAGTGGTTCGGTGGATTTGAGGTGATTTCTTCTGGTGTTCGAAGCGGAGAAGGTGCAGTAGGTCTTGACCGTTTCGGTTACAACCTACTAGAAGGATCTCTATCTGGACCTCTCTTGTTTAAGAAAGATGCCGACGGAAATCGTGAGCGTCCACTTCTTGGTCTGTTCCTTTCTGGAAACTACCAAAGTCAAGTTGATCCACGCCCGACGTTTGGAGGGGTATATCGAATTACCGATGAAGCTAGAAATAGAATCATTGCCGACCCACTTCGCCAGAACGTTGCTTCTGATGGAACCATTAACGGTGCATTATACAATGCCGACTTCCTCAAGGCCAACGATTTTGAAACCGTTCCTACTCGTTTGAACGCTGCTTCAAGAAGTGCCAACTTGGTAGCTAAAATTGATGTGAACACTTCTGAGACCATGAGTTTGACTTTTGGTGGTACGGGAGCATTCAACCGTCAATACAACGCTTCGTATAGAAACATGTTGATGAACTGGGACAACAACAGTTTGATCACTTCGTATGACTGGCGTGTTTACGGTAAGTTCTCTCAGCGTTTCATCAGTGATGATGAAGACGAGAATGCCGCATCAACATTGAAAAACGTATTCTATTCTGTAATGATTGACTACTCAAAGTCATTCCAGAAAAGACAAGATGAAGACCACAGAGATGATTTCTTTAAGTACGGACACATTGGACGTTTTGAAGTTTTCGATCAGTTGTCTTACGAGCGTCAGTTCTCAGATAACGGTGGATTCCGTTTTGTGCATAATGGATGGGAAGATACCTTAGTAACTTTTACTCCAGGAACTTCTAATCCAGAACTTGCTGCCATCAACAACCAATACTTCTCGCTATTTGATCCTGAACCATACGATGTGAATCCTGAAGGACCTTACACTTCGCTCTTGGATGTTCAAAACGGAAATGCATTGTTGAACGGACAGTTACCACCAAGAACATATAACTTGTGGACTTACCCGGGAACTCCTACATCTGATGATGGTGGTGCTGATTATTCTGTTGTAGATAACAGTCAGTTCCGTATTACTGCTGCTGGTTCTGCTGATATTGGAGACCACGCCGTTCAGGTAGGTTTTGAATACGAGCAACGTCGTGATAATTTCTTCACGCTCAGCCCATCTTCATTGTGGTTATTGGCTCGTTTGAATACCAATGCACACATTCAGGAGTTGGATTTCTCTGATAGTACAATTACTAACCAGGGAACTGATTTCTACGTAACTTATGATCGATTGATTGGTAATGGTCAGTTCGCATTTGACCGTAACTTACGTATTGCTCTTGGTCTAGATCCAAATGGAAACGACAACATTAACGTTGATGCACTAGATCCAGAAACCTTCACGCTAGACATGTTTAGCGCAGATGAGCTATTGAATCAAGGTAACAACCTTGTGAGCTACAGCGGTTTCAATGCTTTCGGTGAAAAAACGAATCGTTCTCGTCCAACCATCGAAGATTTCTTCAACGAAACAGATGAAAATGGCAACAGAACTCGTCCGATTGGTGCTTACGAACCAATTTATATCTCCGGGTATGTAATGGATAAGTTTGCCTTTGACGACATCATCTTTAACGTTGGTGTTCGTGTTGACCGTTTTGATGCTAACCAACCGGTATTGAGAGATCCTTATGTGATTGGAGAAGCTTACACTGTTGGTGACATTTCTGGTGGATTGGTAAATGATTTGGATAATTCACCAAACATTCCTTCTAATATCGGAAGCGACTATGTCGTATATGTGAATGATGTTGCTAACCCTACCGCTATTACAGGTTACCGTGATGGAGACACTTGGTTCAACGCAGCGGGAACTGAAATTTCAGATCCACAGTTGATTGCTTCTAACTCTGGAGATCCAGCGCCTTGGTTGGTAAACGGACCAGATGCGCCATTGACCAGCTCTGCTTTCCGTGATTACGATCCGCAGGTGAACGTAATGCCACGTATTGCATTCTCTTTCCCGATTTCTGATGAGGCCTTGTTCTTTGCTCACTACGATATCTTGACTCAACGTCCTACAGGTAGTAACCGATTCAATCCGGTTGATTACTTGTTTATCGAAGCAAGAAACGTGTTGATCAATAACCCAGACCTTCGCCCAGAAAAAACCATTGACTACGAGCTTGGTTTCCAACAAGTATTGAGCAAGACCTCTTCTATCAAAATCTCTGGTTACTACAAAGAGATGAGAGACATGATTCAGGTGCGTGCCTTCCCTGGTGCTTACCCACGTCAGTACCGTGCTTTCGGTAACCTCGACTTTGGTACCGTTAAAGGTTTGTCTTTGACTTATGACTTAAGAAGAACAGGAAACGTTCGTATCAACGCTTCTTACAACCTTCAGTTTGCTGATGGTACTGGTTCTACTACTCAAACAGCTTTGGCATTGATCAATGCTGGTCTTCCAAACTTGAGAAACATCAACCCATTGGATTTCGATCAACGTCACCGTATCGTTATGAACTTGGATTACCGTTATGGAAGCGGAACAGATTACAATGGTCCGGTTTGGTTCGACAAGCAAATCTTTGCTAATACAGGGGTTAACTTCATTGCCAACCTTGGTTCTGGAACACCTTACACCGCTAGCCGTATTGCTTACCCAATTACTGGTGAAATTTCGCCAAACACTGAAGGTTCAATCAACGGTTCTCGTTTGCCTTGGCAATTTAACCTTGATGTAAATATCGACCGTAACTTCACGCTACAGTTTGGAGGAGAAGGAGAGAAAGCAAAAACAGCTAACTTGAATGTTTACTTCTGGATTTCTAACCTCTTGAACACACAAAACATCAATAGTGTATACCGATTCACTGGTGTTTCTGATGATGACGGATACCTCGCAGCTGCTCAATACCAGCAGTTGGTTAACAACCAGGTAAATCCTGCATCATTCCGTAACTACTACAGTATGTATGTTGACAACCCATTCAACCTTGGTTTACCAAGAACAATTCGTTTGGGTGTGAAGCTCGATTTTTAATAGAAAAGAAACACGTCAAATCTTTTACAGATGAAGTCAATAAAATACACCATAGCGCTCCTCGCTATCCTGCTTTCTGCTGATGCCTCCTGGGCATACAAGTATTTAGGTGCAGTTGAAGGGGCTACTAACAATAATCAGTCCTCTGATCAAACACGTGCTGCTGCATGTGCGCCATCAAGTGCTCTGACTGATTTAGCTTGGAATAACGTAAGCGCCCTTATTGAAACCGGTGGTTCAATGTGGCAAGATCGTGCACAAAGCCAAGCTGCTTATGAGGTGCCTATCGGAGGTAACGTCTCTGCACTTTATGCAGGAGCACTTTGGATGGGTGGAATCTCTCCTGACCAACAGTTGAAACTGGCTGCGGTTACTTTCCGTGCCGACGGTAACGATTTCTGGACAGGTCCTTTGACCAATGATGGTTCTGCTGAAATCGATGAAGCTACTTGTGAGCTTTGGGACCGTTTCTCAGTGGTTGAGCGTCAAGATGCTGCACAACACAGACGTTATTTCGATTGTTTGAACGATCCTTTGTGTGACGTTGAAATAGAATTCCCTGACGGTTACAGCACACCTTCATACTTCTATACTTATCCAGCGCATGGAAATACAGCTTTGAATCAAGATTACTACCTGTCTCCTTTCTTCGATTATGATTTGGATGGCAACTATGATCCTAATGCTGGAGATTACCCATGGTATTTCTTGTCTGACAATGAAGTGAACTGTGACGAACGTCGTAGAGAAGATCCAATTCCATTGTTTGGTGACCAAACCTACTACTGGATCTTTAATGATAAAGGTAACGTTCACTCTGAGTCGCAAGGAGAGCCTATTGGTATGGAAATCCGTGCACAGGCCTTCGCCTTCTCTTCTACTGATGAGATTAACAACATGACCTTCTACAACTATGTAATGATCAACCAAGGAACACAAACATTGGGTCAAACCTACTTTGGTACTTGGGTTGATGCTGACGTTGGAACTTCTGTAGATGATTATGTTGGCTGTGACGTGCAACGTGGTCTTGGTTATGCTTATAATGGTGATGCATTTGATGAGCCATCAACCTCTTCTCTTGGATATGGAGAGAACCCTCCTGCCATAGGTGTTGACTTCTTTGAAGGTCCTTACCAAGATGCTGATGATTTTGACAACCCATTAACAACTGACTTCTCTGAAGCGGTAGACGGCTTGGGTATTCCTTATGAAGGTATTGGTATCGGATATGGAGATGGTGTTGCTGATAACGAACGTTTCGGTATGCGACGTTTCGTATACTATAACAACGGTACTAACCCAATCAACGGGGAACCTACTACACCTGTTCACTTCTATAACTACATGAATGGTATCTGGAAAAACAACCAGAAAATGGCCTACGGAGGTGATGGTGTGAACCCAAATACAGGTGCAAACTTAGATATTGAAGCAGATTACATGTTCCCAGGTTCTACTGACCCATTCAACTGGGGTACAGGTGGTGAAAATGTTGATCCATGGAATGAAGTTATCGCTGGTAACCCTCCTGGTGACCGTCGTTTCATTCAAGCGGCTGGACCCTTTACACTTCAGCCTGGTGATTACAACAACATTACTGTTGGGGTAGTTTACTCTGAAAACCCAGGTGGTGGTCCGGATGCAGCTCTTGCTCCTTTGCGTATTGCAGATGATAAAGCTCAAGCTCTTTTCGACAACTGTTTCCAGATTGTTTCTGGTCCAGATGCTCCTGAAGTTACTTACCAAGAATTAGATCAAGAAGTGATTCTTTATCTGAGTAATGATAACCCATTGTCAAATAACTACCTTGAAAACTACGTTGCATTTGATCCAAACATTACTCGTCTCTTGGATGACGGAACAGAATTGGATTCGCTCCAACGTTCTTACACCTTCCAAGGATATCAAATCTATCAAACTGCGAACGCTACAGTATCTCCATCTCAATTGAGTGATGTTGAAGTGAGCCGTTTGGTTGCTACTGTAGATGTTAAGGATAGCGTTGATGTCGTTGTTAACTACGTGCTAGATCAAACAATGGAATTGCCTGTTCCTGTATTAGCGGCTAACGGACCAAACGAGGGTATTCGACATTCATTCAAAATTACGAGCGATGCATTCGCACAAGGTGATTCTCGATTAGTGAACCACAAGACCTACTACTTCATTGTAGTTGCTTATGGTTACAATAATTACCAAGACTACAACCCCGTTTTACGTTCAGGACAAGCGGAACAATACAAAGTGTCTCGTCGTTCTGGAACAGGTGGTGCAATTCGTGCCGTTGCCGTGATCCCTCACAAGCCTACGGTTGAGAACGGTGGAACTGTTTCTAATGCCTCTTACGGCGACGGTGTTCAGTTGACCCGTTTGGAAGGACGTGGAAATGGGAACAACGACATGCTATTGACTGCAGCCAGTGAGCGGGAAATTTTGGAGAACGTTTATGTTGATGCGGTGACTTATGAAGCTGGTCGTGGACCAGTGAACATTCAAGTGGTGGATCCTCTGAACGTGCCTTCAGCTGATTTCACGCTCACTGGCTGCAGTCAATAGCATGTCGTTGTTCCCATT
>JAQWFN010000118.1 GCA_029238785.1 Flavobacteriales bacterium | reverse complement strand
CAAAGCCATTTTATTGAAAACGTGCGGTTGTTCGATGTTGCAAACATGGCCACAATTCTCCATAATCATCATGGTGACCTCTTCTTGCACCTTCGCAAATTTCTTAGCTGCATTGAAAAAAACATGGTCCTGATCGCCCATCACTATGAGACTCATTTTATCTACCTGACGGTAGAAATACTCGCGCAATACTTTAAAGAAATGGTTATACAAACCAATCCACTTCAGGTATTCTTTTGGGGTGAGCTTTTTCGATTGAACACGGAAAATCATTCTTGAAAAACGGTGGTTTTTCTTCGGCAAGACAATCCAGGAAAACAGCTTGTACATCATGTGATAAGGCAAGATGAAGTTCAAGACCTTGGCAGAATGCATAAAGAACTTCATCTTCAATGTTGCCTTGAAAACGCCTCCAGCCATTACCTGACGCTTGATGAGTTTCGGACGAGCGATATCAACTTGTTGGAGCAAAATGCTTCCCAAGCTGAGCGACATAAAATTCGCTTCTTTAATACCGTGATGATCCACTACCTGAAGAATATCATGAGTCACTACACGAAAATCGTACTCTTCGTAATGCGGCTCAATGTTTTTGCTTTTCCCATGATCGCGCAGGTCCATCAACAACAAATTGAAGTAAGGCGCAAAGGCGTCCACTTGATATTTCCAAGTTTCTACCGCTCCACCGGCACCGTGAATGAATACGAGCCATTCGGCGTCTTCACTTAAAAAGTGTACTTCGTTGTATAACATAGTCATCTGTTTCTGCTCCCAGGCAAGGTATGCGTTACAAGAATACGAGCATTTTCTCGAATCACCGTCGGATCTTGTCTGAAATTCCAGATCAAATCTCGGGCTTTTTTCGCAGAATGGTCCAAATTAACAATCGGCTCGGGGTAGTGTTCTAACTGAGGGTAATCAAACATCATGCGTTCCATTGGACTCAATTTCCACGGTTCAATGGCAATATCGGCGGGCAATCCGCGCAATTCGGGTACCCATTTTTGAATAAACTCCGCTTGCGGATCATGGTCTTGCGCCTGTTTCGTTGGGTTATAAATGCGCAAGGTATGCACCCCCACCAATCCGGCTTGCATCTGAATCTGAGGAAAGTGAATCCCCGGTTCAAAATCCAAAAATAAGCTGGCCAGATGATCGGCTCCCTGCTTCCAACGCAGAAACAAATGGTGCGAATGAAAACTGATGAGCATGGCCCGCATCCTGAAATTCAAGTAGCCCGTTTCCGTCAAACAGCGCATGCAGGCATCCACCAATGGAATTCCCGTGGTTCCATTCTTCCAGCGTTCAAAAGCCACTTGGTTTTCATTGAAAGGCAGCTGCTCATACCCCCGATTGAAAAGCGATGATTCCACACTACACTCCATTTCAAATTTTTGGATAAAATGACAATGCCAGTGCAAGCGAGAGATAAAGTTCTGCATGCTGCGTTGCCATCCAGGCTTGGCTTTGTGTTTCAAGGCTTCATGGTACACTTCCCGCAAACTTAAATTACCCCAAGCGAGGTAAGGCGACAATCTACTGCAGGTGCTTCTAGATCGTTCAGGCTTTGATATTCCTCCTGAGTATCCTTTTCCGCGTAATTCGAAAAAACTTTCAAGGTACTTCCAAGCCTTTCTAACGCCACCTGCTTGTCGGCTTTTTTTTCTGGGTGATGAAAAAGCGGTTTCCTTGAACCAACGTTCGGGCTTTGTGATTCCTTGCTGTGCTTTCGAAACTTGATTAAAATCAGGATGTATCAGCGCTGAATGCATGTATTCGTGCCAAAGCTCGTTCCAGCGATAGCGGTTTTTTAATCCTCGAATAACGGCGTTGTGCTGAAACTCCTTCCAGGTGATTCCCTTCTCCTTGAAGTAAGTCAACATCCGTTTGTCGCGCTCGAAGGTAAGGCCGATACCAATTTCTTCATGACTAAAAACGGTCTTGATGGTATAGGCTTCGCGAAGCAAATCAAAGCCCTCCTCCACTTCGCCAATACCGCTAAGCAGCGGCACATTCCATTGCTCAAGAAAACGTTCTAAATCGTTTAAGGATTCTTGAACGAAGGTCCAGTGTCTGTCGCTGTGCATGGGAGCCGACATCAACTCAGGTTCAAAGCAATAGAGCGCTACGATGGGATAAGGATGCTTAAGAGCAGCATCAAAAGCCGCATGATCTCGCCAGCGGAGGTCGCGTTTGAGCCATACCACACTTATCTCGGGCTTCATCTTACCAGCCTTTTTTGAAGTCCTTTAGTTGTTGGAGTTCCTCGCCTTTCTTTGCGAAACTCAAGCGAAATTGCTTGCTTAAACCGTGGTATCCGTCTAAAGCAACGATTCCCGCTGCGCCTTGTTCGGCAATATCGAGGTAGCCGTCTTGGGCCAAAAATGCTTCATCAAACTTCACCCATTCTACAGTTCCGCTAATGAAATAACAACCATTTGAAATAGGGAATTTGTTTTCCAAGCGCATTCCATAGCTTAAAGGCGAATTGCCCACGTAAGGCGCATGAAAATCTTCGTAGTAGGCTTCTTCTAGGTCACACCACTCAAATTCTGAAGCATTTCTTTCCGATCTCGCGGAGGTGTAGTGCGCTTTTTCCGAAAGCTCGGTCGTGACCATGTTGATGGTGTAGACTTCGGTTTCAAGGATGTTGTCCCAGGTGTGTCGTTCAACTGTGGGCGGACGCATCACAAAACCCAACATGGCGGGGTTTGCTCCAAGGTGCACCACCGAGGAAAACAAGGCAACATTGCTTAAGCCTTCTTTGCTTTTTGTGGCGATGAGGTTTGCTGGTTTTACTCCACTGATGGAATTGATAAACCTTCCACGGTACCGTCCATCGAGCTCAGCCAATTGTTCTTTGGTCCAGATCATCTTATTGCCGACATTCCACCGTCCAAATGCAAAATTTGTCCGGTCATCCATGAACTGTGATCGCCCAATAAATAAGCCGCACTCGCCGCCAATTCTTCTGCAGAACCAATGCGTTTTAAGGGATGACGTTCATTGGCAGCTTCTCTTTTTTTATCGTTGTTCAAAAGCCCTTCAGCCAAAGAAGTATCGGTAAGCGATGGCGCAATGCAATTCACCCGAATGCTCGGTGCTAATTCTGCCGCCAAGCTTCTTGTGAGTCCTTCCACCGCCGCTTTAGCCGAAGCAATGCTTGCGTGAAAAGACATTCCCGTTTGCACTGCAACCGTAGAAAACAAGACCACACTTGGGTGTTGACTTTTCTTGAGTAATTTCAAATTGTTCTGAACATTCATGAAAGCTCCCACATAATTCACCTTGAGGTCGTTCATGATGTCTTCCTCCTTCAATCCTCGAAAAGGTTTTAGGTTGATGGTTCCCGGGCAATAAACCAATCCGTCCAAAACTTCCGTGTACTCAGAAAAATCCACCGCTGAGGCTACTGCGTCTGTTGCAATGTGATGATGATTGGGGTGAACGCTCCCTCCGCTGCGAGAAACGCCATAAACGTGATGACCTTCGGCCAAAAGCTGATCTCGCAAGGCTTTACCTATACCGCGAGAATCGCCAATGATTCCAATGTGCTTCATGATTTTTCTGTGAGTTGAATGATTTTCTTCTCAATTTCATCTGCTTTCGCCATAAGCGCATCCGACTTTGTACGGTCGATTTTGCTCATATCAAAAGCCTCCTTCAGGAGTTGTTCGCGTTGCTTTCTCAGCTTCGCGATGGGGTCTTTTTTGAATAATCCAAACATGCTTGTTAAACACCTGGAGTGCTGTGAAGTTCAAACTGAAATGGGGATTGCGTGAAAGCTTGAATGTGTGAATAAGTTAAGAATAAGGAATTTCAACATCAACAAAGATGAATTTCGAATGAGAAATCTTCTTTGGACGATTCAATCCGACTTTGGGTCAACTCATTTGGGGATGGACGCACGCACGGTTCCAAGCACGAGTGTCTCGTCTCCCGTCTCCCGAATCTCGTCTCCCGAATCCCGAATCTCGTCTCCCGAATCCCGAATCCCGTCTCTCAAATCTCGTCTCTCCCAACCTAGCTCAAAGCCGCCAACTTCTCTTCCAATACCTTGATTTTCGACTCGGCGTCTTCCTGCTTTTTGCGCTCTGAAGCTACTACTGCATCTGGGGCTCCTGCTACAAAACGCTCGTTGCTCAGTTTCTTCATGACGCTGTTGAGGAAACCTTTAGTGTATTCCAATTCACTTACCAACTTTTCGCGCTCGGCCTCTAAATCGATGCTTTCTCCAAAAGGCACGAAGTACTCGTTGCTTTCAATCACAAAAGAGAAGCAACCTTCGGGTTTTTCAGTGATGTAGTCAATGCTGGATACATTACAAAGATGGGCAATCACAGCATCGAAAGACTTGTCTTCTTTTGCGTTGATTTTTACTTTAAGCTCAATGGCGTCTTTGTTTGCAATTTGGTTTTCCTTGCGGATGGTTCTAATGGCCGTAATCACCTTCTCAGCAAAGTCGAACTGATCTTGAATACCGCTTGCTTCTACCTTCATTTCTGGCCATGGCGCTACGATGAGCGCCTCATCTGCGCCTTTTCTTTCGCCCAAGAAATGCCACAATTCCTCTGTTAAGAAAGGCATGAAGGGGTGAAGCATTTTCATCAAAGCTTCAAAAAAGCCTACGGTACGCTGATAAGTTAATTCATCAATGGCTTCTCCATAAGGAGGTTTGATCATCTCCAAGTACCACGAGCAGAAGTCGTTCCAAACCAATTTATAGGTCTTCATCAAGGCATCAGAAATCCTGAAGCGATCAAAATCTTGGTTCACTTCTTCCAACACGGTGGCCATTCTGCTTTCAAACCACTGAATGGCCGTAGCTGCTGCCGGGCGTTGTTCCATGTCTTTTCGCTCCCACATGTTGATGAGACGGAAAGCATTCCAAATCTTGTTGGAGAAGTTTCGACCTTGCTCGCACAACTTATCGTCAAAAGGCAAATCGTTTCCTGCGGGCGAAGTGAGCAACATTCCAACACGAACACCATCTGCCCCAAACTGTTCCATCAAGTCGATTGGATCTGGGGAGTTACCAAGCGATTTCGACATCTTTCTACCGAGCTTATCGCGAACAATACCTGTGTAGTAAACGTTTTTGAAAGGCAATTCACCTTGGTATTCGTAACCCGCAATAATCATCCTTGCTACCCAAAAGAACATGATTTCTGGCGCCGTAACAAGGTCGTTAGTGGGGTAATAATAATCGAGTTCCTCTTTGCTGTAGAAGCCGTCAAATACGGAAATGGGCCACAACCAAGAGCTGAACCAGGTATCCATAACATCTTCATCCTGCTTCAAATCTGCCAAGGTCAAACTGTTGTTGCCTGATTTTGCTTTGGCCTTTTCCAAGGCTGCTTCAATGGTTTTCGCTACAACAAAATCTTCTTCATTCTCACCAAAATAAAAGGCAGGAATACGGTGTCCCCACCAAAGTTGCCTGCTGATACACCAGTCTTTGATGTTCTCCATCCAATTGCGGTAGCTGTTCTTGAACTTCGCTGGGTGGAACTGAATATCGTCGTTCATAACATGCTCCAAAGCGGGCTTTGCCAAGTCTTTCATGTCTAAAAACCACTGCAAAGACAAACGCGGCTCAATCACCACGTCGGTGCGTTCAGAGTAGCCTACTTTATTGGTATACTCTTCTTCCTTCACCAACAAACCTGCTGCTTGAAGATCGATGGCAATTTCTTTTCTTACCTCGAATCGGTCTTTACCGGCGTATTTACCCGTGTTTTCAGCAAGGCTTCCGTCGGCATTCAAAATTTCGATGGTTTCCAAGTTGTGCTTGGCTCCCAATTCGTTGTCGTTCACATCGTGCGCTGGAGTAATTTTCAAACAACCGGTTCCAAATTCCATGTCCACATACTCATCTTGGATGATGGGGATCGACCTTCCAACAATAGGAACAATGGCGCGTTTTCCTTTAAGGTGATGGTAACGCTCATCATCGGGATGTACACAAATGGCGCTATCGCCGAGAATTGTTTCTGGTCGGGTTGTCGCAATAACTAAACGTTCATCGCTGCCTTCGATTTGATAGGCTACGTGGTACAATTTTCCTTGAACCTCTTTGTAAATCACCTCTTCGTCGCTCAAGGCGGTAAGCGCTGCAGGATCCCAGTTGATCATGCGTTTTCCACGGTAGATCTTTCCTTTTTCGTAGAGGTCGAGAAAAGTATCAATCACGCTCTCATAGTACTTTTCGTCCATGGTAAAGCGCGTGCGGTCCCAATCGCAAGAAGCCCCAAGTTTCTTCAACTGATCGAGGATGATGCCCCCGTGTTTGTGGGTCCACTCCCAAGCGTGTTCTAAAAAGGCATCACGAGAGAGGTCTGACTTCTTGACCCCCTCTTTGCGCAGCTTCTGCACCACTTTTGCTTCTGTAGCGATGGAGGCATGATCGGTACCCGGAACCCAGCAGGCATTGTATCCTTTCATTCGCGCTCTGCGCACCAAAACGTCTTGAATAGTGTTGTTCAACATGTGCCCCATGTGCAGCACACCCGTTACGTTTGGTGGAGGAATAACTACCGTGTAGGATTCTCTTCCATCGGGTTTAGAGTTGAAGTACTTGTTCTCCATCCAGAAGGCATACCATTTGTCTTCAATGGCACGTGGATCGTATTTGCTTGGAATTTCCATAGTGTTCAGCTGAACCGCATGAGCGGATAAGTTTGCAAAGTTAGTAGGGTCAACGGGCTGCACAAAATATGTGGCGGGAAAATATCGCATCACCCAGAAAAAGAAAAAAAGAAAACACCCTGCCCGAAATACCAATAGATACTAGGCTTTGGCGCTGTTAATGTTTTGTTAAAAGCCGAACCCTTTCGAAAAAAGCCCCGTAAGTTTACCTCAGTTAATCATTGAAACTAATTTTTTAAACCCTTATAACATGAAAAAGGCAATCTTTTCTCTCTTGTTTGTTCTCGGTGCTGTTTTCGCCGTTCAAGCTCAAAATGAAGTAGTATCAGGACCAGCGATTGAAGTTGACAAAGACGTTCACGATTATGGTGTAGTTGCTAAAGGTGGCGATACCAACTGTGAGTTTGTTGTTACCAACAGCGGTACAGAGCCATTGATTATTTCTAAGTGCAAAGGATCTTGTGGATGTACTGTTCCTAAGTGCGACACTACTCCAATTGCTCCAGGACAAACGTCTGCAATTAAAGTGAAGTATGACAATACCCGTGTTGGACCAATCAACAAATCGGTAACCATTACTTCTAACGCTGTAAACGAGCCAACGAAAGTAGTTCGTATCAAAGGAACCATCACCGCTACTGAGGCTGCAGGTTCTCCAGTGAAGCAACAAAGCTCTGGTGCTCCAGTAAACAAATAATTCAATACGGACATGTTCCTATTGATGATCATATTTTTAAACTCCGCTGCGGTTTTAGGACCGTATGCGGAGTTTTCTTTTGATGATAAAGTTTACAAATCTGCCCCTATCAAAGAGGGCGAGTTGCTTCATCACACTTTTTATTTCACCAACACTGGCGAACTGCCCTTGGTGATTTCAAATTACGAGGTGGCCTGTGCTTGCACCAAGGTTGCTTACCCAAAAACGCCTGTAGCACCAGGATCACGCGATAGTATTGTTGTTGATTTTGATAGCGAAGGAAAAATGGGCTGGCAATACCGAAAAATCCAGCTCTTCGCCAACACAAAAAAATCTCCCGAGGTGATTGAATTTCGGGTAAGGGTGGATTAAGCCATACAAGAATTCAGATTTTTTGAACCCTTTCCATGTTGAGGTGTACCACTCACCAAAATACATCAACATGAAGATTCAACATACCCTTTTGCTGGCCTTTTTCGCCCTTATTTTCATCAGTCCAAAAAACAGCAAGGCCCAAGTAGCGGGCAACATTCTTTATAACGCTGAAACCCGTTATCAGCATCAGAACCAAGAAATGATTGTCCGCGCCGCATCGCCCCAAAGCAATCAAGTCACCTTCGACATCAACGGCATATACAACTGCGTGGCAAAATCGTACCTCGCCATTTTTCACATTAAACAAGTAGGCAAAGACGCTGCTGAAGCCGATCAATTAATGGGTCAGCGCATTGCCGATTTCATGAATCGAGTAGAATTGCTCGGTTTAAAAGAAAGCGATGTGGTGTGCGACATGTTAAGCATGGTGCCTGTTTATGACGTTCAAGTAAGCGACGGCAAGCGCTTCAGTAAAACCTACACCGAGATTCCAGCCGGCTTCGAAATCCAAAAAAACCTCCACGTTCATTTTAAGGATGCTAAGGTGCTCGATCAAATCATCACCGCCGCAGCTTTGAGCGAGATTTATGATTTGGTAAAAGTAGATTATTACGTTCCCAACATGGATGCGATTTACGATACCCTTCGCACCAAGGCCATTGAAGTATTGCGCAAACGCGTTGCACTTTATGAAAAACTAGGCGTTCCTTTGGACGATGAAACGAGGTATGTTAGCGATCGCCAGGGGGTGTTCTTTCCTCTCGACCGCTACGAAAGCTACCAAAGTGTGGCCAACACCAGCATCGACAACATCAACCCGAAAAAAAGAGATGAAGTGGTGGTGGACGAAACGCGGGTAAACAACAAGACCCTTTATTATAACAAGATTCCTTACAAAAACTACGATTTCATTTTGCACGAAGCTATCATTGAACCCGTGGTGCAGTTTACCTACAATCTTCAAGTACGCTTTGAAATTTCACCCAAAAAAGAAGAAGCGCCAAAAGAGAAAATTGTGGAGAAGGAAGTGATCAAAACCGAAATCAAGAAGGAGTTTTTCTTCATTACGCCACAAGGAGAGGTGAAAGCATTGCCCAACTAGCCCTTTGATCTAAATCGAGTGCTATCTTTGCGGCATGGAAAGTCCCCTGGAAGCACACATTTACAAGATCAACACCGAGCGCAAAGCGGCGGGCATTCAGCGGGTATTGCGGCTACATGAGGGTGCCGACTTTGCCTCCAATGACTACCTTGGCTTGGCGAAGAAGGGAACCCCGATTTCAGAAGAAAGGGCTTCTGGCGGATCGCGATTGATCACTGGGAACAGTGCCTTGGCCGAGCATACTGAAGCTCATATTGCGGATTATTTTCGGGCTGAAAGTGCCTTGGTCTTTCAAAGCGGTTACGCTGCCAATTTAGGAGTGATATCTGCCTTGGCCCATCGCGACTTGACCATCCTTTACGACGAATTTTGTCATGCTAGCATTCGCGATGGCATTCGTTTGGGGGTGGCGAAGAATTGGGGTTTCGCGCACAACGACATGCAGGATTTGGAGAAGAAACTCGAACGGACCACTGGCAATGTACTCATCATCACGGAAAGTGTATTTAGTATGGACGGCGATGAAGCTCCATTGATGGAATTGCTGCGCTTGAAAAAACAGTTTTCCGCAGCCTTGCTTTTGGACGAAGCCCATGCTGCCGGATGGAAAAAAGACGGCTTGGCTTTAGCAGAAGAGCTAGCAATAGCGGAAGAAATTGACCTTCGCATCATCACCTTCGGGAAGGCCTTTGGCGCGCACGGAGCAGCGGTGCTATGTAGTGACGTTTACAAGCAGTATTTGATCAATCATGCGCGTTCGTTTATTTACACTACCGCACCAAGCACTAGCTTTTGGGAACACATCTCTTGGAGTCTGGATATGGTAGGATCTGCAAAAGAGGCAAGAGAAGACTTGGAAGCGAACGTCCTTCTTTTTGCTTCTCTGGCTGAAGAGAGTCCGCTTAATTTTCTCAAAAGCAGCTCACCCATTCAGGGTGTTTTAGGGAGTGCGGAACAGCTTCAACTTTGGAGTGAAAAAGCAGGAGAAGCCGGAATGGTCGTTCGGCCCATCCTCCACCCTACTGTTCCTTTAGGAGCTGAACGTTTGCGCATTTGCCTGCACAGCTTCAACGAGAAAAGCGACATCCAACAATTGATAACACTTCTTCATGAACACCAACTTTAAACGATACATTGTGAGCGGCATCGACACCGGTGCAGGAAAAACCGTGGTGAGTGCCGTCTTGTGCGAAGCGCTTCAGGCCAACTACTGGAAGCCCGTTCAAGCCGGAGATCTGGACGCTAGCGATAGCATCACCGTTCGAAACTTGATATCAGAAGAGCTCATTTGTTTTCCCGAAGCCCAACAACTGCAGTTTCCTATGTCGCCCAACCTCTCTGCCGAAAAAGAAGGTTTTGTGATTGACCCAAGCACTTGGGAGGTGCCCGAAAGCGATCGTCCGCTCATCATTGAAGGTGCGGGTGGATTGTTGGTGCCGCTGAACGACGAAGTGCTCTTGATTGATGTTTTCAAGCAATTTCAAGCCCCAGTGATTTTGGTGAGCAAGAACTATTTGGGTTCCATCAATCATACTTTGCTGAGTGTGCAAGCCATTCGAAAAGCTGGATTAGAACTCGCCGGGATTATTTTTAATGGTGAAGCACAAGAAGCTATTGAGCGGAGTATTCTCCAGCATGCCAAAACACCTTTTTTGGGGAGGGTAGAAGTTTTGGAGGAAGTGAACAAAAGTGCCATCAAATCGGCAGGGAAAAATCTAAGTGCAACTTTGGCTTTGAGCCTTTAAGTGATGGAAAACCAATACTCCTAGTCCTATGAAGGCCATCGTCACCTACTGCTCTGCCAAGAAAAAAAACGCATCAAAACTCCTCCCTGCCTTTGAACGTTATGTTAGCGACCGCATTGCCATCGTATCGAAACTGGCAAGCGATAAAAAGCAACCGTTCTTTATTCTTTCAGGGAAATATGGTTTCGTTGCTCAGGATGAGCTTATTTCCTATTACGACCATCTTTTAGTTGAAAGTGAGGTCGATGTTCATTCCAAAATCGTCAGCAAGCAGCTAAAGCTTCTCGGTATTCGAGAAATCGAATTTCACATGAACCACCTAAAAAATGAAGCTGCTTTGACCGCATATCTCAATTGCGTGAAAAAGGCTTGTGAGCAAAGTGGGGTGAGTTTGATCATTGTTGAAGCGACGTATTTTGATTGACTTTAAAATAGTAAAGCAAAGAGTAATTCAAAATAATTCTAATTCTTGGCGACTTAAATGGACAGCATTCTCAGAGCGAGAAGGAGGACGGAGGGCGGAAGAAGCCTCTCAACTAAGCCAAAACAACGACCGTTCTCTGATCAACAAGTCCCCGCTACTCACTAAATCACCACCTTCCAAGTGGCAACTTCCCTTGAACTTAGCACAACACGAAGCAAATAAACCCCTCTTTCAAATTCATCTTTCTGCCACAGTCCGCTACTTTGTTTGGATTGGACGATGCTACCATTAAGGTCGAGAACTTGTATTTCCTTGATTTCATGGTTCTTTGCCCCAAAGTGGCTTTCTGTATGAATGAAGGCATGTCGATGTAGTGGTTGATTGGAGTTGACCTCTCTTAAGAACAAAAACTAAAAAGCCCCAACTCTTCCGAGCTGGGGCTTCAATAAGCTTAAAACGTTTAAGCCATTATTTTTTCACGAAGCGGATGCTTGAGCGAAGATCACCAGAAGTGATTTCAACTACATAAATTCCAGCTTCAAGATCTACAACATTCAATTGAGCGTTGTTGGTTTGGAAACCTTGCTCCATTACCAATGCACCAACCATGTTGTAAACACGAACGTAATCCAAGTTAAGGTCAGCGTTCAAGTTTAATACATCAGTTGCAGGGTTTGGATAAGCGTTCAATCCTAAAAGATCATTCTCTTCAACGTTGGTCAATACTTGTACTACATTCAAGCAGAACTCACCAGTTGCAGGGTCTGCGTTAAAAGCGGTGTAATCGTAACCATCCACCATGATATAGTACGTTACGTCTGCTTCGGTTTCAAAGAACACATTGCTATAGAAGTTTCCACCACCGAGGTTAACGTCTTCACCACAAGCAACAGGAACCAAGTTACCACAATCTCCAGAGTAAACGGCCATTTGTGTATCTCCTTGGAAGAACTCAGCAGCTCCGTTACAATCGTTGGTTTCGATTTGGTAATTCAAACCGTCACCAGTCATCGTAAACCAAACAGTATTGTTCAATAATGGGGCACCATTTGTACCGTCTGTATTGTTATCGTCAAAACACTCATAACCTATAGTTAAGTCTCCTTCTGCAGTAGCACCAACGTTGGTGAACACCTCTGAAGTTTCAACAACGTCAACAGCTGAATCAAATAAATCATCAATGTCGATAGCGTCAACACACATATCGTTTGGCACACCACCCGTGTTTGCACAAGCGCTGTTCTCTAGGAACAAAGCACAAGCCAAACGTGGAGCAACATAACCTTGAATGGTATCAGCGTAAGCACGACCTTTCTCAGCGCTCATGTCTGGGTTGGTCAACAAACCGCTGGCGTTGTTTGGGTTTGACGCAGCCCACCAGTCCCAAGGACTAGAATCTACACCTTGACCTTCTGGACGAACAACAGGGTAAAGACCTTCAAGAGTTCCAGGATTAGCCATTGACCATTCGTCCATAAAACCAGCATCGATAAACAATTGGTTGTTTCCATATTCAGCCACTTGAGCTTGAACATCTCCTGAACCAGAAACTTCCACTACTGGAAGGTTAGCACCAGGTACAATCAAGATACCCGTTGTGTAAGGAGCAAAAGGATCGGTTGGAGCGTGGAAAGAGATCATTGGCATGTCACCATCTTCTAACCATGAGATATCACCCATAGCACCACCGAGGTTGATACAAGCGTTGAAATCAGAGCTGTAACCTACGTGGTTTGGGTAGCAAAGCGTATCGCCATCCAATGGGTTAACGCCAACTGAAGTTCCGAAGATATCTCCGTTCACATCTTCTAGTACCATTGGCACAGGAATGATGTTTCCGTCGATTTCGATTTCAGTTGTGAACTTTGGCAAGAGTACCTCTGAATACTCATCAAGCGTTGCAGCGGCGAGGGTGATGTAACCACCAGTACCTTGACCGAACATTGCAATTTTAGTTGGATCTACTCCGAATTGATTTCCGTTTTCGGCAACATCTTTTCTGAAGTAACGCACTGCTGTACGTGAATCTTGAACACCACGGTAAGCCGCGTTGATCAGAGTGTTCACACGCTCATCCTGCGTTTCTGCAATAGGGTTCCATCCAAGGCGGTAGCTGCAAGA
Organism: Flavobacteriales bacterium; assembly: GCA_029238785.1. Lineage (GTDB taxonomy): Bacteria > Bacteroidota > Bacteroidia > Flavobacteriales_D > Sanyastnellaceae > CALKGK01. The sequence continues at coordinate 2,678 of JAQWFN010000118.1, read as the reverse complement.
AGCAACTACATAACCCATACGAGCAAAACGGCTGCACAATTCAACAGTGATTGAATCTGTACGAGTACCTGAAGTTGATCCATTGGCTGGAGTTGGCAAGAAGTTTCCAGTGTGGAAGTAGAGGATAAGTGGACGCTCAGTTTCGGTATCTCCTTCTGGAGTGTAAACATCCATCAAGAGGTTTTCTGGAATAGCTTCACCAAAAAAAGAGTAGGCCAAAACAGATGCGTTTGTTCCATATTGAACACCGCTTTCTACAACAACATCATCAAAAACTTCATCTAGATAACGTTGAGCATTCGCTGAGAAAGTCAACATCATCACTGCTAAAGTGAGGAACGTAAAAGTTCTTTTCATAAAATTTAAATTAAGGGGTTAACTACTATCTATTATCTAATTCAAAGAGTACAGAGAAATAAGCTAAGCGGCCTATTCTCGGACCTCCATAAGTTTGTATTTGCATGTTGTTTAACAAATTCGACGCACCGAATTTGAAAGTGGAGCTGATGCTTTCTACTCTGTAGTTCACTTGGGCATCCACCATATTGTACGAAGGTACAAAACCCGTGAATTGTGGCGAACCTTCAAAGAGGAAACCTTCAACCCATTTGTAATTTACGCTAAATCCGTACTTGTTTTTACCTGCTCCCCAAGAAGATTTCAAATCTCGGGCTGTGAATCCAAGGTTATATTTGTGCTCTGGAGTGTTAAATGCGGGAATGATAGGATCGTCTTCATCTGCCGTCACAAGCTGATTCCAGCTATAATTACCGTTTACTGCGAAGTACTCATTTAAGTAATAATTCACTCCAATACTAAATCCTTGGGTAGTTACAATATTTTGTGAGTTGGCTGAATAACGATAAACCTGAAAATCTTGAACCAAGTCGTTGTTATCGAAATCCGCCTCAAGTCCAATATTAAATCCGATAAAGTCGGTATACCTTGAATAATAATAGCCTGCATCGACATAAGCGCGATCGAAAAGTGTCGTTCTATAACCCACCTCAAAAGTTTGAACCCGCTCTGGTCTGATTGCTTCAATATCAAAGTACCTGAGCACATCCGTATCTTGGGTATTTCTATAATCTGAAAAGCTTTCTAAGGTGATGAGGTTTTGTGCACCATTGAGGTTACCTGAAAGGATGGCCGGACCAACATTCAGGTTAAGGTATTGATCTGCAAGTGTTGGATTTCGGAGTGCACTACTAAATGACGCTCGGAGGTAATTGTTCTCCTTGGGGGTCCAAACAACAGAAGCCGCGGGAGACACTACAAGGTCGAAATTTTGATTTTTGTCGAAGCGAATGGTTCCGTTAACGATCCATTTGTTTTCGTTAAATTTCTGTTCAACTCCTAAATAAGCTCCCCACTCTGAGTTTCTGATCTGCACTCCTGCTGTGTCTTCGAAAATGGTTCCATCTGAATTGGGCAAGTACAAACGTCCATTCGCACCTACGGTAATCTTATCTACAAAAGTTGGTTCAAAGATGTACTCTCCATGTACATGATACAGGGCCGATTCATCAAAGAAGCGGGTTCCTCCTTGTTCTTCGTTGTTTTTCGCTCTGATTAATCGATTAAAGGTATTCACAAAAGCCGCTGAACCTGGCGCATAATAGCCCAAGGTATCAAATGCAGCAATGCCTGCATTACCGTTGTTGGTCCAATTTTCAACGAGTGAATGGTAGAGCGCTAATGAATCCTGATAGGTATTCATCCATTCCGCTTGTGCTTCGTAATCGTAGTTAAAGAAGGGGAAAACTGGAATTGGTTCAAGCTGAGGATAGCCGAGGTTTTCAATTCTGGAATCGATACTGTCTCGCCAATACTTGACATAGGCAGAAGCCCAATCGTTAGGGTCGCGAGCTTCATCCAATAAACGAAGTGCAGTTGCATAAGGATCATAAGAATCGCCTGCATCTTCTTTGGTCATGTAAGCTCTGATGAAATACTTATTGGCTTTTCTGAGCTCGATTTTGTTTTGAAAGAAAACGATGTCATCTAAACGAAAACGGTTTTCACCTTGGTACATCGTACTTCCGTTACCAATATTAAAGGCGTAAATCAACTCGGGCGAATCAAATCCTTTTTCTGGGTTCAAGCGGAAATGGAAAGCAGTGGTGGCCTTGATGTTTCGGGTATCGTAATCCACCAAATCAGCTTCTTTGTAACCTGTTCTAAAAAAGGTACCTATCCCTTGAAAGTTCCAAGGTGCGGAGGTTGAAAAGTCGTTGGCTGGATAGTATTCATCACCATAAATGTTCACGGCATCAAAACGACCAGGATTATTGGGGTCCACTTGTGAGCTGAACACAGGGTCGTAATTATCGGCTTCCCAATCTTGTGCTGAGAGCGAGTAGAAGTTTAATTTATAAGCGAAGAAAGGATCACCTTTTTTATTGTTGATGGCTTCAGCCCACCGGAAGGAATGCTCGAAAAGACTTCGTTCACCTACCTTCATCTGAATGGACAAACCTGGATAAATAAAAGGATTTTTCGTTTCCATGTTGATGACCCCATTGAATGCTCCTGGTCCAAAAAATGCAGAGGATGCTCCAGCCACAATGTCCACCGATTTCACATCCAAATCTGGAGCTCCAAGGAAGTTCCCAAGGGAGAAATTGAGTCCTGGCGATTGGTTATCCACCCCATCAATCAGCTGCAAAGAACGAACG
>JAQWFN010000112.1 GCA_029238785.1 Flavobacteriales bacterium | reverse complement strand
TTCTTGAGCATAGAGAGCAGCCTGAAATCCCTTATGACCTTGTCTTGCGCTACAAGCATTTTCAAGGTCATATCGTTTGGATTCGTTGCAGAGGAATGATCATTCGAGATAAAGAAGGCAAGCCTCATCGCATGTTGGGAGCCCATACGGATGTTACCTCACTCAAAAAGAAAGAGGTGCTTTTGGAAAGATGCAATGCAGCTGCGAAAATTGGATTTTGGGAGGTGGATTTTATCAAAGAAGTAGTTCTTTGGAGTACTGAAACAAGAAGAATTCATGGTGTTTCAGACGATTATGTACCTGAATTAGAGTCGGCAATTAACTTTTATGAGGAAGGATGGTCAAGAAATAGGATAAGAGATATCCTTGAACACGCCATGGCGGAGCTGGTCGATTACGATGTGGAACTGCGAATTATCAGCCAGACAAAAGGTCCAATTTGGGTGAGAGCACTCATTTTCCCCGAGGCAGATACTCATGGAAAATGTGTTCGATTGTATGGAACTTTTCAAGACATACACGATAGAAAAATAGCGGAGCTCCGACTCGAAAAGGAAAAACGCATCAGCGACAACATTATTGAAAGCACTGGAGTAGGAACTTGGGAGGGGAAGTATTTCGGTGATGAAGTCATCATCAACGAACGCTTTGCCGAAATCTTAGGATATGATGTTAATGAATTACCTTCAGATTCAAAGTCGCTATGGCGCATGTTCCTGCATAAAGATGACGAAAAACTGATTTTAGATCAATTAGCAGAATGTGTTTCTGGTGAAAAGGAAGTATTTGAAATCGATACCTTATTCAGACACAAGGCGGGTTATTATAAATGGGTGAAGCTCAGAGCAAAGCACTTCTCTAATCCTGAAGGAGGGGATAAGCTGTTTTATGGAACTATAAGAGACATCAACGAGGAGCGAAGTTTATTGCTGAAACAGGGGGCGTTTATTACCCAATCTCCCACGGCAATTGCACTTTTGGATGCTCAACTCAACATGCTCTCAACGAGTGAAAAATGGAAAACCCTCTTCGGTATTCATGAAGAAATCGCCTATGGAACGGACCTTAGGACAATCGTGTCTCCTGTTTTCAACAGCTTATTGTCTGAACTTCAATTGTCTTTAGACCAAAATCAAGCTCGAGAAGGGGAGAAGGCTTTCGTTTTGAATAAAGATGAGCATCCTATTTGGATAAAATGGAACATTAAGCCCTGGTCAATTAATGCATCTGGTGATAATGGTGTGATCATGCATGTGGAAGAGACCACAGAAGAACGAAGAATTCAGGAAGAGATCGTTCTGAGCGAATCTAGATTCAGAGGAAGCTTTGAAATGGCTGGTGTGGGGATGGCTCTGGTGAACCTCAAAGGGGAGTTGGAAAGAGTGAACGACAAGTTTTGCGAAATCATGGGCTATGACAAGCAGGAACTTCTAAACATGTCGTTTCAAGATATCGTTCATGAGGAGGAATTAGAAGCGGAATTGGCTCTTTTAAAACAGTTGCATAGCGGCGAGATCAATCAATTCAGAAGAGAAACGCGCTACCGAAATAAAGACAATTCAGTGGTACATGCAATCTTAGCGGTATCGAATATCCTCTCAAAGAATGGCTCACCCCAATCAATCGTAGCACAAGTGATTGACATCACGGCTTTGAAACAAAGTCAAATAGAATTGGCTGCTGCATTGGCCAAAAATGAGGTGGTGCTGAGTGCAAGCGAACATGTTGTTATTGTATCAAGCGATACCAAAGGTGTCATTCAAAATATTAATAGCGGTTGCGAAAAGCTTCTTGGATATACTGCCGAAGAGCTCATTGGTAAAACTGATCCTAGCATCTTTCATAGCCCCGAAGATGTGGCCAAGATGGAAGCAGAGTTTGAGTTGATTCACGGTAAAAAGGTGAAATTAATTGAAGCACTATTAGCCCAGGTGGTTGAAGAAGACGGACCAATAACACGCGATTTGATTTACTATTCCAAGTTTGGCGTGAGATTAGAAATGTTACTTACCATTTCACCCATTAAATCAAATGGGGAACTGATAGGTTTTTTAGGTATCGCTATTGACACAAGCGATGTGAAAAAGGCAGAAAAAGAGATCTCAGAGCTTTTACTGGTTTCTGAAGATCAAAATGCACGTTTGAAGAATTTTGCGCACATCGTGTCTCATAATCTACGCTCGCATTCAGGAAATATTGGGTTTTTGATGGACTTGCTGGTTGATGAATATCCAGAACTGCAGGAGGAAGAAATTATGCCTATGTTGACACGTGCTTCTGCGAACTTGACACAAGCAATTGATCACTTGAGTGAAGTAGCAATTGTCAACACGTCTTTGCATGATAACATGCAGCGAATCGACTTATCACAAATTATTGATAAGGCCATTTCTAATGTTGAAGCCCTTGCCATAAAAGAAGAAGTTGACATCATTAATGAAGTTATTAAACCAAGCCATGTGTTTGGTATTCATGCCTATCTAGATAGCATCGTATTGAATTTTCTTACCAACGCCATTAAATACGCTTCGCCATTGCGTCAAAGTTGGGTGAAGATTAGAACTGAACTACAAGAAGATTACCTTCTCCTTTCATTTGAGGATAATGGTTTGGGTATTGATTTAAAGCGACACGGAGAAAAAGTGTTTGGGATGTATAAAACCTTTCATGAACACAAAGAATCTCGAGGTATTGGACTATTTATTACCAAAAGTCAAATCGAAGCGATTAAAGGAAAAGTGGAGGTTGAAAGTGAAGTAGATCAAGGAACGACATTTAAAATTTACCTGAAGCATCATGAAGAAAATTGACCTAGCCTGCATCATTGATGATGATTCAATTCACGTTTTCGGGGCAAAACGGGCAATCAGTTTGGCTAACTTTTGTAATCAGGTGCTGGTTTTTAACAACGGTAAAGATGCTTTCGACCGTATAAGCCAGATTTTTGCGCTAGGAAAGGGGATACCAGAACTTATTCTTCTCGACATCAACATGCCTGTGTGGGACGGTTGGGATTTCTTAGATGAGTTTCTAAAATTACCAGAAAGTAATAATGTTAGAATATTTATAATGACGAGTTCCGTAGATCCCGTTGATCGAACAAAAGCCCAAACTTACAAGCAAGTGAGCAATTTCATTATAAAGCCAATTACACCTGAAAAACTGCAAGTTGCACTTCAAAGCGAATCACCGAGATAATCGCCAAGTTACCAGATTGAAAGTTCCTCAGCAAGCAAGATATACCGCTTTTGAACGATAAAAAAACAGCCCTCATCGCAGCGCAATGAAGGCAGTTTTGATTCTATTAGCTGCGTTTTTACAAAAATGTATATCCGCTTTAGTGCAATTAAATGCAGGGTGAATGAATTTTCTCAGCACTCACAAGCGCTCCAAGGGCCGGATGCGAGCGTACTCAACACAACACAACTATCCTTAGACCTCAACACCCGCGTGAGCATCTAGACAGTTGCGCAAGCAACAATAAACAGAAGAAGCCATCAACATAGCTTGGTACAAAGCGAATATTGAAGCATTTCCACCCGCTGCTCAAAGGAGCATAATACGATAGCGGATAAACATTTTTACAAATAACTGTTCGCCAAATTTGCCAGTTGAGATCGTTCTCCTTTATCGAGTGTAACATGGCAATACAGCTCTTTGCCTTTCAACTTCTCAATCACATAACTCAAACCGTTCGACTGATCATCAAGATAAGGTGTGTCGATTTGGCGAACATCTCCTGTAAGGATGATTTTGGTATTCTCTCCTGCACGAGTAATGATGGTTTTTACTTCGTGAGGTGTGAGGTTCTGGGCTTCATCAACAATAAAAATAACGTTAGATAGGCTTCTGCCACGGATGAAGGCTAGCGGACAAATTTGTATTCTCCCCTCGGCTTGCATTTCTTCAATAGCCCGGTACTTTTTTTCATTCTCTCCAAACTGTGATTTGATGAATTTCAAGTTGTCCCATAAGGGCTGCATGTAAGGGTTTACTTTTTCTTCAGCATCTCCAGGAAGGAAACCAATGTCTTTGTTGCTGAGCGGAACAATTGGTCGGGCCAAGATGATTTGCTCATAGCGGTTTTTTTGCTCCAAAGAACCAGCAAGAGCGAGCAATGTTTTACCAGTTCCCGCAACTCCTGATATGGTAACTAAGTTGATTTCAGGATTCATAATGGCGTGTAAAGCGAAGGCTTGTTCCGCATTTTTCGGCTTGATACCGTAAGCGTAGGTTTTATCCACTCGTTCAATTTGCCGCGATTTTTCGTTGAAATACCCCAGAGCAGAACTTGAACAGTTTTTTAAGATGTAGAAATGATTGTTCTTCCGCTCTTCTCCCAGCGTGGTTATTTTTCTTGATACTCCAGACGTGTATAGCTTCCTAATGACCTCCGCATCAACATCTTCAATCAAGGTTTTTCCAGAGTATTGATGTTTTTGATCTTTGATTTTACCCGTCTTGTAATCTTCTGCGGGAAGGTTTAAGGCTTTAGCTTTAAGTCGTAGATTAATGTCTTTGCTCACTAAAATCACCTTTGCCTCTTTTTCTTCTTGCTGAAGAGAAAAGGCGGAGTTTAGAATCTTGTGATCGTTATTTTTATGGGCGAAGACTTTTTCAGCATCAATATCCAAACGCTCACTTTGAAGCACAATTTTAAAATAACCTCCCATTTCGTTTTCAATCGGAATCCAGTCCTGTAAAGATTCTGAACTCGCTAACCTATCGATAATTCGAATGCATTCTCGAGCTTCAAAGTTTTTAGTGTCATTACCCACTTTGAATTGGTCGAGCTCTTCTAAGACGGTGATGGGGATGGCTACATGGTTGTCTTCAAAGTTGTGCAGTGCGTTATGATCATAGAGCAGCACAGAGGTATCGATCACGTAGATCTTTTTCAATTTCGTTTCAGCCATAAGAACAAGTTGCGGTAAGTCAGGACGAGTTCTGCGCCTACCTGGTTAGTTTAGCAGTGCATTTCGTTAAACGCGCTTGTTAAACTTAGCTGAAAGAGTTTAAGATTAGAAATGATTTGTTGTGAAGTTGTTAACGATGTTTTGGAGGAAAAAGAATAAATAAAGGGGTAATATTGACAAGTGCTTAACGTTTAATTAAGCTCAGTTATCGTCCTTTTCCTCCCCCTCATCCGAGAGGTACATATCGATTAATCCTTCTGGAACGTTCACTAAAAAGGTCTTTTTTTCTCGATCAAGTTTAATGATTGTTTGATCGTTGATAGGAGCAAGAACTTCCTTTTCGTTATGCATTGCACGGGCCAAGATATTCCCTGGGTATTCCAATACTTCAACAATTTCTCCTACTTCTCCGAAGCTTTCATCAACTAGGGTAAAGCCAATGATTTCGTGGAAATAGAATTTGTTTCCGCTTAATTTTGGAAGGGCTGCAAGCGGTAGAAAGATTTTGGCTTTTCTAAGAAGGTTGGCCGCCTCTTCACTTTCGACTCCTTCAAATTTCACTTTAAATTGGTTTACCGACTTACGGTCGATGCTCTCAACAAAGTGAGGAACCAGCGCACTTCCTAACTGAAGGAAAACAGCGTCGAGAGCGCTGTAATAACCTGGGTCGTCAGCGTCGATATAAATACTCACAGCACCTTTTAGTCCGTGCGGTTTGATCACTGAACCTAATTCGAAACAATCGTCAATTTTCATAAGTGTAAAATTAAAAAAGCCCTGAAGACTTAACTTCAAGGGCTTTAAAAATGTTTGCTCGGCGAGAGCGGTGTTAGCTTACGCTTCTGCTTTTGGCTCTTCTCCACCTTCTTCAGCAGCTGGTGCTTCTTCAGCAGCTGGTGCTTCTTCAGCAGCAGGAGCTTCTTCAGCAGCAGGAGCTTCTTCAGCAGCTGGTGCTTCTTCAGCAGCTGGTGCTTCTTCAGCAGCAGGAGCTTCTTCAGTAGCTGGTGCTTCTTCAGCAGCTGGTGCTTCTTCAGCAGCAGGAGCTTCTTCAGCAGCAGGAGCTTCTTCAGCAGCTGGTGCTTCTTCAGCAGCTGGTGCTTCTTCAGCAACAGGAGCTTCTTCAGCAACTTCTTCAGTAGCTTCTACCTCAGCAGCAGCTTCTTCAACAAGTTCCGAGTTAGCAGCAGCGATTTCTTGTGCTCTCGCGTCAGAAATTGCTTTTTCTTTAGCTAATCTGTCAGCTTCTGCTTTAGAGCTGTCAGTTGCCAATGTACTTACCTTGCTCTGGATTTTAGCATCTTTTTCAGATAACCAAGCAGTGTAACGCTTGTCAGCTTCTTCCTGAGAGAAAGCTCCTTTAGCTACACCTTTATCCAAGTGGTTCTTGTACATTACGCCTTTGTACTTCAAGATTGCTCTAGCCGTATCAGTTGGTTGTGCACCAACAGTGATCCAGTACAATGCACGCTCGTTGTCCAAGTTAATCACAGCAGGATTAACGTTTGGATTGTACGTTCCAAGTTTTTCGATGAAACGCCCATCACGCTTAGCGCGTGCATCAGCAGCTACAATGTGGTAGAATGGCTTGCCTTTCTTTCCGTGTCGTTGTAAACGAATTTTTACAGACATAATTAATTGTTTAAAAAGGGTCCGAAACCCCGTTAATTAATAATTCAATCCCCAAAAAGGGAGTGCAAAGGTCGGTAATTTTCTTTTATGTTCTGCACCTTGTTCGATTATTCTTCTCGAATCCAAATAATTGCCCTCATCGATGATTAGCCTTGACCTTCCCATTCTTTGAAAAACTGCTTGAGATATGCTTCCATGAATTGATGTCGTTCTGCTGCCAGTGTTTTTCCGGAATTGGTTTGCATGCGGTCTTTGAGTAAGAGTAGTTTTTCGTAAAAGTGAGCAATGGTAGGACCCTTATCGGATGCGTAGGCCATTGCGTTATCATGCATTGTTGGTTTGAAATCTGGGTGGTGGAGGAGTCTCTTGTTAGCTCCACCATAAGCAAAAGCTCGTGCCACACCAATAGCACCGATGGCATCGAGGCGATCGGCATCTTGAACACAGGCGGCCTCTAAACTGGTTGTTTCGGTCGCTACTTTTGCTCCTTTAAAGCTAATTTCCATCACCAATTTTTCAACCCGATCAATCAACTCTAAAGGCGCCTCCTGCGAAATCAACCAAGCCCTCGTAGCTCGAGGCAAAGCGCTAAAGTCGTTATCGTGAAACTTGTGGTCGGCAATGTCATGCAACAAAGCCCCTAACTCGGTTATTTCTAAATCAGCACCTTCCATTTTAGCCAATCTCAAAGCAACATTCCTAACCCGGTCGATATGCCACCAATCGTGACCAGTACCTTCGTTTTCAAAAAGTGCTTTGATGTGGTTTTCGGTGTTTTTGATAAGTGTTGATAGGGACATTGCTACTTGTTTAGACTTCAAAGTTAGGGATTTCATCAGTCCTTTTTCGGGAGGCGGGATTCGGGATTCGGGATTCGGGAGTCGAGATTCGAGATTCGGGAGGGAGAGTCGAGATTCGGGATTCGAGATTGGGGAGTCGTGTTTATCCTTAATGTAGACTGACCACACATTTTGCTTGAATTTGAAACAACAGTTCAATATTTCCAAGGTAAAGAAGTCAAAGCCGAGATATGAGTATGAATTACTTGACCTCCGGAGGAAAGTACATTTATTTGTCGCTAGAAGGACTATTAAGTACAGGATTGAATGGAGAGTAGAGCCGGTCAAAGCTATTTAAGGTTATGCCCGAATTACTCTAAAGCCGCAAAAACACTCAGCCCTATCGGGCCCCTCCCTAGCCCCCCTCCCCCAACCAGCTATTCGAAATTCGGGAGTTCATGGCTGACTTCAAA
>JAQWFN010000105.1 GCA_029238785.1 Flavobacteriales bacterium | reverse complement strand
ACCTCGATTGAAACCAACCATCCAGTGAAGATGGCAATGTCAGAACGCGCTCCGGTATTCAGATATGATCTTATCCAAATTCGAGAAGACTATGTGGTTTATGGGATAAAAAATGGTAAAATCTATTCGTACATTATCTTTCTCAAGGTGAGCTAAAATCGTTGTAAATGATGAAAATTCTTCCATTGATGCACCTGCATGGTTTTTTGCTTTTCGCACTAATCTTATTGTTTTCATGTGATCAGTCAAAGCAAGACTTAATAAATGAAGTTCCAGCAGCTTCTGCTCAAGAATGTAAATTCGACTTGCTCAACGCAACATCAACTGGAATCACGTTCAACAACAGCATTGTAGAATCTAATGAGGAAAACATCATCCTTTATGATTACCTCTACAACGGCGCAGGAGTGGGGATCGGTGATTTTAACCACGATGGTTTACAAGATGTCTATTTCGCTGGAAATCAAGTACCTGATGAACTATATTACAACGAAGATGATTTCAAGTTTTCACCCCAAAACAACTTGATTAAGGCGAATGTCGAAAAGGCTTGGAGTTCGGGAGTGAGCGTTGTGGACATTAATAAGGACGGTTGGGACGATATTTATATCAGTAGAACCGGACCAGGAAGCGACCCAGAACGAAGAAGAAACTGTTTGTTAATTAATCAAGAAGGTAAGGCTTTTGTTGATGAAGCGGCTAAATACGGTTTAGATCATACCGGTCACACCACGCAAAGTGTATTCTTCGACTACGACAGGGACGGCGACCTCGATTGCTACCTGATGAGTCACCCAGCAAGTTTTGCACACAGCTTTGATTTAAAAACACTCGCAGAACTGTATAAACAAGGCTTACTTGAAAGCGATGTGCTCTTGCGTAACGATGATGGCAAGTTTGTGGACGTGAGTAAAAGCGCAGGCTTGATTGAAGACCGGGCCTTTGGTTTAGGGATTGTTTGTGATGATTTCAACAAGGACGGTTGGCCCGACCTCTATGTTTCCAACGATTTTGACGAAGGAGATCTCCTTTACATCAATAACCGAAACGGAGGATTCAGCAATGAAATAACGAAACTGCTCAAGCATACCTCCAATTTTGGAATGGGATGCGACGCTGCGGATTTCAACAATGATACTTGGCCCGATTTGATGACGGTTGACATGGCCTTTGAAGATCACGAACGATCCAAACGGAACATGGCTTCTATGGATCCGCTCAAATTTGAAGTGAGGAAGCAACTTGGTTGGCACCATCAATACATGCAAAATTGTTTGCACTTGAACCGACAAGGAAAGGTGTTTTCTGAAATTGCCCAGATGAGCGGTGTGGCAAAATCAGACTGGAGCTGGAGCACGCTGTTCTGCGATTTGAATAACGATACGCAAAAAGACATTTTTATTACCAACGGCTATAAACGCGATACACGGGATAACGACCTTAAAGCGAAAATCTTGGCCTTTCAAGAGACCAATTCCAATCCGAGTATTCAGGACGTTCTCTCCGTTTTTCCATCAACACTCATCGCCAATAAACTCTTTGTTAACGGAGGTGATTTGATGTTTACAGACGAAGGAGAAAACGCAGGCTTGAGCAAAGCAATGCACAGTCATGGCGCTGCCTATGCTGATTTTGATAACGATGGCGACCTCGATCTCATTGTGAATAATGTGGATAATGCCGCTGTCATCTTTAAAAACCAACTCAATCCCTCGAAAAACTGGATTCAAATTGAATTAACAAAGAGCGAGCAAAACGGAGCTGTTTGCTACGTTTATGAAAAAGGTGAAGTGCAAATGCAACGCTTGGAGCGGGTGAGGGGCTATGCTTCTTCGGTGAGTTCCGTATTGCATTTCGGACTTCAAAACGCTGAGGCAGCAGATTCCGTTCTCGTTCAACTTTTAAACGGAGAACTTTACGCTTTCGATCAGCTCGAGGCCGGACAAAAACACCAACTCGATTTTTCTTCAGCCAGAAAAACAAGTCCGAAAACTCAAGACTTAGAACAGATTTTTACAGAGAAAGCGATAAGAGATATCCTGCCCTACAAGCACGAGGGCAATGCTTTCAACGATTTCGCAAGGGAAACACTCCTCCCACACAAACTCTCAAGTGAAGGTCCGTTCATGGCGGAAGGCGATATTAATGGCGACGGTTTTATCGACCTTTGGATCGGTGGCGATAGCGGGAAAAGTGGCGCCATTTATGTCCAAACTCCTGATGGCCGATTTAGAGGCTTTATTCCTGAAGCTTTGAAGGCCGATGCTAACTACGAAGATGCAGGAGCACTGTGGTTTGATGCCGATATGGATGGTGATCTCGACCTCTACGTAGTTACCGGTGGAAGCGAATTTGAGCCGGGAAGCTCGAATTATCAAGACCGACTTTATTTGAACGATGGGCGAGGAGTGCTCTCGAAAGATGCGCGGCTGCCTTCTTTGAACAGCAGTGGAAGTAAAGTGCTTGCCTTTGATATGGAGAAGGACGGCGATAATGACCTTTTGGTTTTGGGCCGACATGTTCCCGGACTTTATCCAAGCGCCCCTCGTTCTTTCGTGCTTAAAAATCAAGGAGGGAACTTTGAAGTTGATCAGCCCGCGAGTGAACTTGTATCAAGCCTTGGCATGCTCTCAGATGCCGCACTAGGCGATCTCAACAATGATGGCATCATGGAGATGGTGCTTCTGGGTGAATGGACAAGCGTTAATATACTTGAGTTTGATGAAGAAGGAATGAAGCTCAGTACAAATTTCAGTATTGAAGCCCCCAATTTGGGCTGGTGGAATTGCATTCAGCTGGCTGATGTGGACAATGATGGTGACTTAGATGTGATTGCGGGAAATGTAGGTTTAAACAATAAATTTTCGCCCAGTGAAACACATCCGCTTCACGTGTTTGCAAGCGATTTTGATGGAAATGGCACAAACGATATTGTTTTAGCCAAGACCAAAAATGATGAGCTTTTGCCTGTAAGAGGAAGGGAGTGCAGTTCTCAGCAAATGCCTTTCATTGCTCAGAAGTTTGCCACCTACGAGGCCTTCTCAAAAGCAAAATTGAGCGATGTATTTTCGCCTCAAGCCCTAAAAGAAGCTTTACACTTACAAATGAACCAAGCAAAAAGTGGAGTTTTCTTGAATGAAAGTGGCGAGTTTACCTTCTTTCCATTTCCCAACGCAGCTCAACTATCACCAATAAAATCCATGCTTTGCAGCGATCTTAATGCGGATGGATTCCTTGATGTTATTTTCATCGGGAATCAATTCAACACAGAGGTCGAAACCGTGCGATACGATGCCGGTATTGGTGGTGTCTTACTGGGTGATGGCAGTGGGGATTTTGTTTTTGTTGATGGAGCCAAGAGTGGATTGATGGTACCGGGTGATGCAAAAGACCTCGTAGAAATTCCGTGGGGAAATCGAAAACTCCTCATAGCTACATCTAATAATTCCTTTCTAAAGCTGTTCGAACGGTAGAGACGGGAGTCGGGAGACGGGATTCGGGATTCGGGAGACGGGATTCGGGAGACGGGATTCATTTGACGTACTTTTATCCGATATCGTTTTTATTGATGCTCCAGGCATTCATAATTCCTAAATCTCAATTCACATCGATACCAAAGCGATCGCCACAACGGCTAGAAGGATGCCTAGTATTTTTTCTCGGGTGAATTTCTCTTTAAAAATGATTGAGGCAAGAATAGCGCTTAACATGATGATGCCCAGGTTGTTGATCGGGATAATCGCGCTGCGTTCCATCAAGCGTACTTCAAAGGTATTCACTAGAAAGAAGATGCTGGCGAAATTTACGAGTCCGAGTACCGATCCCCAAAGCACTGTGGCGGCATTGATGTTTACTTTTGTCTTCCCTAAAGCAGCGCCAATAGAAAGAAACAAAATGCCTAAAACACCACTGGTGAAAAATGGGGCAGAAGTGAATAAATACTGCTGATTTCTTTCGCTAAGGTGTCCTTCAGAAAAATGACCAATCACCAAATCAATGATGCCACTTCCAACAAAGATGATGAGTGGAAATAACAAATACTTCGATTTAATTCCTTCCGTTTGACTTTTCCCACTGGTGAAAATGACGCTGGCTATTGCCAAAACAACACCGGCAGTTTTTAGTCGGGAAAATGGGTCGTTAGGGTCGGTAATCATGAACCAAGCAACAGGAATAACCATCGACATTTTAGTGGCCATAGAGCTCACTGCCACTCCAATTTTCTGAGCGGTGTAAGCCATGAGGTAAAACAAACTGATGAACAAGCAACCTACCAATAATCCGCCTTGCAGCCACGGTTCATGAAGTTGATCTTTGATATGAAAATCATCAGAAAGCATGGCCACTCCACAAGCCATGGCCACCAAATAATTGATAATAATGGCAGGGAAAGTGCTCACATTCCAATTTGGAAATGAACGGAACAAAAGGAAAATCCCTGTGCTCGATAAAATACTCAGTAGGAGGTAAATCATGTGTTGTGGATAATCATCACCCGGTTTTCACCATAAAAATAGTGCTCGCTTAATCTTCCTTGCGGCGGCGTTACACGCAAACCTGCAGTTCCGAAATAACGTGGACCTTCCAAAATGCGCGCTTCATCCCATAAATTGGCATTGATGAAATTCTGAAGCGTTTTGGCTCCACCTTCAATCATGAGCGATATCACATTGCGCTCGTACAAGTCATCCAAGATTTCATCGCGCAATTGTTCAAAAGGCAACTGTACGTATTCGATGTGCTCTTCATGACCTTCTTTAATGCTATTGTAAACCACCGTATTGGCATCTGCTTTAAAGACATTGGCATCTGAACTAATTTTCAAATTGCGGTCGATAAGTAAACGCAGCGGATTAGACCCCGCACTTTCCCGCACCGTAAGCGAAGGATTGTCGATAAGCGCAGTTCCTGTACCTACAAGAATGGCTTGCAATTCTGCTCTCCAGCTGTGGGTAAGCTGCTTGCATTCTGGTGTGGTAATCCAATGAATGCCTTTATCGTTTGGACCTCGTCTGATGTCGACATAGCCATCAAGACTCTGCGCCCATTTCAGTACGATATAAGGTCTTTTTTTCTGATGAAAAGTGAAAAAGGCCCTATTCAAGTGAGCTCCTTCATGTTCTAAAACACCTGAAATCACGTCAATTCCTGCAGCTTCGAGGATTGCCACTCCTTTACCCGCTACTTTTTCATGTGGGTCGAGATTGGCAATAACTACCCGTTGAACACCGGAACTCACAAGCAGCTCTGCGCAGGGAGGGGTTTTACCATAGTGGGCGCAAGGCTCAAGGCTCACATAAACCGTGCAAGTGCTGAGGTCTGTTCCTTCGGGAAGGGCTTTTATGGCGTTTACTTCAGCGTGCGGACCACCATACTGTTGATGGAAACCTTCGCTGATGATTTCGCTCGAATCATTAACAATGACACAGCCCACCATGGGATTGGGGGCAACGTTTCCTTGTCCTTTTAAAGCAAGTTCAAAACATCGCCATATGAAACGCTCGTGCTTGTTTTCAGTTTGTTTTGTCACCTGCTGCCTGTAAAGTGTTTTTCAGAAGAGAGGCTATGGTCATCGGACCAACACCGCCTGGGACAGGGGTAATAAAGCTGCACTTTGGTGAAACAGAATCAAAGTCAACATCACCCGCAATTCGGTAACCACGTTCTGTAGATGCGTCTGGAACTCGAGTAATTCCCACATCAATAACCACTGCACCTTCTTTTACCATTTCTCCTTTTACAAACTCAGCTTTACCTAGAGCAACAACCAAAATGTCGGCATTTCGAACAATGCTTTCAAGGTCTTGGGTTCTGCTGTGGGTTAAGGTTACTGTGCAGTTTCCAGGATTCGTGTTTTGTGAGAGCAAGATGCTCATGGGCGAACCAACAATGTGACTTCTTCCAATAACCACGCAGTTTTTACCTTCTGTTGGAACATTGTAGCGCTCAAGTAATTGCATGATCCCGTAGGGTGTAGCGGGTAAGTAGCAAGGAAGTCCTAAAGCCATGCGCCCTACATTTTCTGGGTGAAAGCCGTCCACGTCTTTTCTCGGATCGATAGCTAAAAGTACCTTTTGCTCGTCGATGTGCTTGGGAAGCGGAAGTTGAACAATGAAGCCGTCGATGCTTTCATCCTTGTTCAGTTCGTCCACAATACTCAAGAGCTCTTCTTCACTCGTGTTGGCAGGTTTGCGAATGAGGGTAGAGGTAAAGCCAATTTTCTCGCAAGCCTTTACTTTACTCGAGACTTAGGTCTGACTAGCGCCATCATCCCCAATCAATACAGCAGCGAGGTGAGGGGTTTTTAGTCCTTTTTCTTTTCTCGCAGTGACTTCTGCAGCGATTTCTTCCTTAATGGCCTTTGAGGTGGCTTTTCCGTCGAGTAAAATCATGGTGTCTTATCTAATTCCTTTCATGCCTTTCATGCTGCGCGCCATAGAAGCCATCTTATTTTTATCGGTCATCACACGCATCATCTTACGCGTGTCTTCAAATTGCTTAATGAGCTTATTCACATCTTGAACGCTTCTTCCGCTACCAGCTGCAATTCTTTTTCTTCGGCTTCCATCAATGATGGTATGGTCTTGGCGCTCAGCTGGAGTCATTGAATGAATAATGGCTTCAACATGCTTAAAGGCATCGTCTTCAATTTCAACATCTCTCAGGGCTTTTCCCATACCCGGAATCATGCCGAGAAGGTCTTTTACATTACCCATCTTCTTGATCTGGTTGAGCTGATCAAGGAAGTCGTTAAAATCAAAGGTGTTTTTCTGAATTTTCTTCTGAAGCTTACGTGCAGCCTCTTCGTCGTATTGTTCCTGAGCTCTTTCAACAAGAGAAACAACATCACCCATCCCAAGAATACGATCGGCCATCCTGTTTGGGTGAAAGACGTCAATCGCGTCCATCTTCTCACCAGTACCGATGAATTTAATGGGCTTGTTCACAACAGACTTGATCGAAAGTGCCGCACCACCTCGGGTATCACCGTCGAGCTTGGTTAAAACAACACCATCGAAATCAAGTCGCTCATTGAAGGTCTTGGCAGTGTTCACCGCGTCCTGACCAGTCATCGAATCAACAACGAAAAGTGTTTCACTTGGTTGAATGGCCTTCTTCACCTCTTCGATCTCGGCCATCATTTGCTCGTCAATCGCCAAACGACCAGCGGTATCGACAATAACAACGTTAAACCCGTTCGCCTTAGCATGGGCAATGGCCGCTTGAGAAATGGATACAGGATTTTTGTTTTCTTTATCGGAATAAACTTCAACACCAATGCTATCTCCAACGACATGAAGTTGGTCAATCGCTGCCGGACGATAAATATCACAAGCTACCAAAAGCGGTTTTTTGCCTTTTTTGGTTTTCAAGTAATTGGCCAACTTCCCAGAGAATGTTGTTTTACCAGAACCTTGGAGTCCGGACATCAATATCACCGCAGGATTTCCCTTGATGTTAATGTCTTCCGTTTCACCCCCCATGAGTTTGGTTAACTCTTCTTGGGTGATTTTCACCATCAACTGTCCGGGTTTCACAGCGGTCAATACTTCTCGTCCGAGCGCCTCTTCCTTCACTTTAGCGGTGAACTCTTTCGCTGTTTTGAAGTTAACATCGGCATCCAATAGGGCACGACGAACTTCTTTAAGCGTTTCAGCTA
The DNA here is from genome assembly GCA_029238785.1 of Flavobacteriales bacterium. GTDB lineage: Bacteria > Bacteroidota > Bacteroidia > Flavobacteriales_D > Sanyastnellaceae > CALKGK01. The sequence continues at coordinate 14,579 of JAQWFN010000105.1, read as the reverse complement.
CATTTATTTCGGTGATCTGACCTTGACCTTTTAGCACTTTAAAAGCGCGGTCAAACTTATCCTGTAAATTTTCAAACATGCGTTTACTCTAATAAATTGGAGCACAAAGATAAAAAACGAAGGGCAGGATTTCAGCTTTATTTTGTTTGTGCAGACTCAAGTTCTTCATCGTCGATAAAAGCCAATCGCAATTCTTCTAAATCTGCCACTATTTCTTGACGAAGTTGAAGGGTTTTGATTACGCTTTCTTGATCGTCTTGAAGTTGTTGTCTTAACCTTCTGCGAAGTACAAACCGAGATGCTAGTCCGCCAAATTTCAAAGCAAAGATGCCCAATCCGTAAGCGATGAAAGGAATTGCTGCGGCATACCAAGAAAGTGGGGTATTGAACCCGAGGTAAAGGCCCCCAGCGATATACCAAATCAAAAAGCTGAAAGCACCGATGGTCATGGCCAAACTGCCCAAAAATGAATCGCGAATTTTCAATGCTTGAACGATCACACGGGCCAGGAAATAGGGTAGGGCATTAAGTAAAAATCCAAGGATGAATAGTGGTGAGAGCAACAAAAGCCCAATGGCTTCATACGCCTTGTTACCAATTTTGAGTTCATTTAAACTTTCCTCGTTCAGTTGAAGTGATTTCAAGTTTTTAGAGTAGGTCTCGGTTTTTGTTTTGAGGGCGATGACTTTTTCTGGTTGATGGCGATCGAAATGCTTGAGTGCACTAATCAAGGTTTTTTGGATAACATGCCCTCCTTGAAGATCATCCTCGTTAAGGCCCATGACCTCCCTTAAATGAGGCTGATAAATGCGTTCAACCTGTTCTAAGAAATGATCGTAATGCTCTTTTTCGTTGTGCAATACGGTGGCTTGAAGTTCACTACTCACGAGGTCGGTTAATGATCGAACGGCCTCTCGTTCATCTGACATGGCTAAGAAGTCATCAATGGCAATGGGGTCGCCAATTTGAACATAGAGGTCGCTCCGAAATTCATGCGGATCACTGTAATTCAACCCAACAGGTACGATTTGAACGGCTTTCACTTCGGGATTGGCCTTACTAGCTCCAATGGCCATTCTTGCCACGCCTGTTCTTAATTCTCGAAGTCGGCGCTCGGTAATGCTATTCCCCTCAGGAAAAATAAGTAGCGATTTTCCTTGACCTAAATGCTTGTAACACTGCTCAAACATTTCCTTGTTCTTGTGCGTATCGCCGGGCATGGTGCTTGGACGAAATACGGGAATCATGTGCAATTGATTCTTGAAGAACTTGGCCTTCAAACCAGTTCCAACATATTCACCTGCGGCGATGAAGTGAAGGTCTCTGTTAACAGCTAAGCCAACAGCAATAGGGTCCATAAAGGCAGAAGGATGGTTGGCGACGAATATAAGCGGACCATCATTTGGGACCTTTGCTTGTCCGGTAATCCGCTTTCTTCTGAAATAGGCGTTAAGCGTTAGTCTGAAAATGAACCTAAGTAGGCGATAAATCATCTGTTTAAAATTTGAAACCCAAATGTATCTGAAGAATAGCTTTTGGCATTTAGTTCTTATTGAAAACAGATGTATGATTAGTAAGCCGTGTATAGGCTTTCTATCAAGTTAGATTTCTTTTTAACGTTCACACTTAAGTTTGCTTCAATGGATGCGTCGATGCTGAATAGGCTTCCTTGATCGCTCAGTTTAAATGAAGTTGGGCTGTGTGATTGAACGCTCACTTCATCAAGAGATAAGGTAATGGACTCAGCTTGTACTTTAGATACTGCCACGTCTGAATCAACACTGCGTATTTGAATGTCCTCACTCAAGGCTATTGCGTTGCCGGTTTCAAGAACATCGGCCATTTCATCGCTCACTTCTTCATTTGTTGGAGATGCTTCATTTGCGATAAGTTCTTCTTTGTCAAAGTCTAATGCGTCTTCTTTTAAATCAATAGATTCTCTTGCTTGTGCTAATTTAGTAGCATCTTCATCAAGTGTTTCAATTGCCTTGTCAGCCTCAGATTCATTTAAAGAAGAACGCTCTAAATTTGTATCAGACGGCATTTCCTTGACTTGTTCTGGGAAAGCTATATCCTTTGTTTCTTTTTCATTCAACATGGCCAATCGCGCAGAAGATTCATCTTCACGAAGTAAAAGAACAGAGAATACCAAAGCGGCCATCACCCCAAAAGAAATCACCAAATTTCTGTTTTTAGGTGCAAGAAGAGGAAGGAAAGTTGAGTTCAGCCATATTCTAAAAGCAGACGTTTGATTTTGTTTTGAAAACAATTCCATTAGACGTTCTTTACTTTCAGGACGTGCACTAATTTGAGGAGAATCATCATTGCTTTGAATGGTAAGCAGCGTGGCTCTCATGCTGTTGTATTCCTCCTCAGAATCGATGTATTGCAGCACAAAGCGTTGTTCTTCGGGATAAAGTTCACCAAAGGTTTTATGAAGAAGCAATGATTCTAAATCTTCGGGGTCGTATTTGAAGTCGAATGGGCTCATGGCTGTATTATTTGAATAAGGACAAACATTATGGTAATTAGAGAACCTTCAAAAGCTTTTAATGACTGGTTCAAGTGTTTAAGCGTGTAGAACAGGCGCGATTTTACTGTGCCTTCACTGCAATCGAAGACTTCAGCGATTTCTTTAATGCTCAATTCATCTCGATAGCGCATTTCAAAAGTGCTGCGTTTGGTTTCGTCCAAGGCTCTTAAAGCTTGTTCTAAAGCATCGTCAAAGGCGTTTTTATCTATGTTTTGTGAAGCTTGTTCAGGCTCATAGTGGTTTCGTGTGTGCTTTAATTCTTCCGCTGCTCGTTGTCGAACTTCATGGCTTCGATAATCGTTCTTGCACATGTTGTTGGCAATACTAAAAAGGTAAGTCTGCACATTTCTTCCCGCTTGATAGAGTTCAGGTTTCGTAATAATCTTAGTAAATAACTCTTGCATGAAATCTTCAGCCTTCTCTCGGTCTTTTCGAAGCATACGATAGAAGTAGTTGACCAATCTATCGGCATAGCGTTCATATAACTCACTGAAAGCTTGATCTTTGCCATCAGCAATGAGTTCCATGAGTCTTTCGTCGCTCTCGTTTTTATATGAGGTTTTGAAAAATCCCAAGATCAGTCGAAGTTGCTTTTAACCAAGTTCGTGAGGCCAAATTGGGCTGCTAGCGTCAGTATTTTGGCTTCCATTTCCGCATACGGCTTACCCACAGATTTGTAATGATTTCTGAGCGTGATCATGGGGAAGAGGTAGTTCTTGTTCAGCGCTTCTCCGCTGTTCATATGACTTAAAGAGAACGTTGAAAAACGGCTATCTAAGAGTGCCATATTTTGAAAGGATTTCTCTTCGGTGTAACGAAAACAGAGTCCGACTACATAGAGGTTCTTGGCCAAAAGCTGAATGCTTGTTTTGCTCGTCGTAAGGGCGAGATGACTCGGTGTTGTGCTTTTTTTAAGTAGTGTCTCCAGTTGCTTGCTTCTGGTTTTATCAAGGAGCTCATTGGCTGAAATCCCATTGTTAGAAGCCACTTCTTTGGCATAGCTTTCGTTTTGAAGCAAGTCGAGCAAGACCGTTTGAACATCTGGGCGCTCTTTCATAACATACTGCAGATACCACAGAGGATGAGCGTCTTCTTCCGCATTGAGAATTAATAGTCCGTGTTCTTCAACACTCATCAAGAGGTTTCGAGCATAGCTCAGTTCGCTCTCGCTGAAAGCCGCTAGATCATATTCTTTCTTCAAATGCTTTTCAAGCTCAGCACTTTGCTTGACGATGCAATTATTCACCATTTGTTCTCTCACCAAAAGGTTGTTGGGGTAAATCTCTACCGCTTGCTCTATGGCGGCTGAGTTGCTGAATTTAGAGAGGATAAACTGGGCATAAAGATCAGCGCCACTGTTAGGAACAGCATGCGAAATGTTTTCTTGCGTAGTACTTAATTTGTTGAATTCGAGAATGCTGAGTTCTTTGTCGTGCAAGCGCTCCAACTGATTTCGCTCTTCCTCAAATAGGTTCAACCACGCCACATCATTTTGCGGATTCATTTGAACCTCAAAAGACCAATTAGTGGACAAACGAGCGTCATCACGAGCTACCTGAGCGCTTGTGGTAAAATGACACCAACCAATAATCGCGAGTATGAAAGGTAATTTTTTCATGCCTTGAATTTACTTATTTTTCTAGCTGTACACCTTGTTTTCTAAAAGGTTCATCAAAATTTGAAAATCAGCTCGTGTTCAAATTCTATGTTCTGATGAAAGCTTTCGATTTTTCTTTTTTTCTGATTGATGCCCGGCTTTTAATCTTTTGTGATTCTCAAGCCAAATAGACTTGCGAATAGCGCTTTTCACTTCGTATCTTTGTCTTATGGATAGTAAAGAGCGTTTAGATAAACTCAGAAAGCAATTGGAAGATTACCATACTTGGCCTTCTGTTTTCATGTTCAAGTTTGTAGTCCCTTCTGATGAGGAAAAAATAAAGCAGCTCCACACTATTTTTGGAGAAAGTGCAGAATACCGCCAACGTTTATCCAAGAATGGCAATTACACGAGTGTTACCATTAGAGAAATGGTGATGAATACTGATCAAGTTTTTGAAAGATATACTGCTGCTTCAGCCATTGAAGGGGTGATATCACTATAATTATGAGGTTCGATCTTGAAACATTAAAAAACACCTTGATGGTTAGTTTGATACTGATCTTGGTGTTTGTCTTGCTTAAACGAATGATGGCTTTCCTGAAAAGAGGTCAACTCAACGAGGCTTATGCCAAGCTTCTTGGTGAGGGATTCGAATTACAAAACGGTGTTCTCAAGATATTTTGTTATCTACCTAAACAAGAAAGCATTTCATTGCAGGTTTTTGATGAAAGAGGAGAGTTGATACTTTCTGAAGAAAAACCAGAACTGGGTTCCGGAGAACAAAACATTGAGGTAAATCTTCAAAACACCTCTTTGAGTGGAAAATGCTCCTTTGTTTTTAAAACAAGCAATCAAGAAACAACACGTTATTTCAATGTGAACTAAGTTCCTGGATAAGGAACATAAGAATCGTCGCCACTAACCAGAGGCATTTCTCTATTTTTCCAACGTTCCTTGGCGTTTCGGATCAATGCTTCGTTTGAAGCTACAAAGTTCCAATCGATTTTACGCTCATCCTCAAAAGCTTTTCCCCCAAACAGTAGGAGGTGAGCCCCTTCACTGATTTCAATTTCACAATGGTCGGCTTGCTTACTGTAAAGCAAATTTCCAGCGCTGATCTCTTCACCACAGGCCTTTACACTTCCTTTAACAAGGCACCATCCAATTTCGCCATTTAGTTTCCCTTTTGTGCTGATTCTCTTGGCTTTGCGGCTTTTTATTTCCATCATGAAGCACTCGGAGTGGACAGGAACAGGACTAGTTTCGCCGAAAGCTTTTCCAGCGATTAATCGATAAGAAACGTGATCTTCTTCCCAAGAAGGAAGTGCAGTTTTCGGACTATGATGAAAAAAAGCTGGATCCCCTTCCTTTTCTAAAGCGTTCGCCACCCAAATTTGGAAACCATGCACTGTATGAATATGGTTCGAGCGGCGAATATCTTCGGGAGTTCGTTCTGTGTGAACTACGCCACTTCCGGCATTCATCCAATTTACATCACCTGGGGTAATTCATTGGACGGTTCCAAGGCTGTCTCTGTGCTCAATCTCTCCTTCAAAAAGGTAGGTGAGTGTAGACAAACCAATGTGCGGATGATTGCCAATATCCATGAAAACACCATTACCTAGAGTTGAAGGGCCCATATGATCAATGAAGATAAAGAGGCCAATCATTCTTTTCTTGCGAAAGGGGAGGAGCCTACCAACTAAAAAGTCGCCAATATCTCTTGCTCTTTCTTCGATAATCAATGTTTCATTCGACATGCTTACATGCGTTCTGGCATTTGAATACCAAGTAAATTCATTCCTGTTTTAATCACATCTCCTGTTTTACTCGAGAGGGCTAAACGCATGTTTTTCAATGCTTTGTTTTCCTCGTTCATGATTGGAGAGTTCTGGTAAAAACTACTAAATTCTTTTGCCAACTCAAAGCAGTAATTAGCAATTTGAGAGGGGTCGTACTGGGTGGCCGCCTCTTCAATTACCTCAGGGAAGCCATAGATTTTTTTAATCAATGCTTTTTCCCCATCGGAAAGCACATCCAGCTCGAAATTCGGTTCAATTACATCATCAAACTTACGCAATAGCGCGAGTGTTCTTACGTAATTGAATTGGATGAACGGACCAGTATTTCCAAGGAAATCGATGGATTCTTTCGGGTCGAACATCATGCTTTTCTTGGGGTCGACTTTTAGAAGAAAGTACTTTAAAGCACCATAACCAACCATCTTATACGTTGCCATTTGCTCATCTGGTGTGAGTCCTGACATCTTCCCTTGCTCTTTTGCAATGTCTTCAGCAGCTTGTGCCATTTCAGCTAGAAGGTCGTCTGCATCAACCACAGTACCTTCACGAGATTTCATTTTCCCTTCGGGTAACTCCACCATTCCGTAGCTCAAGTGGTAGTTCAGCTTTGCATTTTCAAAACCAAGTTTCTCAAGAATCGTGAACAACACTTTGAAATGGTATTCCTGTTCGTTACCAACTGTATACACTTGAAATTGAAGTCCTGGATTATCTTCAAAACGAAGAATGGCAGTCCCGATATCTTGGGTCATATATACCGCCGTACCATCTTTTCTGAGAACAAGCTTTTCGTCCAATCCATCTTCGCGCAAATCGCACCAAACAGAACCGTCTTCTCGTTGATAGAAAACGCCCTTGTCAAGTCCTTCTTGAACAACTTCTTTTCCTTTGAGGTAGGTATTCGACTCGTAATATAGCTGGTCGAACTCAACCCCCATTTCCTGGTAGGTAGCTTCAAAGCCTTTATATACCCAAGCGTTCATCTTTTCCCAAAGGGCATATACTTCAGGGTCTTTTGCTTCCCATTTTAATAACATCTCTTGGGCCGCTAGCATGATGGGGGCTTCTTTTTTCGCCTCGTCTTCAGTTTTACCCTGACTTATTAGTTCGGCAATCTCAGCTTTATACGCTTGATCGAAACGCACGTAGTATTTACCTACGAGCTTATCGCCCTTTAAACCACTACTTTCAGGAGTCTCACCTTCACCAAAACGAAGCCAAGCCAACATGGATTTGCAAATATGGATACCACGGTCGTTAATGATTTGAACTTTCACCGCCTCATATCCAGCGGCTTCTAATATTTGCGACACAGCGTAACCGAGAAAGTTATTTCTGAGGTGACCAAGGTGCAATGGTTTATTGGTATTTGGTGAAGAATACTCCACCATCACTTTGCCTTTTGAAGCGGCAGGGGCTAAGCCGTAACGTTTGTTGCTGTAGGCTTCAGTGAACGATTTAATCCAGAAATCATCGGCAACAACAATATTCAGGAAGCCCTTAACTACGTTGAAACGAACGAACTCTTCAACATGATCACAAAGCCACTGACCAAGAACTTCCCCCGTTTCTTCGGGTTTCATTTTAGCCATGCGAGAAAGTGGGAATACCACTAGGGTAACATCACCCTCAAACTCTTTTCTTGTTCTTTGAACTTGAATCGCTCCATCACCAACTTCTTCATTAAACAAGGCCAATACAGCAGCTTTGGCTTTTTCAGCCAAGTGGTTTTCAATACGCATTTTCGACTATATTTTTGGTAAAAACACTTCGGCCATCATGCAGCGTGCCGATCCACCTCCACAAGCTTCAATAGTATCCAAGCTACTGTGGATGATTTCAGAATGTTTTTCAATTCGTTCTTTTTGTTCAGTGTTCAGCGCCTCGAAGGCAGAGGTACTCATCACTAAATAGGATTTTCCTTCTGAATTAGCCACTTCCAACATGTTGCCAGCGAATCGTTGGGTCTGCTCCTCAGAAATGCTTATGATCTCTTTGCCTGAATCGCGAATGGTTTGGCTTACCATTTCGCGTTCTTCAGCATCATCAATTGCGTCTAGACAAACAATAGCAAAATGATTAGCAATGCACATCATCACATTGGTATGGTAAATTAGCTTTCGCTCATCACCAACACTTTGAAAGGCCTCGAAAACAACACCTACGTAATCAAACACCTCACAAAACAATTCAAAAGCTCTCCTGTCTGTTCGTTCGCTAATTGCTGCGTAGGCAATTCTGTTGTAACGATCTAAAATCATCGAGCCCGTGCCTTCCAGGTATTTGTTGTGGTCTTCAAACTCAGTAAAGTCGATGATTTCGTTGATTTCAAAACCGTAGTGATTTTTCAAATCATCAAAAATATCTTCTCGCCTTTCTAGTCGTCTATTTTCCGCAAACATGGGATAAAGCGCCACTCTACCATCGTGGTGAAAGGAAACCCAATTGTTCGGGAAAATTGAATCTGGAGTATCAGGATTGGCCGTATCTTGAATGCTAATCACGCTGATGCCCTTGCTTTCAAGAACGCTCACAAACCTGTCAAATTCTTGAATTGCGGCTTCATTAACTTTTTCCGGACTTAATCCGTCAAGTACTTTTTGGTAATAATTATTTACCGCTGTTTGCTCGTTCATTCTGAAACCCACTGGGCTAATCATGAGCAGTGTAGAAGTAGTTTGCCTTGGCATGTAGTCAAAGATTATTTGGAAGTGTCTGCTCTCCTCAAGGGCAGGGTAGAGCAGCGTAATAGACCTTCCATTTTTGATATTTCTTGATATGGAACAAGCTCAACAGTGTATCCCTGTTCTTCGAGCCATTGGTTTAATCTCGTAAAATTCTTTTCTGAAACAACAACATTTGGCTTTATGCTGAACACATTAGAACACATTTCATACATCTCATCAGCATGTATCTCAAAACAATTCTCTTCGCCAAAGTAATTCTTGATAAAGTAAACGTCTTCGGCATTTTTGAATCCTTCAGGGTGAATGATGCAGTGACCAAGACCCAAAGGCTGAAAACAGCAATCAAGATGAAGTGCATTCTTTCTTGGGTCAGCATCAGACTTATTCAGTTCAAAACCAATAATGTTCCTTTTCGGGAATTGCTTCTGCAAAAAGGCTAAGCCGGCGGGGTTGGTTCGTGCCACGGTGTAATTCTCGAAGTCTTCTAGCTCTGAATACCCTACAAAAATATGTTCGTCAACAGGCATAACATCACCACCTTCAAGATAAGCGTCGCCATTCATGCGCACAACACTATTTTCTGGCATTTGATCAATAAAATCCTGAATCGCATCAATTTCATTTGAGCGTTCTTCAAGCATTTGGGTAATGACAAATGTTTCATCGATTACAAAAGCGATGTCTCTTGTAAAGATCTGATTGTAATCTTGAATCACCTTTGGACGATAGACCGTTACTCCATGCTTTTCGAGAACTTCTGCAAAGGCTTCCATTTCGGGCACCATATCACGCTCTTTGGGGAAAGTGCCTGCTTTGATGTGCTCTTTCGACTTGGGGTCATAAGCCTCTTCGTAGGTGGGATCTCCACCGTTACTTTTAGCAGTACCCAAAACTACCGCCTCTAATGGCGAAAACTCGTCTTTTATCCTTAGTTCAATCATACACTGTGCTTGCCGCAAAAGTAATGAAGTTGTGACTTATCCAAAGCGATGGTTGGATAACTTTGTTAACGAATTTCATTTTCCTGCATTTTAGCTTGTACTTTCGAAATGCCGACAACCGCAATACATGAAACGAATTCCGATTCTTGTGCTGATATCATTATGCCTATCAGTGCTTTTTATCCTTACAAGTTGTGAAGGATCATCTGAAAAATCAATCGAAGGAAGCATCACATACGATGTAACTTTTCCTTACGTAAAGAACAAAGTTTTATTGAACGTCTTTCCAGAAGAGATGACAATGACATTTAAAAATGAACAAACCCATAGTATCCTGCAATCGCTAGGAGGGATTGTTTCCACGGAGTTCATTGCAAATGAGAAGGAGCGTACTTTTTCGCAATACCTTAAAGCTTTTCAGGAGAGGTACTCTATGGAACTTAATGAAAAGCAAGTTTTTCAGTATATCGCCAACATGCCTAGTATGCGCCTGGAACCCACGGGAGAGAAGGATTCTGTTGCGGGCTTCCTTTGCGACAAAACCATTGCCCATTTTAATATAGACAGCGTTCCTCCGGTGATTCTTTACCATACCAAAGAAATCGCACTAAACCAGCCCAATTGGTATACCCAGTATAAGGATGTTGATGGCGTTCTTCTTGGCTATGAATTGGAACAATATGGAATGCGTATGAAGTTGTTAGCTAAGGAAGTTAAGCTTGAGCCAATTAGTGAAAATCGCTTTATAGTTGATCAAGAATACATGAAAATCAACACAGAGCGAATGGAACAGGTTATTGATAGCCTGATGTTAAGCTTTGGTGCTAGCGACTTTTTTGGAGGGGATGAATAGAACTATGGACGATCTTTATCAAAGATTTTTAACTCTCTAACGGTATAATATCCTAGAAGACCAGAAAGTTGAGGAGAGTACAAGTATTGTTCACTCAGAAACGAAAATGCCGTGCGGTCTTCATTCAGAAAAACATACATTTTTGAAGGTGCGTCAACATAATACGTTCGCTCTTCTTCAAGCCATTCATAGTTATCATTACCATACCTTGTTCTAATCCCTCCTTCTATAGACAAGCCATTTGGATAAGCCTTTTCGTCTACATATACTCTCATTTTTGATTGAAACTCTATCAATACAAGCTCATTTCCTGTAATGGTATCAAGGACAATAGGAGAAACGTAGTTCAAATTATGTTCATCAGAATAGTTCACGAGGCCACCTTCTCGAAGTTCATTCAAATATCCAGCATAAGAAACAAGACTTTGACTGTCTTCCCAAACAAGTGGGTACATCATACTCAGGTGTTCTTCAAACTTTCCTTCATTCAAAAACAAAAAGAAGGTATCTAAACTAGCAACAATTCGATCTACTTGTTCTGAACTCAAGCGTTCGAGGTCGGCATATGGATCCTCAACAAGCTTAAGAGGGTTAGATTGTGTAGTTACTTCCGTGTTTGACTCTTCGTTACAACCCGTGCAAGAACCTAAACCAATCATCAAGACGAAAAAGAGAAAATAAAGACCTTTCATGCTAAGTGTTTTTGCAAAACTATTCGTTTTTAATAAAGGCATCAAGATATTTTTTAAAAGACGTAACCTTTCTTTTCAGAAAAGGGTAAAAGAAGCATATCCTACATCTAACGTCGGCATAGAAGATACTACTACTATAGTTGACTAAAGCGAAAAACATCGTTGGTTTAAAAGCCAGCGGTGTTTTTTTTTTTTTCATTTTGATGAACCTCTTAAGAACATAAGTGTACGGGCTGTCAAATTCACGCACATGATAGCTTTGCCTCACTTGTTTCTGACCTTTCTAAAAGATGCCCGACATTTTCAAATTCTGTTTTTAAGTTCATTCCTCTGCTATGGGTTATTGGAACTGCAATGGGGACAGTATTCTGCTCATTATTTTTGGACAATCTCAAGTGCCTTGGCTTTTTCTTTGGTGAACCACTTCGTCAATGCACCGAAGCAACAGTGGAAGAGCAATCTCATTTCAGCCTTGGGAATCTGCCTTTTACTTCATTCAAACAATCCGCTTCTGTCAGTTCTCGCAGTTGGCTTAGCGATTTATTCAAAACAACTCTTTAAGTACAAAGGTCGGCACATTTTCAATCCCGCGAATTTTGGCATCATTGTCGTTATTTTTTTGAGTGGCGAAGCGTGGATTTCACCCGGCCAGTGGGGAAATAGTTTGATTTTAGTTGTGTTCTTTTCAGTGGCGGCACTTATGGTTTTGTTGAAGGTAGGTCGCCTTGATATTTCAATTTACTTTCTTCTTTCTCTGGCCCTACTGGAAGGAGCGTATAAGATGCTCTATTTGGGCTGGGAAGGTGATGTTTTGCTTCACTACCTCAGCAATGGATCCTTGCTTTTGTTCACCTTTTTCATGATTACCGACCCTAAAACGGCGCCCCAAGCACCAAAGGCTAGACTTATATGGGCGCTACTCTTGGCGCTTGGTGTATTTATTGTGGCTCGCACGACTTATCTGGCTACAGCGCCGATGTGGGTGTTGTTTTGGCTTAGTCCGCTTTCCATCCTCTTCAGAAAATATTTCCCTGCTATCGAGTTCTCTTGGCAGAAATCAATTTCATCAACAAATCAAATCATCAAACTATGAAACGAACACACAAATTAATAGCACAAGCGCTTCTACTTTTATTCACCTCGCACTTGAGCTTAAGCAGCTTGGCCTTCTGTGGCTTTTATGTAGCTCCAGCGGGAAGTCAGCTCTTCAACAACAAATCAGAAGTGATACTGGTGCGCAATGGTAACTCTACCACCGTTACAATGTCGAATGATTTTAAAGGTAACGTTAGGGATTTTGCAATGGTAATACCTGTTCCTGTGGTTCTGCAAGAGCACCAAATTAAGATCGTCGATCGTTCCATATTTGAAACGCTAGACAAGTATAGTGCGCCAAGGTTGGTAGAATATTACGACGAAAACCCCTGTGCACCCGAAATAGAACTGACATACTCTATTGCGGAATCCCATGCTCCTTCCTTAAATATGCGTATGGACATGCTTACAGAAGATGCCATTGATTACAAGGTCACCATTGAAGCCCGCTATGAGGTGGGTGAATATGAAATTCTATTATTAAGCGCAAGCGAGTCTCAGGGCTTACAACAGTGGTTGGAGGATAATGATTACGATATCCCCGCTCAAGCTAAGGAAGTTTTAGAACCTTACATCAAGTCGAACATGAAATTTTTTGTTGCTAAAGTGAACCTGAATAAAATGCCACAAGGGGAGTATTTATCACCAATCCAGATTTCTTATAGTAGTCCGAAATTCATGTTGCCCATTCGCCTCGGGATGGCCAATTCGAAAGGAGCTCAAGACCTGATCGTTTATGCATTTACTCCACAAGGGAGGGTTGAATGTACCAACTACAGAACCATCAAAATGCCAACAGACCGCAACATTCCTTTGTCGGTTGAACCTGTTTTTGGCGACTTCTACAAGCGTGTTTTTGATCGCAGTTATCATCAAAACAATCAGAAAGGAGTATTCCTCGAATACGCCTGGGATGTTAGTCCACAAGTTGGTGTGAAATGTGATCCATGTGTTGGTCCGCCTCCTGTTTTAGTTGATTTCTCTAAAGCGGGATTAGATTGGGTGAATACCAGCAATAATCCAAATGTTTTCTTTACCCGTCTTCATGTGAGATACACTAGAGACAAATTTCCTAGTGATTTGCAGTTTCAGGTTACTCCAAATAAGGAACGTTTTCAATGCCGTTATATCATGACACATCCTGCTAGTGGCAATATGAGTTGCGATGCTGGGCAACGATATATGGAAGAGCTCAAAACCAGACAAGACTTAGAACGAGAAGAACTTGCCTTTTTAACCGGCTACAATGAAAATACCAAGGAGCCATTAGGACAATACTTGAGAAGGGAAGGAGCTGTAACAGGACTTGGTCTTGCGCTTGACATCCATGATGATGGCAAAAATGGACCAGGGGCATCAAATATTCCTTTTGTCTTATTGAGCTTAGCTGCCTTAATTTCCGCAGGAATTTTCTTAGAACGAAAACTTCATCGGCCTTCAAGCTTGGCTAGTTAGATCTTATTTCTGTTTGATTTGAGGGGTGCTTTAATTTGGAAAGAAGCCTCGATTAACTTGAGCCACTTGGTTTTGAATTAGTCGTTGATACTTTGCAAGTTGAAGCACTTTTTGTTCTTGTTTTTCCCGATCAGCAAGGAGTATGAAGTTGTACTTTTCTTCAAAGTTTGACCCGAGGGCAGACATCATTTTCAAGGGGTTTGTGATCAGCGGAGTACCTTGAGGCATAGAAGTTTCTTGGAAAATATTCCATTCCTCTTGGAGCGTTTCGCTTGCCGACCAAGAATTGTATTGTTGCAGCTCAATGATATTTCCCGAAGGAAATAAGAACTCAGGATCTTTAGGATTAAATTCCACCAACTTAAACAGCCCGACGCATTCAACAATAATATCACTCTCGCCACTGATGTAGCGCTTTTTGACTTCTACCAATCGCATTAAGCTACCATACTTCAAGTCTCCAATTTCTCTAATAAAGGGAATACCAAAGTTGGACTGTTTTTCTTCGACATGCTTTAGAAGTTCTTGATAACGCTGCTCAAAAATGTGCAAAGCTATCTTTTCGCCAGGAAGCAAGAATACACTCAAAGGAAAAAGCGGAATGGTTTGACTGATACTCATGCGTTTAAAACAAGCTGTAAGCTACAATGTTTCTGATTCTCAAGAAAATGAACGAATAAACCTTTAAATAAGATCCTCTTGGGTATAAGCTCCTGAAGTCATGGTGCCAAAATTTCAGAATCAAAGAAAAAAGCGCCCCAAAATTGACTCTTGGGACGCCTATTAATTTTCAATTAGAGCAAGTAATGCCTATAAAAAGTCTAGAAAAGATTTAGTAGTAGATATTACGTCTCACTTTGGCAACATACTTTGCCAATCTCATTACTTGTTTGGTATATCCATACTCATTGTCATACCAAG